>JAGWPD010000038.1 GCA_028870705.1 Gammaproteobacteria bacterium
GACGTGTGGACGTCCGCGCCACCCAGCGTTTCAGCATCGACCACTTCGCCGGTTGCGGCTTTCACCAGCGGCGGGCCGCCGAGGAAGATCGTGCCCTGGTTCTTCACGATGATGGTTTCGTCGCTCATGGCCGGCACATAGGCGCCGCCGGCCGTGCACGAACCCATGACCACCGCGATCTGCGCAATGCCCTGCGCCGACATCTGCGCCTGGTTGTAGAAGATGCGCCCGAAGTGGTCGCGGTCGGGAAAGACCTCGTCCTGGCTGGGCAAGTGCGCGCCGCCGGAGTCGATCAGGTAGACGCACGGCAACTGGTTCTCGCGCGCGATGTCCTGCGCCCGCAGGTGCTTCTTGACCGTCATCGGGTAGTAGGTGCCGCCCTTGACGGTCGCGTCGTTGCAGACCACCAGGCATTCGCGCCCCGCCACGCGGCCGATGCCGGTGATCAGGCCCGCGCCCGGCGCCTCGTTATGGTAGAGCCCGCAGGCCGCGAGCTGCGAGAGCTCGAGGAACGGGGCGCCCGGATCCAGCAGCATTTCGACGCGCTGGCGCGGCAACAGCTTGCCGCGCGCCAGGTGCCGCGCCCGGGTGGTCTCGCCGCCGCCGAGCGCGGCCGCCGCCAGGCGCGCATGCAGATCGGCCACCAGCGGCTCCATGGCCTGCCGGTTGGCGTGGAATTCTGCGCTGCGGGGATCCAGGCGGGATTCGATCGCGGGCATGGCCGGCCTTGCGCTAATAGTCTGATTGTCCGATAATAGCACCATTATTGACAGTGGGGCAAACCCATGTCCGTGCTCGACAATTGCGAGTTCGATTTCGGCCTGGGCGAGACGCTGGATGAAGTGCGCGCGCAGGTACGGCGCTTTGCGCGCGCCGAGATCGCCCCGCTGGCCGGCGCGATTGATCGGGAGAACCTGTTCCCGGCCGCGCTGTGGCGCGGCCTGGGCGGACGGGGGCTGCTCGGGCTGACGGTGCCGGAGCGCTGGGGCGGGGCCGACCTCGGCTACCTGGCGCACATCGTCGCGATGGAAGAGATCTCGCGCGCCTCGGCTTCGGTCGGCCTGTCGTACGGCGCGCATTCGAACCTGTGCGTGAACCAGTTGCGCCTCAACGGCAACGACGCGCAGCGCGACCGCTACCTGCCTGGCCTGGTCAGCGGCGCGAAGGTCGGCGCGTTGGCGATGTCCGAGCCCGGCGCCGGCTCCGACGTCGTCTCGATGCAGCTGAAGGCAGAGCCGCGTGACGGCGGCTTCGCGCTGACCGGCCGCAAGATGTGGATCACCAACGGTCCGAGCGCCGATGTGGTCGTGGTCTATGCCAAGACCTCCCCGGCCGCGGGCTCCAGGGGCATCTCGGCCTTCATCGTCGAGAAGGGATACCCCGGTTTCTCGACCGCGCAGAAGCTCGACAAGCTGGGGATGCGCGGATCGGATACCGGCGAACTGGTGTTCGAGGATTGCTTCGTGCCGGCCGAGAACCTGCTGGGTGAGCGCGATCGCGGCGTGCGCGTGCTGATGAGCGGTCTCGACTACGAACGCGCCGTGCTGGCCGCGGGTCCGCTGGGCATCATGGCCGCCGTGCTCGACCTGGTGCTGCCCTACGTGCACGAACGCCGCCAGTTTGGCGAGTCGATCGGCAGCTTCCAGCTCATCCAGGCCAAGATCGCCGATCTGTACACCAATCTGAATGCAGCACGCGCCTTGGTCTATGCGGTCGGGCGCGCCTGCGACGCCGGGCGCTGCACCCGCCGGGACGCCGCGGCCGCGGTACTGTTCGCCGCTGAGAAGGCGACATGCGCCGGGCTCGAGGCCATCCAGATCCTCGGCGGCAATGGCTACATCAACGATTACCCCGCCGGACGACTGTTGCGCGACGCCAAGCTGTATGAAATCGGCGCCGGCACCCAGGAAGTGCGCCGCATGCTGATCGGCCGGGAACTGTTCGAGCGCAGTGCATGAGGGTCGAATTCGAACCGGTGGAATTCGAGCCCGCCTACCGCAAGGTCGCTGCGGCGCTCCTCGAGCGCATCACCGACCGCACGCTGAGCGCCGGCGAGCGCCTGCCACCCGAGCTCGAACTGGCGCGCCAGTTCGGCGTCAACCGCTCGACGGTGCGCGAAGCCCTGCGCGAACTGGAATCAGCGGGCATGGTGCGGCGCCAGCGCGGTTCCAAGCTGATGATGGTCAGCCGGCCCGAGCGCGACGCCTTGGCCGAGGGCGTGAGCCGCGCCCTCGCCCTCCACGATGTCAGCATCCGCGACGTGTGGGAAGGACTCTCGATCCTGGAACCGCCGATCGCAGAGGCGGCGGCGCGCGCGCGGCGCAGCGCCGATCTCGCCGCGCTCGAGGCCACCATCGGGCGTGCGATGCCGCGCAGCGCGGGCGCTGCCGCCGCGCAGGCGGCGGAATTCTTCCGCGACGTCGGTGAAGCGACCCACAGTCGGGTGCTGATGCTGGCGCACGAACCGCTGCTGCAGCTGCTCGCGCCATCGCTCCGCAGGGTGATCGACGAAGTGGCGGCGGCGCGCGCGCGGATCGCGACCGCACAGCGGCGCATCCTTGCGGCGATCCGCGCCGGCGATGTCGCTGATGCGCGCAGCTGGACGGAAAAGCACATCCGCGACTATCGGCGCGGCTTCGACCTGGCCGGCATCGACCTCGGCAATCGCGTCGAAGGCTAGCGGGCCGGTATTGACCGGCCGGGGGCCGCAAACCTAAGCTGGCGCGATGAAATACGACGCCATCGTGATCGGCGCGGGGCACAATGGCCTGTGCAACGCGGCCTTCCTGGCGCGCGCCGGACTCAAAGTGCTGGTGCTTGAGTCCAATCCGTACGTCGGCGGCGCGGCTGTGAGCCGCGAATTGCACCCGCACTGGATCTATTCCAACTGTTCGTACGTGTGCGGCCTGCTGCGCCCGGAGATCTACCGCACGCTCGAGCTGGCGCGCCACGGCCTCCAGATCGTGCCCTATGGCGGCGGCGTGACCTTCACGCGCGACGGCGACATCCTCGGCGGCTACCTCGACAAGGACATCAGGCGCCGCGAACTCGCCCGCCACAGCCCGCGCGATGCCGACGCCTACCTGCGCTACGGGCGCGACACGATGCGCCAGTGCCGGCTGATCCGCGCGCTGCTGCTGCGCACCCCTCCTGACCCGAGCTCGCTGCGCTGGCGCGACATCCGCGAGCTGATCCATATCGGCAAGGAATTCGCCAGGCTCGGTGAACAGGGTATCTGTGACACCATGCGCTTCTACACGCTGTCGATCGCCGACTACCTCAACGAGTACTTCGAATCGGACGTGGTGAAAGCGAATTTCGCCGGCAGCGGCATCATCGGCACCGCGCTCGGCGTGCAGTCGCCGGGCACGGCCTACGTGCTGCTGCATCATTACATGGGCGATGTCGACGGCCAGATGGGTGCCTGGGGTTTCGCGCGCGGCGGCATGGGCGCAGTCAGCAATGCGCTGGCCGCCGCGGTGCAGGCGCACGGCGGTGAGATCAAGGTCGATGCGCCGGCGGCGCGCATCCTGACGCGCGGCGGGCGTGCCCGCGGCGTGGCGCTGGCCAATGGCGATGAGTATTACGCCGACACGGTGGTCTCGAATGTGGATCCGAAGCGCACCTTCCTGAAGCTGATGGAGCCACGCGATCTGGAGCCGGAATTCCTGGCGCGGGCCCGCAACTTCAAGATCCGTGGCTCATCCGGGAAGCTGAACATCGCGCTCGACGGACTGCCGGATTTCCCGGCGCTCGGCGCCGGCAACCCGCTCATCAGCGGCGACATGCATTTTCTCGACTCGCTCGAGCGCTACGAACGCGCCTATGACGACTGGAAGAGTGGTACCTGGTCGAAGGACCCATACCTCGACCTGCTGATGCCTTCAGCGACCGACCCGACGATGACTCCGCCGGGCAAGCACATGATGTCGGTGTTCGTGCAGTACGTGCCGGTCAAGGTTCAGGGCCGCGACTGGACCGACGCCGACCGCGAGGCCTTCAAGCAGACCGTGTTCGACCAGATCGCGCGCTACAGCCCCAACTTCCGCAGCCTGGTGCTGCACGCCGAGGTGCGCACGCCGCGCGAGCTCGAAGCGGAGGTCGGCCTCACCGAAGGCAACATCTTCCAGGGCGAGCTCACCTTCGACCAGCTGTTCTTCAACCGCCCCTTCCCCGGCTTCGCGCAGTATCGCGCTCCGGTTCGCGGGCTGTACATGTGCGGCTCCGCGACCCATCCCGGCGGCGGCGTGATGGCGGCTCCGGGCGCGAACGCGGCACGCGAGATCCTGCGCGACCTGCGACGCGGATCGAGCGTGCCCGAGGGGTGGAGCGATGACTGAACCCCGGTCGGTCATCGTCATTGGCGCCGGCCACAATGGCCTGGCCTGCGCAACCTACCTGGCGCGCGCCGGCCGCAAGGTGCTGGTGCTCGAGGCGGCGGCGCAGCCCGGGGGCGCGGCCATCACGCGCGAGTTTGCACCGGGCTTCAGGGTTTCCGCCGTAGCGCACCTGCTGCACCTCCTCGATCCGGTGGTCGAGCGCGAACTCGGGCTGGCGCAGCATGGGCTGGCATATGCGCGCGATGCACTCGCCACGGTGTCGCTGGCCGGCGAGCGTGCGCCACTGGTGTTGTCCGGCGGCAGCATCCTGTCCGGCGAGGTCTCGGCGGCCGACCGCTCCGCGCTGCGCGCGCACGCCGCGCGCATGCAGAAATTCGCGCGCCTGATCGCGCGGCAGCACGGACGCGTGCCGCCGCGCCTGCGCTTCGATTCCTGGCGCGATGCGCTGCCGGCGCTTGCGTTGGCGCTCGATATCCGGCGCCTCGGCCGCAAGGACATGCGCGAATTCCTGCGCCTCGCGACCATGAACATCTACGACGTGCTCGAGGAGCAGTTCGAGCACCCGGGTCTCAAGGGCGCGCTGGCGCTCGATGCGGTGCTCGGCGCGCGTCTCGGTCCGCGCTCGGGCAATAGCGTATACACCTCTCTGTACCGGCAGAGTGGCGCGGTCAATGGTCGCTGCGGTGCCCTGGCGCTGCCGCGCGGCGGGATGGGCGCGGTCACCGACGCTCTGGCAGCGGCGGCGCGCGCGGCCGGAGTCGGGATCCGCTGCGGTGCATCGGTCGAATCGATCCTGGTCCGCGACGGTCGCGCCTGCGGCGTACGGCTGGAGCGGGGCGAGGAGCTGGGCGCCGAACTGGTGGTGTCCAACGCCGACCCGCAGCGCAGCCTGCTGCGGCTGTTGGGTGCGCGTCATCTCGAGGCGGAATTCGCGCGCCGCGTGCACAATCTGCGCGCAGCGGGCAACGCCGCGAAGCTCCACCTGGCACTTGGCGGCCGACCGCAGTTTCGCGGCCTATCCGCCGCACAACTGGGCGAGCGGCTGCTGATCGCGCCGGATGTCGATTACGTAGAGCGGGCCTTCAACCCGGCCAAGTACGGGGAATTCTCGACGCAGCCGGTGCTGGAGATCACCCTGCCCTCGCTCCATGATCGCGGACTCGCGCCCGCTGGACGCGAGGTACTCTCGGCGGTGGTGCAGTACGCTCCCTACGACCTCAAGGGCGGTTGGGCCGTGGGCAAGGAGCGCTTCCTCGCCGCCGTCATGGCCACGCTCGAGGAGCATGCGCCCGGCATTGGCGCATTGGTGCAGCATGCGGAGCTGCTGACACCGATGGATATCGAGCAGCAGTTCGGCATCACCGGCGGGCACTGGCACCACGGCGAGCTGGCGCTCGACCAGTTCATGGTGCTGCGGCCGGTGCCCGGCGCGGCGCAATATGCGACACCGGTGGCGGGACTGTACCTGTGCGGGGCCGGCTGTCATCCGGGTGGCGGCGTCATGGGCACCGCGGGCCGCAACGCCGCACGCGTGATTGCGGGAGGTGGGTGAGCCATGCTGGCGCGTGACCACTTCCACCGGGCCGTATGCGAGACACCGTTCCATCCGCGCACGGCCGCGCTGAACCAGCTGAACCTGTGGCATCGCTGGCGCGACCACACCGTGGCCGATGCGTACTTCGACGTCGGCATGGAATACAACGCGATCCGCAACAGCTGCGCGGTGTTCGATCTCTCGCCCATGACCAAGCACCTGGTGACGGGTCCGGACGCCCTCGCGTTCATGAACCGGTTGGTCACGCGCGACGTCGCGAAGCTCAAGCCCTTGCGGGTCGGCTATGCCGTGTGGTGTGACGAGGGTGGGCAGGTGATTGACGATGGCACTATCTTCCACCTTCGCGATGGCGTGTATCGCCTGTGTTCGCAGGAGCGGCAGCTCGACTGGCTGCACTCTTCCGCGCTCGGGTTCGAGGTGCGCATCGTCGAGGAAACGAATGACATCGCGGGCCTGGCGGTGCAGGGCCCGACATCCTGCGCGGTGCTCAGGAGCTTCGGGCTCGCTGGCATCGAGACGCTGACCCCGTTCGGGCTGCGCAGCTACCCGTTCGCGGGCGGCACGCTCGAGGTGTCGCGTACCGGGTACACGGGCGACCTGGGTTACGAACTGTGGATCGCGCCCGAGCATGCGCTGCGGCTATGGGACGAGCTGTTCCTGGCCGGTGCGAACCACGGCATCCGGGCCATCGGCACGCTGGCGCTCGAAATGAGCCGCATCGAGGCCGGATTCATCCAGGCCGGAGTCGACTTCCTGCCAGCGGATCGCGCGGTGCGCGTCGATCGTACGCGCTCGCCCTTCGAGCTGGACCTCGGGCGCCTGGTCGATTTCAGCAAGCCGAATTTCACTGGCCGTCGCGCCTTGCTCGAAGAGCACCGGCGCGGCTCGCGCTACCGGCTCGTGCGGCTCGACGTCGCAGGCAACAAGCCGGCCAGGGATGCCTATGTCTACGACCAGCGCCGCACCAACATCGGTGTCGTGACTTCGTCGATGTGGTCGCCAGCCGCGAAGGCGAGCATCGCGCTGGCTTCCGTGATGATGCCCTGGGGGGCGCCCGGCGAGGAACTGACGGCCGAGATCTATTATCAGAAGGAACTGAAGTGGAATCGCTTCATGGCGCGCTGCCGCGTGGTCGAAGGGCCGTTCTTCGACCCGCCGCGGCGGCGGGCGACGCCGCCGGCTGACCGCTAGGGCAGTGACGATGACCAACACAGTCGCGGGCATGCACAGATTCTGGACCGGGCCGACCGGTGCCGGTCCGCCCGGCATTGCCCGCGCCAAGGGCCTGCACATCTGGGATACGGACGGCAGGCGCTTCATCGACGCCACATCGGGACCGATTACCGTCAACATCGGCCATGGTGACGAGCGCGTGCTGGCGGCCATGCGCGAACAGGCGGCGCAATTCTGCTTCGCCTATCCCAGTAATTTCGAGAGCGAACGCAGCACCGAGCTGAGCCGGCGGCTGGCCGCGCTCGCGGGCCCTGGGCTCGAGTGCGCCTTCTTCGTCTCGAGCGGTTCCGAGGCGGTGGAGAAGTGCCTGCAGTTCGCGCGCCGTGCGGCGATCGCGCGTGGCGAGAGCGCGCGTTACCGGGTGATCAGTCGCAATCCGTCCTACCACGGCAGCACGCGCGCGACGATGGCGCTGTCGGCCGATCCAGGCTACGCACCCTATCTCGCCGGGCACCCCCCCGGCATTCACGTGCCGGCGCCCTCGAGCTTCCGGCCGCCGGCGGGCACCGCTGCCGGCAGCTACGCGATGCAATGCGCGGAGGCGCTGCGCGCGCGCATCATCGAGTCGGGTCCCGATTCGGTGCTGGCATTCATCATGGAGCCGGTAATGGGCTTCTGCGGCGGTGCCGACAGTGCGCCGCCCGAATACTACCGCCGTGTGCGTGAGATCTGCGACGAATTCGGCGTGTTGCTGGTCTACGACGAGATCGTCAGCGGCGCGGGCCGCACCGGCACCTTCCTCGCCGCGAACCGTTGGCCGGCGGCGCGGCCTGACCTCGTGGTGCTCGCCAAGGGCCTGGGAGGCGGCTATGCCCCACTCGCAGCGTTCCTGGCTCCGGCACACCTGGTTGACGCGGTCGCCGGAAGCGGCGGCTTCCACGTCGGCCACACGCACAAGGCGCATCCGCTCGCCTGCGCGGTGGGCCTCGCCATCCTGGATGTCACGCTGGGCGATCGGCTGATCGAGAACGCGGCCACCATGGGCGATTACCTGCGCGGCGCGCTGCGCGCCATCCAGAAGCAGAATCCGCTGATCGGCGACGTGCGCGGCCTGGGGCTGCTCAACGCTGTCGAGATCGTGGCCGATCGCGACAGCGCGCGCATGCTGCCGCGTGAGCTCGACGTCGTCGGACGCGTGCAGGCACTCGCGCGCGAGCAGGGTCTACTTATCTACGGGCGACGCACGCACGCCGGGCGCTTCGGCGACTGGATCATGGTCGCGCCGCCGCTGATCGCCACGCGCGCCGATATCGACGAGATCGTCGCGGGGCTGGCACGCTGCCTCGAGCGCTACCGCCGGGAGCTCGCGGGCCAGGCCTGAGCAGCGTCCAGTGTCCGCTGGGTGCGGCCGCTAACGCCGCCGCTCGAACACCTGGCGGGCCGCGCCGATCTGGTCGAGCGTCGCCTGCCGCTCCTGCGGCGTGTTGAAAGCCGGGTGCGTACGCGCAGCTTCGGCCAGCCGGTCGATCCAGGCGATGAAGTAGTCGGCGTCGGCGCCGCAGTGCACGGCCGCCGCCGGGTCGCTCAGGAACACTGGATTGGTCGTGGCGTACGGATAGATGTCGAACACGTCCGGGTGCGCATGTTCGTTCCAGGCGCGCAGCAGCACCCAGCCCGGGGCAGCGACGTGGACGTGCGTGTCGATGTCGGCGCTGCGGCGATCACCCTGCAGCGGGATCTCCAGCAGCACCCTGCCCTGCGACATGACCTGCAGGTGATCCATCGGCACGATCGAGCGCATGAATCCCTGCAGGTGCAAGTCTGCACCAGTGGCCGCGACCTCCAGTTCCGATCCGGGCGCATGACCGTCGAGCGTGAGCCCGAGCAGCGCGCTGTTGGTGGCCATGCTCCGCCCGGCCTTGAGCGCATGCAGCCAGCGATCCAGGCGCGCGTGGCGCTCGGCCAGGCTGGTGCCGTGCGACCCGACGCCATCCTCGACATATACGCGGTTCAGCCCGACCGGACCGCGCATCGAGGCATAGTTGGCCATCGCGTCGGTGCCCGCCGCGGCGCTTGGCCGGAAGCCGCAGTTGAGCAGGCGATGCCAGACGGTGGCGCCGGCCAGGTGATCGCTGAAGCCTGGCAATTCGAAGTAGTCGACCTTGCCGAGCGCGACGTCGACCGGCAGTTCGCTCGTCAGCGAGGCGTCGTGCTGCGGATCCGGCGCCTCATCGAACGGATGCACGTAGCCGACGAGCGCGGACTGCGCGTGCGCCAGGTCGGCGATGGCCGCATTGGTCGGATACAGGCTGGCCGCCGCGGTGTTGGCGTAGGCCGCATAGCCGGGCAGCAGGAAGTGGTCGTTGAGTCCGAGCAGGCCGAGGTGGCCCCAGTAGCTGGTGTGGTACTCCTGGCCATGCGAGAGCAGCACCGATGGAGTCGAGGCGCGATCGGGGTCGGGCGAAAAGTATCCGATGTCCGGTATCCGCTGTTCCTTGTTGACCACGAGGTTGAATACGAGGTCAAGGTCCTCGGCTGCGGCCTGCTCGACCAGGCGCTGCGGATTGTCGCGGTAGGTGCCGGCGTAGTTCATGTGCACGTGCACGTCCGCGCTGTGCCAATGCTGCCGCCAGCCGGCCGGCAGCGCGAGCGGCTCGAGCGCCACCCGCAACCGCGTCGTGGCGCCTGCGCGGATCACGACCTCGCGCCTGGCGACCGCGTTTGCCAGTCCCCGCCAGACGGTGATCTTCGCCGGCCCCGGTGGCAGCGTCAGCATCGAGTGCCCCGGGCTCTGGAAATAATGCGTCTCGAAAGCCTGCACGCTCCGGTCGAAGCCATCGTCGCCGCGCATCCAGGCATCATCCGGCGCGTAGGCGCGTCCGTCGGATGCCAGTACCGCGATGCGCGCCGGCACGCCGCCCGGTTTGCCGGCTGCGTCGACGACCAGGTCGAGCCGGCCCATCGGGTGCAGGTAGTGACGTTCATGCACCGCCAGCACCTGTGAGCGCGCACCGGGAATGTCGAGTACGTGGATCTGCTGGTCGCCCGTATCATTGCTGAGGTAGGCAATGCGCGTCGCGTCGACCGACCAGCGCGCACCGGTCGCCTCGCCTTCGCCATAGGTGAGCGCCAGCGGATCGCCATGGCCCGCTGCCGTCGTCAGCCATATCTGGTGTGAATTGCGACCCGCATAGGAGGCGTAGGCCACGCGCTTGCCATCGGGCGACCAGTCAGGGCGCGCTCGCCAGGTGGTCTCTTCCTCGCGCACCAGCCGCGGCTCGGCGTCGCGCTCCAGCGAACGGCGCCAGATTGCACCGGTGCCATAAATCGTTTCCGGATTGCCGACGTAGAGCAGTTCCCTGCCATCCGGTGACCAGCTCGGCGAGATCTCATGGTCGTAGGGGCTGTAGTAGTAGCGCACCACCTTGCTGCGGCGCTCGGGCCACACTGCCGCGCCGTCCAGCTGATTGCCGTTGAGCGCGCCCACGCACACATGGAAACGCCCTGTGCCGGCGGTCGACACCCAGGCGATGCGCGCGCCGTCGGGCGACCAGCGCGGCTCGACGTTGACGGCCCCGCCACTGGTGACCTGAGTGACGACACCCGAGCGCACGTCCAGCACCTGCAGTTCCATCGCGTCGGCGAGGTAGCGCGTGAACACGACACGCGTGCCATCCCGGGACACATCGGGCTGGTAGTCGTAGCCCGGCCCGGCCGTGAGCTGCACCGCCGTGCCGGAGCCGATCGCCTGTTTCCACAGGCTCCCCTGCATCGAATAGACGAGCGTGCGCCCATCCGGCATGAACGCGAGGCTTCCCGGGCCGCTGGTGAGCTGCGGCAGGTACATCTCGCGGTAATAGTAGTGGTGGGGCACTTCGATCTGGCTGAGCACCGCGTGGCGGTCGGCCACCGCGGCCGAGCCCAGCAGCAGCGCGCCCAGAGCAGCTGCCCAATGCCGGCGGAACATCAGACGCCCTCCGCGAGCGTCTCGCGTATCGAGCGATGCAGGATGTCCAGGCCTTCATCGAGCAGCGGCGCGCCGATCAGCAGCGGCGGAATGATGCGCAGGCCGCTGGCTCCGCACTCGAGCAGCAGCAGACCGTTCTCGAAGGCGCGCCTCACCAGCCGCGTCGCGAACTCCTTGGCGGGCAGCTTGCTCGCGCGGTCCTGCACGAACTCGACGCCGATCATCAGGCCCGCGCCGCGCACGTCGCCGATCACCGGGAACTCCTGCGCGAATTTGCGCAGCCGTTCCATCGCGCGCAGGCCCATGACCCGCGCATTCTCGGCGTAACCGCCCCGGACCAGCTTGAGGGTCGCCAGCGCGGCCGCGCAGCAGACCGGATTGCCGCCGAAGGTATTGGCGTGTGAACCCGGCGGCCATTTCTCCATGATCCTGCGCGCACCGATCATCATGCCGATCGGCAGCCCGCTCCCCAGGCCTTTGGCGAGCGTGATCATGTCCGGCCGCACGCCGGTCTGCTGCCACGCGAACATCGTGCCGGTGCGGCCAACCCCTGCCTGCACTTCATCGAATATCAGGTGGATGCCGTGCTGGTCGCACAGCGCCCGGAGCCCGGCGAGGAAGCCGGGCGGCGGGACGATGTAACCGCCCTCGCCCTGGATCGGCTCGACCAGGACGGCCGCCACTTCCGCCGGCGGGAGATTGCGCTCGAACAGCATCTCGATGTACGAGATCACCGCGCGACCCTGGTCATCGCCCGCGAACAGCGGCCGATAGGGATTCGGGTATGGCACGTGCACGACCCCGGGCATGGCCGGAAAATAACCGCGTTGCTGCGTGTACTTGGAGGCGGTGAACGCGAGCGAACCCATCGTGCGGCCGTGGAAGCCGCCGAGGAAGCCGATGTAGCGGCCGCGCCCGCTGACCTGCCGCGCGAGTTTCAAGGCCGCTTCGACCGCCTCGGTACCGGAATTGGCGAAGAAGCACATCGCCGGTCCGTTCACCGGGTCCAGGCCGGCGATGGTCTCGGCCAGCTCGACCTGGCCTTCGTGCCAGTAGTCGCAGGAGATGTGCAGGAAACGCTCGGCCGCCGACTTGATTGCCGCGACCACGTCCGGATGGCTGTGTCCGGTGGAGCAGACGGCGATGCCGGAGGCGAAATCGACGAAGCGGTTGCCGTCGACATCCCATACTTCGGCGCCGCGGCCGTGGTCCATCACGAAGGGGTAGTCGCGCACGTAACTGGGCGAGACAACCGCCTTGTCACGCTCGATGAGTGCGCGCGCCTTCGGGCCGGGCAGAGTTGCACGCGGAAATGCCTTGCGTCGTGCGTCGTTCATGTCATTCAACCCGCGTCTGTGATTGTTCGCGCTGGTATTGCGCCAGGTAATAAAAGGAGCCGATCGCCTTGCCGGTCGTGCCTGAACCCTTCCAGCCGCCGAAGGCCTGGTAACCGGGCCACGAGCCGGTGGTCGCGCCCTGCGGCCGGTTCGCGAACGTTACCCCCGCCTCGATGTTGTCAAAGAACCACTCCACCTCGTCGGGCGCGCCGTAGAAGCCCGCGGTCAACCCGAGCTCGCTGTCGTTGACCAGCGCCATCGCGGCTTCGCGATCGGGCACGCGCGCCAGCATGACGATCGGCAGGAACATCTCCTGGCGCCACAGCGGGTGCGCGGGCGGAGCCTCGGCCAGCGTCGGCTCGCAATAATAACCCTCCGCCAGGGCGCCCTGTGCGGGCGTCCGTCCCCCGCCGAGCACGCGCGCGCCCTGCGCGGCGAGCAGCGCGCTGTAGCGCCGGAAATTCTCCTGCGCGCCGGCGTTGATGACCGGGCCCAGCCAGTTCTCGCGCAAGGTCGGATCGCCGATGCGGATCGCGCGCATCTGCTCGCCGATCGCGCCGATCAGCGCTTCGGCGACGGCGGTATCCACGTAAAGGCGCGACAAGGCCGAGCATTTCTGCCCGCCCATCCCGAAGGCCGAACGCACGATACCGGTCGCGGCCCGCCGGAGGTCGGCCCGGGCGGTGACGATGGCGGCGTTCTTGCCGCCCATCTCCGCCACGCAGGGCCTGGGAACCGCGCCCGACACCATGTGGCGCGCGATGCCCATGCCAACCTGGTGCGAACCGGTGAAGGTGATTCCGGCGATGTCCGGATGCGCGACCAGGGCCGCGCCGGCCTCGGAGCCGCTGCCGTTGACGTAGTTGAAGACACCCGGCGGCACGCCCGCATCGTGCAGGCAGTCGGCCAGCAGGCGCCCTGACCAGGGCGTGTCGGCAGCTCCCTTGAGCACGACGGTATTGCCGGTGACGAGCGCGGCGGCGACCGGTCCGCCCGCGAGTGCAAATGGAAAATTGAACGGCGCGATCACCGCCCAGGGACCGTAGGGTCGCATCACCGAGCGATTCCGGCTGCGGAAGCCCTTGACCGGATCGTCGGGCAGCTCGTGATCGAAACGCTGGCGTTCGAAGTCATCGCTGTAGAGCGTGAAGAAATCGGCCGTTTCCTGTACTTCTCCCAGCGCTTCCATCCGGTTCTTGCCGACTTCGAGCGCCACTGCCGCGCCGATCTCGTAGACCCGCTCCGAAATCAGGCTGGCCACGCGCCGCATGATCCGGGTGCGATCCGGCACTGGCAGCCGGCGCCAGGCCGGGAAGGCGCGGCGCGCGGCCGCCACGGCCGAACCCACTTCGGCCTCATTCGCCTCGGGGAAGCGTCCGAGGCGCAGTCGCCGGTCAATCGGGCTGAATCTGTCGCGGCCGCTGGTGCCGGGGCGATTCGCGCCGTCCACGTAGAGCTGATATTCCTGCGGCGCGGCGCTCCGCCGTCGATCCAGGGCCTTGTCGAACGCCTCATGCAGCGTTTCGGGCGGCTCGAACATGGTCGAATACGTGAGTTTGAAACCCATGCACCATTCTGGCACAAACGGCAGCCCGAGGAGCTGCGGACCTGCCGCGCCGCGCGCCGGCTTCCAGCGCAGACTTCAGCGCGGCGACGCTGCCGGCGGCGCCGCGAGCGGATCGACCGCCGCGTCCCGCGTGTCGGTGTGCAGCGCCGATTCCTCGGCCTGCTTCGTCATGACGATGATGCTGATGCGCCGGTTGATCGGATTGCGCGGATTCTTGGCGTCGAACAGCACCACCGACGACAATCCGACCACGCGCGCGACCTTGTCGGCGTTGAGCCCGCCGGCCTCGAGCGCGCGGCGCGCGGAGTTGGCGCGGTCGGCCGACAGATCCCAGTTGGTATAGCCATTCTTCGCCATGTAGGGGGTCGTGTCGGTATGACCCGAAAGGCTGATGCGATTCGGCACCGAATTGAGATAACCGGTGAGTTCGCGCAGGATCGCGACGGTGTAGTCCTTGATGCGCGAACTGCCGAGGTCGAACATCGGGCGGTTCTGCGCGTCGACGATCTGGATGCGCAGTCCCTCGGGCGTGATGTCGAGCAGCAGCTGGTCCTTGAAGGGGCGCAGCGTCTCGCTGCTGTCGATGGCCGCGCGCAGGTCCTGCAACAGCGAGAGCAGCTGCTTGCGTTCCGCTTCGGCCGCGAGCCGCTTGGCTGCATCGACGTCGGCCGGCCTGGGCTGTGATCCCGCGGCCAGGCCGCTTTCCTTCCTGAGTGCGGTCCTGGCCGCATCCATCCCGCCGCCCATGTTGATGACCGCCGTGCTGGCTCCGCCCGGCCCGGCCACGCCCTTGGCAGCCTTCGTCGACTGGCCGGCTTCCATGCTGGGGTTCTTGAAATACTCGAAGATCGCGGCGCGCTGTTCCTTGTTCACGGACGTCACGAGCCACATGACGAGGAAGAACGCCATCATGGCGGTCACGAAGTCGGCGTACGCCACCTTCCAGGCGCCGCCATGATGACCGCCGCCGTCGCTCTTGCGGCGCTTGACGATGACGATCGGTCGCGTGGGCTTGTCGCTCATGCCGCGGCCGCTTCCTTCTTGCGACCCTTGAGGTGGTTCTCGAGGTCGGCGAAGGTTGGCCGCACTTCCGCGAACAGGAGCTTGCGCGCGAATTCAATGGCCACCGGCGGTGCGTAGCCGCGCACGCTGGCGACGAGGGCCATCTTCACCACCTCGAAGGCCTTGCCTTCTTCCTGCACGCGGTGCTCCATCGCCGCCGCGGTCGGGCCGACGAAACCGTAGGACACCAGGATGCCGAGGAAGGTGCCGACCAGAGCCGAGGCCACTTTGTGGCCGATGGTGGCCGTGTCCGCTCCCTCGATCGCGCCCATGGTGTTCACGATGCCGAGCACCGCGGCCACGATGCCGAACCCGGGCAGTGCGTCCGCTACCCGTTGCACCGCGTGCGCGGGCTCGGCCGATTCCTTGTGGTGATTCTCGAGCTCGTATTCGAGGAGCGATTCGAGTTCATGCGGATCCAGGTTGCCGCCGACCATCAGCCGCAGGCAGTCGGTGGTGAACTCGATGAAATGATGATCGGCGAGGATGCGCGGATACTCGCTGAACAGCTTGCTCTTGTCGGGCGCCTCGAGATCCGCCTCGATCGCCAGCATGCCGGACTTGCGGATCTTCACCAGGATGTCGTACAGGAGCTTCAGGATGTCCACGTAGTCGGCGCGCCGGTAACGCGGCGGCTTCAGCAGCATCACCGTGTTGGCGAACGCCTGCTTGACGACCTTCAGCGGATTGCTGATCACGAAGGCGCCGAAGGCCGCGCCGACGATCACCAGGATCTCGGTCGGGTGCCACAGCGCGAGCAGCTTGCCGTCCTCGAGCACGAAGCCGCCGAGGACCGAGCCGATCACGACCAGGGTGCCAATGATTTGCAGCATGAGTACGGCGGCCAGCAGGTTGCGGGAGGTGCAACGCGGGATATCGGCCCGCCGGGGCCGATCTTGACCGGAGCCGAAACGTGACTCAGGTCACGCCTTGCGGTGCCGGCCTGCGGAGCGGCGTACCCGGGCGGCCGCTTGCTGCGGCCGCGGCTGCGGCCTGGACTTGCCGCCGGCCGCGCGTGGGCGCGGCAGGTTCCGCCCGAGCTGCAGCAGGTACTGGCGGAATGTGCGGCTGAGTTCCGGATGCGCCAATGCGTGCTCCACCGTGGCCTGCAGGTAGCCGAGCTTGCTGCCGCAATCGAAGCGCTTGCCAACGAAGCGGTGCGCGTAGACCGCCTCGAGGCTGAGCAGTCGCGCGATGCCATCGGTGAGCTGGATCTCTCCGCCCGCGCCCTGGCCGATCTTCTCCAGGTGCCCGAAGATCGTCGGCGCGAGCACGTAGCGGCCCACCACGGCGAGGTTCGA
>JAGWPD010000039.1 GCA_028870705.1 Gammaproteobacteria bacterium
CATAGTTCGCTTCGAGGCGGATCTCGGCTGCGCGGACAGAACGAGGATCGAAGACGATTCCGTCCGGGACGGCAAGTTCGCAAAGATCGCGAAAGACAGACTCGATGCGGCCGAGATCATCGGATCCGAATCCCAGGAAATCGACATCTCGCGTGGGCCGGTGCGGCGCCGAATACCAGAGGTTGAAGAGCAGCGCGCCCTTGAGCAGAAACTGATCGCGGTGCGTGGAAATGCTTAGACGGTATAGGATCCGCTCAAGAGCAAACCGCGTCAGCAGCTGCTGGAATTCAACGTTGTCAGCCCGCGCGCGATTGAGCAGCCGAGCGCGGATGGACTCCGGATTGCCGGAGGCGCTGCGGGTCACGTGATGCTCTCAAGATACGGCCGCATGACATTCGCGACGCGGCAGACCTTGGCGAAACGCCACAGCTCGTCGCTTGTAGCCCGCTTGCCGCGCCGACACTCGCGCAGGGCTTCCAGGGCGACATCGAGGCCGATCTTGTGACGGAACTTGAAGCAGTCCGCGACTGTCTTGGCAATCGAGTAGACCCGCACCTGAACGCCGTCGATCGCATGGGTTTCGATTCCGCGGGTCAGCGCGTCGCCGGAATAGCGCACTGTATGCAGCGGTGGATAGTCGATGCGAGGGGACCGCGACTTGTTCGGCAGGGCGATCCAAAGTTCGTGCGGGTTCTGCGTCGTGAGGTCGTGGAATCGCAGGGCGGTGAGGAGGCAAAACACGGCCGTGGGGCTTCGCGTGGCGATCTCGGCAAGCTGGTGGTTTTCGGAGAGTCGTCTCGCGGGCAGCGCGTATACACCTCGCGATAGCCTCGCGAGCTGGCCGTTCTTGACGAGCCGCGTCAGGATGACTGCCGGAATATCCCGTTCGTTCAGGTCGCGCGCGCGTACCACGCCGCGCTGGGAGGCCAGCTTCAGTGTGCGCGATGCAAGGGTAGATTTCGCCACTTGGCCAGTGTTACTGAAAGACGGTAGAAGTCAATAAATACCTGCAAAAACGAACAGCACGTCGCCAAATGAGCTCACTCCTTTCGCTTCCGGCCGCGACGGAGCTATTGCCAAATCCACTGCCAAATCCGGGGGTCCGAGGGGACTGGAGGGGACAAAAAGATAAAGGATTTCAGTAAGTTATTGATTTCTAAAATGCGTCCGCCGGGTTCGAATCCCTCTCTCTCTCCGCCATCACTGCGTAGTTGCCCTGCGCCTCGCCCCAGTCACTATGGATCGTGGCAATCAGCGCATCGGCTTCCTGGATGCAGAAGGGATCGATGACCGGTCGATCCGTCTTGGTGATGCGCGCGCATTTGAGGCCGCTCGCCGGATTGTGTTTCTCGGGCGTGTCGCGATAGCCCGATAGCCATAGTCGCAAGAGCAGCGCAGTGCGCTGACGACATTGTCGTACATCTTTTCCCGACCCGCTCCAATGAGGTGGTCGGATGCACAGCGACGTGGTGAGTCAAATGTATTGTCCTGCCGAAACTTCTTGTCAATTCGCAGGTACTTACCAACTGGCAGATGTGGTGTCACTGACGCGTTCCGCGGCTGGGCAAGCTGTTCCGGACGCCGCCGTTCAAGCCGGTGGTTTCCAGTTTTGAGATCTACGTCCTGCTTGTGAGCTCGCGCCCGACATCGAGGCATGTTCAAAATCACCAAGGGGGTGCGAGGATGAGCACGAGATCATCAATGAATCTGGCATGGCGATTGGCCGCGCCCGCGGCAATCATGGGGTTGTACGTGGCGGTCGCGGCTCGAGCGGACGACGGCTTCATTCCGCAAGTGGTCAACACGTCCACGGTTCCCGCCACAGGCGAAGTGAATCCTTATGGAGTCGCCTTCGTTCCAGCGGGATTTCCAGCCGGAGGCGCCATCAGTGCTGGCGACGTTCTGGTCAGCAATTTCAACGGCGCTGCCAACATCCAGGGCACGGGCACGACCATTGTGCAGTTTGCGCCGCGAGGACCGCTCGCACCTCCGGGGTCCGCTGTCACATTCTTTACCAGTCCTCAAGCTGGACTGAGCACGGCGCTTGGTGTGCTGCGCGGCGGCCTCGTGATTGCAGGCAATGTGCCGACGACCGACGGCAGCTTCATGACAATCGGACCGGGCGCGCTGCAGGTGATCGACAGGAATGGGCATCTCTTGCAAACCTGGACGGACCCGGTGTTTCTCGACGGGCCGTGGGATCTTGCCATCGATGATCATGGCGCTCAGGCGCATGTGTATGTCTCGAATGTCCTGAACGGCACGGTGTCCCGGCTCGATGTTCAGGTGAGTTCGCACGGACTGACGTTGCTCAGGAAGGTCATACTCGCCTTTGGTTATGCGCACGTGCCCAACCAGGCGGCCGTAGTCCTCGGACCAACCGGACTGGCCTTCGACGCGGACGAAGATACCTTGTACGTCGCTTCCACTGCCGACAATGCGATCTTCGTCATACCCGATGCCAATCAGCGAACCAGTCCCGTGCGTCGAGGCGTGCTCGTCTTTGCGGACCCACATTTGCTGGGGCCGCTGGCGTTGCGGTTTGCGCCGAACGGAGACCTGCTGACCGCAAATGGTGACGCCGTCAACGGCGATCCCCTGCATCCCAGCGAGATCGTGGAATTTACGAAGCTGGGACAGTTCGTGCGTGAATACAACGTTGATTCGAGCCAGGGCGGGGCGTTTGGGTTCGATACCGTGCCCGGCGAATCAGGCGGGTTCAACTACGCGCTCATCGATGACGTAACGAATACACTTTCCGTCTATCGGTTGCCCGTGGAGTAACTTCGAGGCGCAGGAAGAACTCGGGTGCGGTGCTGTGTCGCCGCGCCAATAGTTGCGAGCGGGACCGGCTGCTCATGAGTTGACCCACGGAGGTCCGTCGGCAATTGTCACCAGCTCTGAATACCGCACATCCAGAAGGCGGCGGATTCCGATGGCCGGGCGCCAGTTCGTGGCGGCGAACACCTGGCGGCAGGTCCGTGGGGGTCCGGCACGGGGCGTGCGCTACAAGTGTGCGCTACAAGTGACGGTGACCGGGAAACCCTCCGGCGAACGAGAACGTGCGAGCCGCGGCGCACGCCGCCGCTTATTGAGAGTCTGCCCATCTTGGCGCCCTTCGCCGATATTCTTAGTCTGGAAGCGTAACGGCATTTCCGTCTTGGGAAGTCGCCAGAGATACACGAGTCGCGCGGGAAATGCGTATTTCCGATGTGTGCCCTTACACTCCGGTCATCATGTTCCGACGTCCCTTTTCCGTACATGTCTTCCTCTACCGGCGCACGGCGGCGGGCGCTTTGGAATTCATGCTTTTTCTGAGAAAGCCGCGCGAGGCGTTCGGGCTGCCGGCATTCTGGCAGGGGATTACGGGCGCGCTGGACGTTGGCGAGTCATTCTCCGACGGCGCCAGACGCGAGGTGAAAGAGGAGTCGGGGCTCGAAGGCATTGACTTGCTTTTCACGGGCTTCGTGGCTAACTATCCGATTCGCCCGGCGTGGCGCGTCCATTTCGGGAACGGGCCGGACCACGTCGAAGAGCGCGCAGCCTATGGAGAGGTCGCTGTGGATGCCCAGCCCAGGTTGTCAGAGGAGCATTCGACTTGGGGCTGGTTTGCTGCCGATCAGGCGTCGAGACTTCTTGTCACTGGTCACAACCGGCAGTCTTTCGAATCCGTTCTCAAGGCGCTGATGGTTTAGCACTCGAAGTGGCCGGTGGCGAGTGGCAGGGCCGCGTCATGGCGGGGTACGCGTGCTCAGTCGGACAAGACGACGTGGGCGGTTCATCGCCCGTCAACCCTACGGGCCATCGATTCGCACAAACCGGGCGTACAGGAACTGCTGACTGCTACCGGACGGCGTCATGTGTTCGCAGAGCAGGCTCTCGGACAACCGGAACGGCGCGCCGAGTTCTCGTGCGAGCGAGGTTGCCTCGTAACGGCAGGTGTCGAGGCCGCTGCACCGCACCGGGCCTTGCGGACCAAAGGTGGCAATGATGACGTGGCTGCCCGGCGAAGTGCCGGTCAACAGTGCGCTTCGATAGCGTTCGCGGTCCGCGGGATCAGTCAGGAAGTGAAACACAGCCCGGTCATGCCACAGGGCGTAGCGGCGCGTGGGCGTGAAGGACCTGATGTCCTGCTCGAGCAGCGTCACATGCCGTCGCAACGTACCGAGCCTGGCGCCGACCTGGGCCAGCACTGTTCCCGAGAAGTCCAATACGGTCACGTCGGTATGGCCGAGGGCGAGCAACCGGTCGACAAGCAGTGAGGCGCCGCCGCCCACGTCAATGATGGGATCGGCAGGCGCCAATCCCGTGGCCGAGATCCATGCCAGCGACTGCGCTGGCTCGGCCTCATACCAGCTGACCTCGGTCGCGGACCGGCGCCCATAGACCGCGTCCCAGTGCTGTTGCAGGTCAGGTGCCGTCATCGCGCAGTTCTCCTGCGGGCCGGAGCCGAAACTCGATCGGCCGCAGCAGCGTCTGGCGAACGGGACACCGTTCAGCCTCGACCATCAAAGTCGCTCGCTGTTCGCCTGTCAGCGGTCCATGCAATTCAAGGCTGTGCTCGAAACAGATCGGGCCGGCGGCAGGGCGGATGAGCCGAACCTGCGAGGATACTGATTCCAGTGGCCAGTCATGTGCGCTGGCGTACATCCGCACCGCCATGTTCAGGCAGGAGGCCAGCGCGGCCTCCAGCAGTTCGTGCGGGCCGAAGCCCTGGCCAGCACCGCCCTTCGGGACGGGCGCGTCCAGGCGGATCGACTCACGGCCATTGCTTGCGACCGTGAGATAGCGCTTGTCCGCGCTTTCGGTGGTGACCAATTCCGACTCCGTCCGTTGACCGGCGTGGCGATTCGAATTACATTCAACAACTCTCTTGAATGTAGCGGAGACCGGCCGCCCGTGTCAAAACCTTCGCCGAAGCTCGAGCTCTTTGGTGCCTTCGCCGATGTGGCAAAAGCCGCGGCAAACCCGCGCCGGCTGGATCTGCTCGAGCACGTGGCACAAGGCGAGCGCTCTGTTGAGGATCTTGCCACCGTGTCAGGAATGTCGATCGCCAATGCGTCACAGCATCTGCTGCGATTGCGGCGCGGCGGCCTGGTCGCGTCGCGCCGAGAAGGCAAGCGCGTGCTCTACCGCTTGAGCGGCGGCGAGGTGCTGGACCTGCTGGCCGCATTGCGGGTCATCGGAGAACGCCATGTCGCCGAGGCACGCCGGACGATTGCGCAATACTTCGCCCAACGCGATGCCATGGAGCCGCTCGGCGCCGCGGCGCTGGCTCGCGGACTGAAGGCGGGAGCGATACTGCTGCTCGATGTCCGACCGGAGAATGAATTCGCGCTGGGGCATCTGCGTGGCGCAGAGAATATTCCGCTCGGCAAACTCGCGCGCCGAGTGAAAAGCCTGCCGCGCGGCAAACAGGTCGTGGCCTATTGTCGCGGCCCGTACTGTGTGCTCGCCTTCGAGGCCGTTGCATTGCTAAGGGCGAAGGGGTTCCCGGCACGGCGTCTGGATGGAGGATTTCCTGAATTCGCGGCGGCCGGAGTGCCCACCAATGTCCAATAGGCTGGCGAGTCCAAGCGCGCGTGATGGCGCCCCAATGCGAACGGCTGTTGGGCAAGAGGAGCCATGCAGTGAACTATCTATTCATACTGAATGATCCGGCCTACGGCACGGAGCGCAGTTACAATGCGTTGCGCCTCGCCGGCTCCCTGGCAAAGGACGCCCAGCATTCGATCAAGGTGTTCCTGATCGGGGAAGGGGCCACCTGCGCGCACCGGAACCAGAAGCTCCCGCAGGGACACTACAGCATCGAAGTCATGCTGAAGGCCGTGGTCAGAAATGGCGGAGAGGTCGGCGTATGCGCCTCGTGCATGGACGCCCGCGGGATAGCCGATGCCGAACTCGTCGAGGGAACACACCGCAGTTCGCTTGATCAGCTGACGGCCTGGACGAGCGAGTCCCAGCAAGTCCTGGTCTTCTGATGTCGCGCCAGATCTACCTCGACTATAACGCGAGCACGCCCGTGCACTCGAGCGTTGCCGAGGCGATGCGCGCTGCGTTGGACTCGGGGTACGGAAATCCGTCGAGTCTGCACTGGGCGGGTGCTCCGGCGAAGGCGACCCTGGAACATGGTCGGGGGCAGGTGGCCGCGCTCCTCGGGTGCTCTTCCCGGGAGATTGTGTTCACGAGTGGTGGCAGCGAGGCCAACAATCTTGCCCTGAAGGGGGTGCTCTACGCTCGACGTGGGCCGACGCACGTGATCACCACGCGGATTGAGCATCCGTCAGTCCTCGCGCCCTGCGCTTTCCTGGAACGGCAGGGTGCCCGCGTGACGCGTCTTGCCGTGGACGGCACCGGGCTTGTCGATCCCGATGATGTGCGCCGGGCAATCGGCGGCGACACAGTGCTCATCAGCGTCATGCATGCCAACAATGAGGTGGGCACGATTGAGCCGATCGAGGCGTGTGCCCGCATCGCCCGGGAGCAAGGCATCCTGTTCCACACCGATGCGGCCCAATCCGTGGGCAAGATCGCGACCCGAGTCGATGAGCTCGGCGTAGACCTGCTGTCGATTGCGGGCCACAAGCTCTATGCGCCGAAGGGCGTGGGTGCGCTGTACGTGCGCGCCGGTACGGCATTGGAGCCGTTGATTCACGGCGCCGGTCACGAGAGCGGGCGCCGGGCGGGTACCGAAAGCGCAATGCTGGCGGCGGGCCTCGGCGCGGCCTGTGCTATTGCCGCCGATCTTGCCGCCATGGAGCCGGTGCGTGGCCTGCGCGACCGGCTTTGGGATTCACTTCGGGCCCGATTCGCAGGTCGTGTCGTACTCAACGGGCATCGGGACTGGCGCCTGCCGAACACGCTCAATGTCTCGTTTATCGGGCAAGTAGGCGCGGAAATTCTCGCGGCGATGCCGGGCGTGGCCGCATCGACGGGCTCGGCCTGCCATGCGGGCCACATCGAGCTGTCGCCGGTGCTGGCTGCAATGGGCGTTGAGCCGACCGTAGGCGTGGGGGCTATCCGCTTCAGTCTGGGCCGGGCGACGACGGAGGCGGAAGTCGATGAAGTCGTCAGCGCGCTTGCATCATTTTGTAAAGGCTGGTGACCGCGCGCTCCGATGGCTTCGCTGCCTTGGCGACCGCATCGTGCAGGGATATGCGCGATGTTGCGATTGCCCGCGCCTGGGCCTTGGGCGCGGTCAGGGCGAGCGCTTCGAATTGGTGAGGTCCAGCGCGGCGCGCAGCTTCCTGGCAAGCACAGTGGCATCGTCCATGGCCCAGAAGTGCATGAAGATGAGGTGTGGGGAATCGTTGACCATGTGGCTGTGGATCGCCGTGACCTCTATGCCGTTCTGGCGCAGCTGGCGGAGCACGGGCGTTACCTCGCTCCCCAGCAATACGAAGTCGCCCGTGATGGCCGCACGTCCTGCGCCCAGAGGCTGGAAGTTGATGGCAGTCGCCGTGCCCAGTTGCGGCGGAATGGCCATGCCGCTCTCGCGCACTGCCTCCGCGCGCGGGACGGAGTACTGGAGCACGCCACCGTTGACCGAGCCCTTGTAACCCATGGCGGCGTCCATCTTCGCGGAGTCCAGCGCCAACGCTGGTGCCGGCCCGGCGGGCGGCGACGCAGCCGAGAGGGGAGTCTTGCTGAGGGCGATACCCGCGCGAAGTGACTCGGCGAGCCGGACGGGATCGCCGTGGCCGCCGACGTGCATGTAGAACAGGGCGGGGCTCGTGCGTAGCAGGTGATTGTGCAGCGCGCTGACCTCGAGGCCACCCTCGATGAGCTTCAGCATCACCGGACTGACCTCGTCCGGGGTGAGCACGAGATCACCCATCAGCATCGCTTCGCTCCCCGTGGGCAGGAAGGCCACCCAGCCACCCAGGGCGAACGCCGGCCGCAGCGTGACGCCATCATGGGTCACTGTGAGGTCGGTTCTGGGAAAGCCGTAGCGATGTACCCCTGCTGCCTGGACGATTCCGGCGCGGCCCAGGACCTGGTCGACCCGTGCCCAATCCGGCTCGCCGGCGAGCGCGTGGCTGGCTGAAGCTACGGCCAATGTGGCGGCCAGGAGGATTGCGGATCTCATGGGTATTCCTCGACCGCGTCCGATCATCGGGATTTCCCGGAGGCGGCGCGGCCGGTCGCTCTCCGGGTTGCAAAGGGTACCGTTATAGGTATAACAGGTCTGTAAATCAAATGACAGGTGACCGATGAGCTGGCTACTGCTCGTGACCAACCTGACGGGAGCGCACCAGAGCCGTCGCGTCAGGATCTGGCGTGCGCTCAAGGCCGCCGGCGCGGCGCCGTTGCGCGATGGCGTGTATGTCTTACCAGTGTCCGAGACCGCGCGGCGGGTGTTTGAAGAGCAGCGTCAAGAGCTCGAGGGGGCCGCCGGTACGGCCCACGTCATTGAATTTGCGAGCACCAGCGGCGCGCAGGAGGCGAGCCTGCGCAACCTCTTTGACCGCTCGGACGACTACGCCAAGTTCCTGGCTGCAATATCTGCGGGGCTACGTCAGGCCCGCCGCCCCGGAGAGGCTGAGGCTCGACGCCGCCTCAATCGGCTCACGCGCGATCTGGCGTCGCTCACCGCGACTGATTTTTTCGATGCGGAGGCACGCCAGCAGGCCGAGGCCGCACTCGCTGACCTCACGACCGCCGTTGAGTCGAGGTTTTCGGCCGCGGAACCCCACGCGGTGAAGCGGGCCATCCAGCCCGTTGATCGAAAGCACTATCGTGGCCGCACCTGGGTCACCCGGGAACGGCTCTGGATTGATCGGGTGTGTTCAGCGTGGCTGATCCGCCGATTCATTGATCCCAAGGCGAAGTTCGTCTGGGTCAAGAAGATCGCCGACTGTCCGAAGAGCGCAGTGGGATTCGACTACGACGGCGCCCAGTTCACCCATGTGGGGGCGCGGGTGACATTCGAGGTGTTGCTCGCGAGCTTCGGGCTCGAGGCGGACGCGGCACTCGTTGCCATTGGTGCGCTCGTCCACTACCTCGACGTCGGTGGCGTACCGGTCCCTGAGGCTGCAGGATTCGCAGCTGTCGTGACCGGGGCCCGCACCCTCCATGCCGACGACCACGCCTTGCTCACTGCGCTCTCGCCGGTCATCGACAGCCTCTACGCGGCTCATGCGGCCCGGAAGGAGTCCTGAGGTGGCGGCGGACAAGCCGCGCGTCCGCGAGCTCGTCGCGTACTTCCTGCGGCTGGGGCTGCTGGGCTTCGGCGGGCCCGTGGCACTCGTCGGCCAGATGGAGCGCGAGCTGGTCGCGGAAAAGCACTGGCTGACAAAGGAGCAGATGCGCGAAGCGATCGCGGTTTGCCAGTCCCTCCCCGGGCCACTGGCGATCCAGGTCGGCATCTTCGTCGCCCATCTGCGTGGCGGATTCTGGGGGGCATGGGCCGGCGGTTGGGCCTTTATCCTGCCGAACTTCGTGATCGTCGCGGCACTGGGCGCGCTCTACGTGCAGCTGGGCGATCTCACGGCCATCAGCGCGATCTTCTATGGCGTGAGCCCCGCCGTCATCGCCCTGATCCTGCATTCCTGCTATCGACTCGCGAAGCTGGGCATGGAAGACCGGCTCCAGTGGGCCATCGCGGCCATTTGTTTCGTCGTCACCGCCTGGCTGCAAGCCGAGGTCGCGTGGCTGTTCCTCGGGGCGGGAGTAATCGGGGCGTTGTACTACGGGCGTCCGCCCGGCGGATCGACCCTGCGATCGGCAGCGGCGATTCTCGTTCCGGCGGCGACCCAGAGCGCGCAATGGCCGCTACTCGCCAAGGTCTTGGGATTCTTCCTGAAGGCGGGATCGCTGACCTTCGGGAGCGGCCTGGTCATCGTGCCGTTCCTGCAGCAAGGTGTCGTGCGCGAACACGGATGGCTGGACGAGCGTGCATTCCTGATCGCGGTGGCGATCGGCATGATCAGCCCCGGGCCGGTCGTCATCACGGCGACGTTCGTGGGGTTCCTTGTCGCGGGATTCTGGGGCGCAACGGCGGCCACCGTCGGGATCTTCCTGCCGTCGTTCATTCTGGTACTCGTGGCGGCCCCGCTGCTCGCGCGCTATCGAGCCAACCGTAGCGTCCAGGGCTTCATCAAGGGAGCCTATGGCGCCGCCATCGGAACGATCCTGGGGGCGTCCGTGCTGCTCGGCAAAGTCGCGATCGGTGATGTGTTCACCGTGCTCGTGGCCCTGATCTCCCTCATCGCGCTCTTTCGCTGGAAGACCAGCAACGCGGCACTGATCGCGGTCACGGCCGCGCTCGGCTATGGTGCTTACGCCTTTCTCCACCCGACGTGGCTCATGATCCGATGACGCGGATACTCGCACTGCTTGGCTTGATCGTGGCGAGTGGCGCCGGTGCGGCCGAGCCCGCGCCATTGACGCTCGACTATCTGGTGCCGCTCGGGGAGATCCGGGGCCGCATCGATCATCTCGCCGTCGACCTGGCCCGCGAAAGACTGATCGTCGCCGAGCTCGGCAATGACAGTGTCGGAATCGTCGACCTGAAGGCCCGGCGGGTGATCCGAACGATTGCGGGTCTCAAGGCGCCCCAGGGCGTCGGGTACGAGTCGATTTCGGACTCGCTCTTTGTCGCGAGTGCAGAGGACGGCTCGGTTCGCCGATTCCGGGGCTCCGACTACGTTCCTGCCGGACGGATTGATCTTGGGTCCGACGCGGACAACGTGAGGATCGATGCCGCGCGTCGCCAGGTCCTTGTCGGGCATTCGGATGGCGCCATCACGACCATCGATGCGGCAACATTGACCTCCGTTGGATCCCTGCGCCTTGGAGCACACCCGGAGGGTTTCCAGATCGATCCGGACGGCCAGTTCGTCTGGGTCAATGTTCCGGACGCGCACGAAGTCGCGGTGCTGGATCGGCTGGCCGGCAAGCAGGTGGCGGGCTGGCCCGAGGCGCAGTGGAGCGGCAATTTCCCGATGGCTCTCGATCGGGAAGCGCACCGGTTGCTCGTGGTCTTCCGCCATCCGGCAAAGCTGGCCGCCATCGACCTGGCCAGCGGGAAGACGACGTTCTCCATCGATACCTGCGGTGATTCGGATGATGTCTTCGTCGACGCGAGGCGCCACCGCTTGTACGTGAGCTGCGGCGAAGGCTACGTGGATGTGCTTGAGAAAAAGGGTCCCGCGTACATCCGCATCGCGCGCATATCAACCGTCAGCGGTGCGCGGACGTCGTACTTTTCTCCGGAACTGGATCGATACTTCATTGCGGCGCGCGCGGCAGCGGGCACGCGCGCGGCGATCTGGGTGCTCAAGCCAGCGCCTGCGCTCAAGAGCCACGGCCAATCCGAACGCGGCGTCGTGATCCCGAATTGCAGCGCCGAGCTGAGCGCCGGTGCCGTCCCCGCGAAATACGTTCGGTAATTCAAGAATAGAAAGAATACGTCAGGTCCCCCGGCGTGCAGCTATGCGGCATGGTGCAGTGCGCGCCACACGAAGAGTGCGCCGAGACCGAGGAACAGCAGGCTCGCCGCGAAGTGAATCGCCTTGAGGGGCAGCCGCCTGGAGAAGGCATTTCCGAGGAAGACGACCGGCACGTTGGCCGCGAGCATGCCGAGCGTCGTACCCGAGACGACGGCTGCCAAATTCTGATAGGCCGCGCCCAGGGCGACGGTCGCGATCTGCGTCTTGTCACCGATCTCGGCGATGAAGAACGCGATGCACGTGGCCACGAAGGCACTCGTACGGCGCGTCCGCCCGCCCTCATCGTCGAGTTTGTCGGGCTTGAGGGTCCAGAGCGCCATGCCGATCATGCTGAGGCCGACGACCAGGTCCAGCCGCGCCGGAGTCAGGTATCGGCCAAAATGGTTGCCGATGAAGCCAGCCAGGGCGTGATTGGCCAGGGTGGCGCACAGGACGCCTGCGACGATGGGCCAGGGGCGCCGGTACTGGGCGGCGAGGACGAGTGCGAGCAACTGCGTGCGATCGCCCATCTCGGCAATCGCGACGGTAGAGAGGGAAATCAGGAACGCTTCCATGGCGACTCCAGGCTGAGCGGGTGGTCGACCACGGCCGAACGCTCCTCCGCTCCAACCGGAGGTCCTGCCGTTGGTCTCGCCATGCTCGAAAGCCCCGTACGCCATGGGCGTGAGCCCAAGTGTGTTGACGTACGGCCCGGTCAGGCCGGGCGGCTACTCCCCAAGAACGGCTACTTTGTAGCCGTTCGACTGCCCGAGCGCAAGCGCGGGGTCCGGCCCACCGGCCCTTGCCATTGCGAAGTGAAGGCAGTTACGAGCAAAGGCCGACAAATCGGATCAAGTCGTTCGGTGCTCACATGGTTTTTCTGCAGCGTCTGCCCCAGAACCCGGCGTCTGCGCACTTGCTTGACGGACAATGTCATTGATACGCGGGGCAGGGACCTTGAGCGCCTGCGCCAATGCGTTCGCCGTCAAGACCGCTGGCTTGAGGTACTCCTCGCGAAGAATCTCACCCGGGTGCACCGGGCGCATACCATTCTTGGACATCGGACGAATCCTCAGTGGTAGTCCACGATCTCCACCCAATGAACTCAATAGGCTGAGAATGTGACGCCTACGGCCTGATCATGATCTTGAGCGACTGCCGCGCATTCATCGCCTGATACCCCTCGGGAACTCCCTCAAGGCCGACCGTGCGATCGAAAACCCGCCCGGGCGGGATTTTGCCTTCGAGGATATCGGGCATCAGGGTTTCGATGTATGCGCGCACCGGCGCCGGACCGCCTCCTACTGAGATGTTGGCGTAGAACGCCTGCTGCGAAGCCGGCGTCCCCGCGTAATGTGGCACGCCAACGCGCCCGATAGCGCCACCCGCCCGAGTGACGAGGACTGCAGTGCGCATCGCGTCCTCGGAACCAACGCATTCAAGCACTGAGTGCACGCCGGCGCCGCCCGTCAGCTTGCGGACCCGTTCCACGGCCGCGTCGCCGCGTTCGCGAACGACGTCGGTTGCGCCGAAGTCGCGGGCCAGCGCTATGCGATCAGGGTGAGCCCCAAGGATGATGATCTGGTCTGCACCCAATCGCTTCGCGGCAATGACACCGCAGAGACCGACGGCTCCATCCCCGATCACCGCGACCTTCTTTCCCGGCTGGACGCGTGCGACCACCGCGGCGTGATGTCCGGTGCCCATCACATCGGAGAGCGTCAGGAGTGAGGGGATAAGGGCATCGTCTTCGCCGACAATCCAGATGCCTCGCGTTGGGGGAACTACCCAGCGACCGATCGCGGATTGCACGACAATGACGCCGCGCACGGCGCAAATCAGCTGATGCTTTGTGTGCGAATGGGGCTGTACGCGCCATCCATGTGGGTAATCGTCGGCTCTGCCAGTGATGAGCGACGCTGCCTCCTCAATCTCCCGGAGTACTCCGGGCAAGGGATGCGGTCGACGAACGCTGAAATGACCGTTTCGCGACAGTGTGGGGTCCAATTGCGCGCGACGGGAATTGCGAGGTATCGGATAATTCTGCCATATACCCCCGTCAAGGGGCATTTCACTCAGCGATAGCGCGTCAAATGCCAACAACTTCAGTAACGGCGAACAGCAGCACGGGCGCCGGTACCACGCTGGGCGCAACGGATGCCTCAAGGCCAGTAAAGCCGACCTTTGGCATCCTCTGGGCGATCAGCGGTTCGCACATGATCAATGACATGATGCAATCGTTGATCCTGGCGATCTACCCGATACTCCGGGGCGAATTCTCGTTGAGTTATGCCCAGATCGGGTTGATATCACTCACCTACCAGCTGACCGCTTCATTGCTACAGCCGCTAGTAGGTTTGTTCACCGACCGGAGGCCGCAAAAATATTCGTTGCCATTGGGGATGACGTCGACGCTGTGTGGATTGATCTTATTGGCATTCGCGCCGAGCTTTGCGCTCGTGCTGCTCGCAGCGGCCTTCGTGGGCGTCGGCTCGTCGGTATTTCACCCGGAGTCGTCGCGCATCGCGCGGCTCGCTTCCGGCGGGCAACATGGATATGCGCAATCCGTGTTCCAGGTGGGTGGCAACACCGGAACAGCCATCGGCCCGCTCCTGGCGGCAATTGTCATCGAGCCGTTCGGGCGAGGCAGCGTTGCCTGGTTCGGACTTGCTGCGTTGCTCGGCATCGCGTTGTTGTTCCAGGTGAGCCGCTGGTACGCGACGCATCATCTGGCGACGGCCGGACACAAAAGGCGCGCCAACGTTGTGAGTCCGCATAGGCGCTCGGTGGTGATCGGTGCAATCGGAGTGCTCCTGGTGCTGATCTTTTCCAAGTATTTCTATCTGGCAGGTCTCAGCAGCTTTTATACGTTCTACCTGATGCAGCGCTTTGGTCTGAGCGTGCAGAGCGCCCAATTTCACCTATTTGGGTTCCTCTTCGCCTCCGCTGTGGGGACAGTGCTGGGTGGCTCGGTTGGCGATAAAATCGGCCGCAAGCCCGTGATTTGGGTTTCCATTCTGGGCGTGGCGCCGTTCGCGCTGCTTCTACCGCATGCGAACCTCTTCTGGACGACTTCGTTGACTGTCGTCATCGGACTCGTGTTGTCGTCGGCGTTTTCAGCGATCCTGGTCTATGCGCAGGAACTGATGCCCGGGAAAGTGGGCATGGTGTCAGGTTTGTTCTTTGGCTTTGCTTTCGGCATGGGGGGGCTGGGCGCAGCCGTGCTCGGCATTCTCGCTGACCACACAAGCATCACCTTCGTCTATCAAGCCATTGCCTATTTGCCTTTGCTGGGAATCGTGGCCGCTCTGCTGCCGAAGTCGGTCGGCCGACCTTGAGTGAAGGCCAAGCTCGTGCGCGGTAGCTTCCAGTGTCCAAAGTGCCCAAAATTGCATTGGGGAGCCCAATGAGCGACAAAAGCGCTGTGCAGACCGTAGCAGGTACCGATGGCCGGCCGCGCTGTCGCTGGTGCGCCGTTGCCCCTGAGTTCGAGGCCTATCACGACCGCGAATGGGGCTTCCCGGTCAAGGATGATGTGCGTTTGTTCGAGAAGCTGAGCCTGGAAGGCTTTCAATCCGGCCTGAGCTGGCGGACTATCCTCGCCAAACGCGAGAATTTCCGGCGCGCCTTCGACGGCTTCGATTTTCACCGCGTGGCGCGCTTTGACAAGCAGAAGGTCGCGCGACTCCTTCTGGACGAGGGCATCGTCCGCCACCGGGGAAAGATCGAGGCGGTGATTCACAACGCCGATCGTGCGATCAGCCTGCAGAATGAATGTGGATCCCTGGCAAGCTATTTCTGGCGGTTCGAAGTGGCTCGAAAAGCCGCCGCGCTTTCGCAGCCGGTCTCGACGACGGCCGAATCTGTAGCCCTCTCCAAAGACCTCAAGCAGCGCGGCTGGAAATTTGTCGGACCGACGACGGTGTATGCCTTCATGCAGGCCATGGGACTGGTCAATGACCATGTGGGCGGATGCGTAATCGCCAGAGAAGTGTCCCAGGCGCGAAGTCAATTCAAAGTTCCCGGCTGACCCATGGCAGGCCGGCGGCGAGCAATACCACGAGAGACGAAGCCAGGGCCGGGGTTTGCTGCGAAGCCGGCAGCAAAGGCCACATTGCGCACCGTGAGCTTTCGGTCTGCCACGGATTTTCGGCAATGGTTGTCTCTTGAACATTCGAAATCCAATGGCGTGATGCTTCGGATCTACAGGAAGGACTCCCGGGTTGCCACGGTCTCGTATGCCGAGGCACTGGATGTGGCATTGTGCTTCGGTTGGATTGACGGTCAGAAGCTGCCGCTGGACGGGAAATCGTGGCTGCAGAGGTTCACGCCACGTCGACCTCGCAGTGCGTGGTCAAGAAGGAATACCGAGCACGTCGAGCGCCTCATGCAATCGGGCGCCATGACGGCCGCTGGGCTCAAGGAGGTCGAAGCCGCAAAGGCGGATGGCCGTTGGCGCGCGGCCTACGACCCGCAGGCATCGGCTAAGGCACCCAAGGAGTTGCTGGCGGCATTGTCCGGGAACGCCCGCGCCCGCGCCTTCTACGCCACGCTCAACCGGGCGAATCTATACGCCATCGCCTATCGGTTGCAGACGGCGAAGAAGCCCGAGACCAGGGCGAAGCGGCTCGAGGCCATCGTCGACATGCTCGCGCGCGGGGAAAGATTCCACTAACGCCGGTAAGGCGCGATCGGCTCAGAACTGCGCATGGAAGCGCAGCGCGATCACCGACACCGGTCCCCGGTCCCGGTTGTAGGCGGGAGCGAAGATGCGCTGGAAATCAGCCGTAACGTATAGCTGCGGGAACAGCGCCGCCGAGTAATATGTCTCGACGATGCGCTCAGCGCCTGGATGAGGTGGTGACGAGTAGTCTGCCCGGAAGGCCCAGCAACTCATGGCGCCGCTCGAGCTCGCCGAGCAGCTGGAACTCGTGGAAACCGGGCTCCAGACGCTCGCTGTTCGGCGCATCCCACAGGTCGAAGAATCCGCCACGCAGCGTCCACGCATCGTGGTACCACTCGACGCTCGCGCCGAC
>JAGWPD010000040.1 GCA_028870705.1 Gammaproteobacteria bacterium
AGCAGCAGCACACGCGTCAACGGCCGCGGCCGCAGCCGCGCCAGCGCATCGGTGGCCATCAATGCCAGCGCGGCCAGCAGCAGCCAGCTGCCGGCGCCGGGCGCGACGCGTACCACGCGGTTGCCCGGTGGCGTGAGCGCGTTGCCAGCTGCCGCCACGGCGGAGGCCATGATGATGATGGCCAGCAGGGCCGCGCCGAAGCGGACTCGCGCATCACGCACGCAGGTCGCGACGAGCGCGGTCGCGGCCAGCGCGGCCAGGCAGCCCCAGGCAACCCGCGGCGTGAGCACCGCGCTCAGGCCGAGCGCGTCCCCGGGCAGGATGCGGTTCTGCTTGAAAACCACAAAGGGCAGGAAGGCAAGCGCCGCCGCCCCCACCACGGTGAACAGCGCGCCGAGCCGGTCGATACGAACGGAGCCGACCACCTACTTCAGCAACCCCTGGCCGCGCAGGTAGTCGGCCGCGACTGCCTGCGCGGCCTCGCCGTCGATCTGCACGCGTGCATTGAGGCGGCGCAGCGTATCGCTCCCCAGGCTCTGCATCAGGGGCCTGACGAGCGCGGGTATCTGCGGATAGGCGCGCACGATAGCCTCGCGCGCGATCGGAACCGGCGCGTACACCGGCTGGTTGTGCCGGTCATCGTCGAGCAGCACGAGGCGCGCAGCAATGATGCCCCCATCGGTGCCGTAGACCATCGCGGTATTGACGCCGTTGGTGCGCGCAGCCGCCGCGCCGATGGTTGCCGATGTCTCGCCACCGGCCAGCACGATCATCTGGTCGGGGCGCAGTGCGAAGCCGTAGGTCTTCTCCAGCGAACGAAGCGTACCGGCGTTGGCGAACTCGGCCGAGCAGGCCAGCACCACCTGGCCGCCCGCGCGCACCCAGCGGGCGAAATCACTCATCGTGCGCAGGTGATTTGCCGTGGCGACATCCTGCCGCACGGCCAGCGCCCAGGCGTTGCTGGCGTTCGCCGGTGCCAGCCAGACGATGTGGTTGGCCTGGTAGTCCAGCCTGGAGCCCAGCGCATAGCCTTGCTGCAGGTCCTTCCAGGCTGGATCGCCCATCGCGTTGAAGAAGAATCCGGCATTGCCCGTATATTCCACGTAGACGTCGATTTCACCCGCGAGCAGGGCCTTGCGCACCACGGGGGTCGCCCCCAGCGTCATGCGATCGACCGTCGGAATGCCGTGCGAGTCGAGCAGCAGGCGGATCATCTGGCCGATCATGGCCGACTCACTCGAGAGCTTGGAGGAGACCACCACAGCCGCATGCACTGGCACGACCGTCACGAACGCGAGCACGGCGCTGACCAGCAGGAATTTCACGCGCGTGCACACGCGCTTACGTTGTCGGTTGCAGTCCATTACGTCAAGCTTGGCGCCCGCTATACTGCCAACGGATATATAGAGTGTATTAGGTTAACTAAATCACGCAACTTATTGTTTAAGAAAATAAAACTAATAAGGTCAATTTGCTCCGGAGGGGGATCGTGCCGCAGCGACCGCTGATTGAAGTGCGTTCGATCGATTACGTACCGCATGCCGAACGCCACGGCGTCGTGCGCGATCTGTGGCCGGTCTGGTTCTCGGGCGAGGCCAACCTCGCAACGCTGGCAGTCGGCGTGATCGGCGTGAGCATGGGTCTGTCGATGCTCTGGACGACTCTGGCCGTGGTGGGTGGATGCGCGCTCGGCACATTCTTCATGGCCTTCCATTCCACGCAGGGCCCGCAGCTCGGGCTGCCGCAGCTCATCCAGTCGCGTCCGCAGTTCGGCTATCTCGGTGCGCTGCTGGTGTGGGTCGTGGCGCTGGTCGCCTACATCGGCTACAACGCCTTCAACAGCGTACTGGCCGCACAGGCGACGCGCGTGCTGATGCGGCACGGCGCGCCGGCGGACTGGGCGATCATCAGCCTGTTCCTGGTCGCCGCCGTGGCGATGGCCGCCGTCGGCTACGACTGGATCCACAGGGTGCAGCGCCTGTTCGCCTATTTCATGCTGCTGCTGCTCGCCGCGTTCACGTTGACGGCCCTGTGCTTCATCCCGATGCCCGGCGAGCTGCTGCAGCTGGGCGAATTCAATCGCATCCCGTTCCTGGTGCAATTCTTTGCAGCCGCGGCCTACCAGCTCAGCTGGTCGATCTACGTCAGCGATTACTCCCGCTACCTGCCCGCCAATGTCGGCGTCGCTTCGTCGTTCTGGTGGACCTACCTCGGGGCATTCATCGGCGGCGTCTGGCTGATGTTGATCGGGACGCTGGTCGCCGCCGTCAGCCCGCACCCCGATGTGGCCGCCGCAGTGAAGGCCGCCGCCGATCTCGTGCACCCGTGGTTCGGCGCGATCCTGCTGGGGGGCGGCATCCTCGGCCTGGTCTCGATCACCGGCCTCAATTTCTACGGCGCCTCGCTCACACTGCTGAGCGTCGCCGATTGCATCAAGCCACGGCAATCCGGCATCAGCGGCCGCATCATCACCCTGTTGATCGCCTTCGCGGTATCGCTTGGCCTGGCGCTGATGTCCTCGCCAAGCTTCGCCAACCGCTTCGATGAACTGCTCGCGGTGCTGCTGTACCTGTTCACGCCATGGACCGCGATCAACCTGGTCGACTTCTACTGGGTGCGCAAGTGCCGCTATTCGGTGCGCGAGATCTTCAATCCGCGCGGCATCTACGGCCGCTGGAGCTGGCGCGGCCTGCTGGCCTACGGGGTCGGATTCGCGGCCATGATCCCGTTCTTCAGCACCAGCCACTACAAGGGCGTGATCGCACGCCAGCTCGGCGGGGCGGACCTGGCGATGCTGGTTGGACTGCCGGTGTCCGCGATCGTGTATCTGTTGGCCTGCCGATCGCTCGACATGCAGCGGGAGTGGGTCGCGGCGGAACGCGCCGACCGCGGCCTCGAGCCCG
>JAGWPD010000041.1 GCA_028870705.1 Gammaproteobacteria bacterium
AATGCGGCGGCACGTGGCGCGCAAGGCGGCAACGCCAATGCCCCGCCCGGCACGACGGCGGCGGCGCCGGCCGCGGCGGTTGCGGCCACGGACGAATCCGTCAGCAAGCAGGCGACGCGCAATTTCGAGATCAATCGCACGCTGAGCTACACGCGCCAGCCCGGCGGCCGCATCAAGCGCGTGACCGTCGCGGTGCTGCTCGATGACGTCGCCAGGGTCAGTGCCGACGGCAAGTCCAGCATGCAGGCGCTCACCGCGGCGCAGCTCGACAACATCACCAAGCTGGTGAAGGCCGCAGTGGGCTTCGACGAGGCCCGCGGTGACAGCGTCAGCGTCGTCAACGAGGCCTTCCACCAGGACAACACCCAGCTGGCGCCCGAGACGGTGCCGCTGTGGCAGCGGCCGATGGTGCGCGACATCGCGCGCCTCGCGCTGGGCGCGCTGCTGCTGCTGGCGATCGCCCTGGGCGTGTTGCGCCCGATGATCCGCAACCTCACCGCGCAGAGCGGCGTGCCGCTGCTGACCGGAGCGGGTGGCCGCGCGGCCGCCGGCGTGGTGGCCGGCGGCCCCGATGCCACCATCGGCGCCAATGGCGTCGCGCCCCCGCTGGCCTACGAGCAACAGGTCGTGCAGGCCAAGACTCTGGTGACCCAGGATCCGAAGCGCGTTGCGCAGGTCGTGAAGACCTGGGTGGGTGAGTGATGAACGAAGCGGCCATGAACCGACCGGGCGTGGAACAGGCCGCGATCCTGCTGCTCACGCTCGGCGAGCAGGATGCGGCCCAGGTGCTCAGGCACCTCGGCGCCAAGGACGTGCAGCGCGTCGGCCAGGCGATGGCGCAGCTCAGCGGCGTGTCGCGCGAGGAAGTCTCGCAGGTGCTGGGGCGCTTCGCGACGCGGGTCGAGCAGCAGACCTCGGTCGGCGTCAACGCGGACGAATACGTGCGCAAGGTGCTGAACGAGGCGCTCGGTACCGAACGCGCCGGGGGCGTGATCGATCGCATCCTGCGCGGCCGCAGCAGCCGTGGCCTCGAGGCGGTCAAGTGGATGGAGCCCAGGGCGGTGGCGGGCATGCTGCGCGACGAACATCCGCAGGTGATCGCGATCGTGCTCTCCTACCTGGAAGCGGAGCAGGCCGCGCTGGTGCTGGGCGCGCTGCCACAGGAGCTCCAGCCCGACGTGATCGTGCGCGTGGCATCGCTCGACGGCGTGCAGCCGGCGGCGCTCAACGAGCTCGACGAAGCGCTCGAGAAGCAGTTCACCGGCAAGTCCATGAGCAAGGCCACCGGCTTCGGCGGTCCGAAGGCGGCGGCGGAAATCCTCAACCTGGTCGGGGCCGCGCCCGAGGGTCGCATCATCGAGGAGATCGTCAAGACCAACGCCGACCTCGGCCAGCAGCTGCAGGACCTGATGTTCGTGTTCGACGACCTGATCGGCATCGACGATCGCGGCATGCAGGAACTGCTGCGCGAGATCCCCGGCGACAAGCTGATCATCGCGATGAAGGCCACCACCGAGGAGCTGAAGGAGAAATTCTTCAGGAACATGTCCGAGCGCGCCGCGCAAATGCTCAAGGACGACCTCGAAGCCAAGGGTCCGGTCAAGCTCAGCGACGTGGAGGCCGCGCAGAAGGAGATCATCCTGAGCGCGCGCCGCATGGCCGACGAAGGCAAGGTGCAGCTGGGCGGCAAGGGCGGAGAGGAATATGTCTGAGTCCGCCGCGGCGAACGTGCTCGCCTGGGCGCTGCCGCAGGTGGAAGGTCCGGTGGTCGGCCAGCGCCGCATTGCCGATCTCAACCTGCTGGAGCGCGAGGCCTGGGAGCAGGGCTTCGCGGCCGGACGCACCGCCGGACGCGCCGCGGCGCTCGGCGAGCAGGAGACGCTGACGCAGGAACTGCGCGCGCGCGTCCAGCGGCTCGACGCCCTGCTGGACCTGCAGGCACGCCCGCTCGCGGAACTCGACGAACAGGTGTTGCGCCAGCTCGCCACCCTCGCCGGTGCGATCGCCCGCCAGCTCGTGCGCCGCGAACTGCGCACCCAACCCGAACAGATCATCGCGGTGATCCGCGCGACCGTTGCACTGCTGCCGGCGGCGGCGCGCGATGTGCGCATCCACCTGCATCCGGACGACGCGGCACTGGTGCGCGAGCGGCTGGTCGAACCCGCTGCGGAACGCGCCTGGACGCTGGTCGAGGATCCGGTGCTCACGCGCGGCGGCTGCCGCATCGGCAGCGACAACTCCAGCATCGATGCGCAGGTCGAGGCGCGCCTGGGGGCCGCGATCGCCGCGGTGCTCGGCGATGAACGCAGCCCGGCCGTGGCGGCTGCGCCGTGAGCAGCGCGCACGCGGCCGCTAGTGCGCGCTGGACCGGCGCACTCGGGCGCAGCAGCGAACGGCTGGCGGCATTGGCGCCGCCGCCGGTGGCGGGACGCCTCACCCGCATGATCGGCCTGACGCTCGAGGCGACCGGCTGCCAGGCGGCGGTCGGCGACAGCTGCGAAATCGTGACCGCCGATGACATGCACATCAATGCCGAGGTCGTGGGCTTCGCGGGCGAGAACATCTACCTCATGCCGACCGGCGACATCCACGGCCTCAAGCCCGGCGCGCGCGT
>JAGWPD010000042.1 GCA_028870705.1 Gammaproteobacteria bacterium
CCCGCGCCAGCGCCACGCGGCGCTCCATGCCGCCGGAAAGCTCAGCCGGCATCAGGTCGCGGGCGTTGCGCAACCCCACCGCATGCAGCTTCATCAGCACCAGGTCGCGGATCATCGACTCGGGCAGCCGGGTGTGCTCGCGCAAGGCGAAGGCCACGTTGTCGAACACCGTCTGGTCGGTGAACAGGGCGCCCATCTGGAACAGCATGCCCATGCGTCGGCGCGCGGCGTACAGCCGGGCATGCGACATCGCGGCGACCGACTCGCCGTCGAAGCGCACCTCGCCGGAGCTCGGGCGCAGCTGACCGCCGATCAGGCGCAGCAGGGTGGTCTTGCCGCCGCCGGAGGCGCCCATCACCGCGACCACCTCGCCCGGCATCACGCGCAGGCTGATGCCGCCCAGTACGCGGCGCGCGTCGTAGGCGAAATCGACGTCTTCGAACTCGACCAGCGGTTTCAAGATGGATGGGGACATGCGGGCCTCGGGGGCCGTGGGGCCGAGGGCCGGCGAGGCGCAGCTCGCGACGGATGCGCCGCGCGCCGTAGCCGGCAGGCTCGTGAGGAGAGCTCGCATTCTAGAGGCGCGCCGCCGAGGCTGCCTCGGCCTTGCCGCGCCGCAGCGTGACGGCCTGGGCCAGGCGGCTAAGCGGCCGAGACGTCGGCCAGCCTGGTTTCGGCGCCGTCCAGGCTGCCCTGGGGCAACTGCGGGGTCTGTGCGGCGAACTCCCGCAAACCCTGGGCATTCGCCAGTTCGATGCCGCCGTAACGCAGCCGCAACAGCGCATCGCCAGACAGGCGCTGCAGGGCCTGGTTGACGCGCTGGCGCGACAGCCGGCAGATCTCGGCCAGCTCCTCCTGGGTGATACGCAAGCTCTGGCCCACCGCCGGGTGCAGCACCGGGTCGAACAGCCCCAGCAGGGTCTGCGCTACGCGCTCGTCGGCACCGCTCGGGCGAGCGGACTGGGCCTGGCGCTTGCAGTGGCGCATGCGCTGCTCCAGGCGAGCCAGCAAGACGTGATTGAAGGCCAGGCTGCGTTCGCGCAGCCAGAAATAGGTCTCGGCCGGCAGCAGGCCGACATGGCTGCGGCGCAGCGCGATCAGGTCCATCGGCCAGGGCTCATGGCCGGCCATGGTGTCCTCACCCAGCCAGCCCCCGGGAGCGACCGCCGACATGCCCAGCAACGGGCGCTCGCCCTCGCCGGCCAGCAGCAGGCCGCTGAACACCCCGACCCAGTGCCGGGTCGGTTCCTGGTGCCGGCACACCACGCTCCCCGCCTCGAAGGTGCGTACCTCCAGGTCCTGCCGCACGCGCTGCAAGGCGCTGTCGTCCAGGCCCGACATCCAAGGGCAGCACCTTGGCAAATTGAGAACGTCTTTGGCTTTCATGGGGCTTCTTGTGCAATTCTTCGACGAATATGCGACAAGCAGCACCACTGGTAGAGTTACGAATTGTAAGTATTCATATCAAAACTTTCCAAAAGACCAAGCCATCCCGAAATCCGGACGATTGTTGCGTGCTGCAATCATCATGCGCTGAAACATTGTGCAACGCGGCTCGCCCACCGGGCCTGCGAGCCGGAGGGCGTCGCATCCACCCCACAAGCGTCCGGGCCCAATGCAAGCGGCGCCGCCCTCCTGCCGGAGAGCGGCGCCGCATGGATCGTGGGATGGTCGCTGTCCCGGTCGCGGCCGGGGCGCTTTCAGACGATCAGGAAGTCTTCCTTGCGCTTGCCGGTCTGCACTTCGGCCTGCAGCCACTTGGGCATCTTGCCGCGGCCCGTCCAGGTCTCGCCGGTGCGCGGGTGGCGGTACTTGGCGGCGACCGTCATGCCCTTGCTGCGCGAGCCGCGCCCCGTGGGACCACCCAGGTCACTCACCGTGATGCCGTATTCCTGCATTTTGGCGCGAATATCGGCGACCACCGCAGCAATCTCCGACTTGCGCTGGGATTCGGCCTGCTGCTTGAGCACTTCGATCTGGGAAAGCAATTCCTTGTACGAGGACATCGGTACCTCCGGTGATGCGTGCGCCACCAGGAACGCACTGCAGGGACACATGCCCGGAATCCTGCATCGGACTCCTGCATGTGCGACTTGTAAATATCGCGATGGTAAACCAAAAGACGCGCAAAGAAAAAGGCTGCCGGTAGGCAGCCCTGGAACTCCTGCGCGTACTCGGGGCATCGGCCCCGGAGCGTCCCGTTATTCGATGGATTTGGCGATATCCTCGATCACCTTCTTCGCATCCCCGAACACCATCATGGTTTTATCGAGGTAGAACAGTTCATTATCCAGACCGGCGTAGCCGGTGGCCATCGAGCGCTTGTTGACGATCACCGTCTTGGCCTTGTAGGCGTCGAGAATCGGCATGCCGGCGATCGGCGACTTAGGGTCGTTGCGCGCTGCCGGGTTCACCACGTCGTTGGCGCCGAGAACCACCGCGACGTCGGCCTGCGCGAATTCCGGATTGATGTCTTCCATCTCGAACACCTGGTCGTACGGCACCTCGGCCTCGGCCAGCAGCACGTTCATATGCCCCGGCATGCGCCCTGCCACCGGGTGGATGGCATATTTCACGCTGACTCCGCGCTCGGTGAGCTTGAGCGCCAGTTCCTTCAGCGCGTGCTGCGCCCGCGCCACCGCCAGGCCGTAGCCGGGGACGATGATCACGCTCTCGGCATTCGCCAGGATGAAGCCGACGTCGTCGGCACTGCCCGAACGCACACTGCGCTGCACTGCGCCGGCGGCATCGGCAGTTGCCGCCTCGCCCCCGAAACCGCCCAGGATGACGTTGAAGAACGAGCGATTCATGGCCTTGCACATGATGTAGGACAGAATCGCCCCGCTCGAGCCGACCAGGCTGCCGGCGATGATCAGCATGCTGTTTTCCAGCGAGAAGCCGATTCCCGCGGCAGCCCAGCCGGAATAGCTGTTGAGCATCGACACCACCACCGGCATGTCGGCGCCGCCGATCGGAATGATGATCAGCACGCCCAGCACGAACGCGATCGCGGTCATCACGATGTACGGCAGCCACTTCGATTCGTCCGGCGACATGAAGAACCAGACGCCGAAGGCGATCATCGCGACCGCCAGCGCGAGGTTCAGCATGTGCTGGCCGGCGAACACGACGGGCGCGCTGCGGATCCTTCCCGACAGCTTGCCGAACGCGATCACCGATCCGGAGAACGTGATCGCGCCGATGAACGTGCCGATGAAGAGCTCGAGCCGGTTGCCCGACGGGATCGGAACATGGAGGCCGAAGGCCGCGGGATCGTGGATCGCTGAGATCGCGATCAGCACCGCGGCCAGCCCCACCAGCGAGTGGAAGGCCGCGACGAGCTCGGGCATCTGCGTCATCTGCACGCGGCGCGCGATGATCGCGCCGACGGTGCCGCCGACCGCGATGCCGGCGAGGATCATCCCGACGTTGCGCGTGTGCGAGTAGACGAGCGCCAGCGTGACGACGACGGCGATCGCCATTCCGGCGATGCCGAGCATGTTGCCGCGGCGCGCCGTCGACGGATGCGACAGGCCCTTGAGCGCCAGGATGAAGCAGATCGAGGCGACCAGGTACCAAAGCGCGACCTGATTGGCGGTCATCGCGATCCCCCGCTCACGCTGCCGCCCGATGCCGCCGCTGCGCAATCACGATGCATGCTCGCTCCCGAAACTGGCATGTCCATGGAGGCGCCCGTCAATGCTTGCCGGCGGCCTTCGCCCCCGGCTCCTTGCGCTTGAACATCTCGAGCATTCGCTGGGTGACCAGGAAGCCGCCGAACACGTTGACCGACGCCAGCGCCACCGCGAGCACGCCGACCCAGCCGCCCCAGTCGAACGCGACGGGGCCGGCCGCGAGCATGGCGCCGACCAGGATGATCCCGGAAATCGCGTTGGTGACCGACATCAGCGGCGTGTGCAGCGCCGGGGTCACGCTCCAGACGACGTGGTAGCCGACGAAGATCGCGAGCACGAAGATGATCAGGTAGAAGACAATCGGATCGACACCTGCGGCCATGGCTACCCTCCTTCTAGGCAATGCGCGTGCTGCCGATGACGCGGCGGGCGCTCATGTCCGCGTCACCGCTGCGCCGTTGTCGCAGACCAGCGTCGCCTGCACGATCTCGTCCTCGCGGGCGAGCGCGAACTCGCCGGTCTTGAGGTTCAGCGACAGCGCGAGGAAATTGAGCACGTTGCGCGCGTAGAGCGCAGATGCGTCCGCCGCGACCAGCGCCGGCAGGTTGCCGAGGCCGACGAGCTTCACGCCGTTCTTCACGACGACCTTCCCCGCTTCGGAGCCCTCGACGTTGCCGCCCTGCTCGACTGCGAGATCGACGATCACCGCGCCCGGCTTCATCGCAGCGACGGTGTCGGCCTTGACGAGCTTCGGCGCCGGGCGTCCCGGGATGAGC
>JAGWPD010000043.1 GCA_028870705.1 Gammaproteobacteria bacterium
GCTCGCTGGCCGCCGCCGGGGCGGGCGTGGCGGCGGCGGCCGTCGATTCGCGCGACGTGCAGGCCGACAGCAGGGCCGCAGCCAGGACGATCCCGGCGAGGCGCCGGGCGAAAAACTCATGTGACATATCTTGATGCTCCAAGACCCAAGGTGTTCAGGAACCAGCGTTGCGCCGCCGCCGGGCGGTGCTCACCGCGGCGGCCAGGGCCAGCAGGATAACCGGCCAGTTGCCTGTGCGCGTGTACGGGGATAGACCGCTGCGGGGCACGACGGTTCCGCGCAGCACCGCGCGGCGGTACTCCGGCGCGACCGCCGCGAGCTCGCCGCGCGGGCCGATGATCGCCGACACGCCGTCGTTCGCGGCCCGCAGCAGGAACCGGCCGGATTCGAGCGCGCGCATGCGGCTGATCTGCAGGTGCTGGTAGCGGGCCGGCGAGTGGCCGAACCAGGCGTCATTGGTCACGTTGACCAGCAGCTCGGAACGGGCCTCCAGCGCCAGCTGCGCGCTGCCGAAGGCATCTTCATAGCAGATCGAGGGCGCGATGCGCATGCCGGCGGCAACCAGTGGCGGCTGCCCGTCGACGCCGGCCCGGAAATCCGAATACGGCAGGCTCATCAGCCGCAGCCAGCTGCGGACGAACGGCGGCACCGGGAAGTATTCCGCGAACGGCACCAGATGCCGCTTGTCGTAGAAGGCGACGCCGGTGGTCAGCGCCAGGATCGAGTTGTAGTAATCCTCGCCGTTGTCGCCGAGGCGCACCACGCCCATCAGCACGTCGGCGTCGCGCGCACGCGAACTGCCCTGGATCTGCGCGAGGTAAGGCGCGATCTCGTTGGCCAGCTCGGGGACGGCCGCCTCCGGCCAGACCACCAGCCGAGCGCCCGTGGTCTGCTCGTTGAGTTGCCGGTAAAGCGCCTCGGTGGGCCCACGGTTGTCGAGCTGCCATTTCTCATCCTGCGGGATCGCGCCCTGCACGATCGCGACGGGCACCGGCGCACCCGCGGGCTGCGTCCATTCGACCCGCCCCAGCAGCGCACCGCCGATCCAGACCAGTACGATCAGCGCCAGCGGCACGAGCCTCGCCCTGCCGCGGGCCTCCCGGCAGGCCAGCAGCGCGCCGGCCTGCAGCAGCAGCAGCGCCGAGAGCCCGTAGAGGCCCACCGCGGGGGCATATCCCGCGAGCATCGTGCCGACCTGCGAATAGCCGAGCGACAGCCACGGGAAGCCGCTCAGCAGCCAGCCGCGCAGCCATTCGCTGAGCAGCCAGAGCGCCGGCAGGCCGGCGTACCAGCGCCAGGCGCCGCGTGGCGGCAGGAAGCGGGCCACGCACCAGCCCAGCAGCGCCTGGTAGGCGGCCATGTACACCACCACCAGCGCAACCGCCGCGGCCGAGAACCCCACCGAAGCCGGCCCGTACTCATGGATGGAGATGTAGAGCCACGAAGTGCCCACCCCGAAGGTGCCGACGCCATAGGCGAAGCCCAGCAGCGCGGCGCGGCGCGGCGCGGCGCCGGACCACAGCCACATCAGCAGCGCCGGGCTGATGATCGCCAGCGGCCAGCAGCCGAACGGCGCGAAGGCCAGCGGCAGCAACGCGCCAGCGCCCAACGCCAGCAGCAACGGCCACATCGATTGCGCGCCGCCGGCGCGCCCCGGCTCGTTCACGGGGCCGCGGGCGCCGCCGGCGCGCTGCGCGCC
>JAGWPD010000044.1 GCA_028870705.1 Gammaproteobacteria bacterium
CGCGGCCGACGCTGCTCCTGCCATCGCGCCCACGGCATCCGCGGGCAAGTCCAACGCGGCCCCGGCCGCACCGGCCGGTTCGGTGCCAGCAGGAGCGACCGGGTTGTGCAAGGACGGCAGCTACTACACGGGTGTGACAAAGAAGGGAGCCTGCCGCGGGCACAAGGGCGTGAAGGATTGGTACGCGGCGGCTACGCCGGCCGCAGCAGCTCCGGCGCCGGCGGCAGCAGCGCCGGCAGCGCGCACACCGGCAGCGCCCGCATCCGCCCCACCGGCCGGAACGACCAAGGCCGGCTACGGGCCGGCGGCAGCGGCTGCCGCAGGTGGCGGGTCGGGTCTCGTCTGGGTGAACAAGGACAGCAAGGTGTACCACTGCCAGGGCGATCGCTGGTACGGCACGACCAAGCAGGGCGCGTACATGAGCGAAGCGAACGCCAGGGTGCAGGGCTACCGCCCGGATCATGGCAAGGCTTGCCAGAACTGAGGCGAGCGGATGCGTGGCGCGCCCAACGCGCCGCGGGGTGTGGCGCAGGCGCCAGGGAGCTTCGGCCACGGCGTGCTCGGCCACGCCACCAACACGCATTCATCTCGTGCGTCGCTGCTGCAGTAGCACGTAGGTGCCCATTGCCAGCCAGATCAGGTTGAGTGCCGCCGACGGCAGGGCACGGTTGTAGCCGCTGTTCACCAGCACGCCAGCCGAGCCCAGCACGTTGATGAGCTGGTAGATGCGCGAGCGGCCGTCGATCCGGCCGAGCGAGAGCAGGATGTAGGCGAGCAGGATCAGCGCTGCGCCGAGCCATCCGATGAGTTCGATCGTGATCGCCAAGTGTGGATCCCCCGTGCCGAAGGGCCGGCGCGCGAGGCTCGCTGCCGCAGGCCCAGCGTATATTATTCGCTGCCATGGCCGACAACGTCCTGCTTTGCTTCGGCTTGATCGCCATCACTGCCGCCTGCGCGGTCGGTTCGCGGCGTCTTGGCGTCCCGCATTCGATCCTGCTGGTGGTGGTCGGGCTGGCGCTGGCGTTCGTACCCGGCCTGCCGCGCGTCGCGCTCGATCCTGCGCTGGTGATGCTGCTGTTCCTGCCGCCGCTCCTGTATTACGCGGGTGTCGCGATGAGCTGGCGGGCATTTTGCGGCGATATCCGCACGATCACCGTGCAGGCGGTGGGCTGCGTGATCTTCACCGCCGCGGCGGTCGCCACGGTCGCGCACCTGGCGCTGGGCATGTCCTGGGCCGCGGGCTTCGTGCTGGGCGCCGTGGTCTCGCCACCCGACGTGATCGCGCCGATGGCGATCGCGCGTCGCTTGCAGATACCGAGGCGCATCCTGACGATCCTGGAAGGCGAGGGACTGGTCAACGATGCGACGGCGCTGATACTGTTCCGCTTCGCGGTGGTAGCGGTCGTCACCGGCGGCTTCAGCATCGGCGACGCCGCGGGTGGCTTCCTCGTGATAGTCATCGGCGAGGTGATCTTTGGCGTCGCAATCGGCTGGCTCATGCTGCGCGTGCGGCGCTGGGTGAACGATCCCGATGTCGAGATCACGCTGGCCCTGTTGACGCCGTACCTGGCGTTCTGGCCGCCTGAATTGCTGGGCGGTTCGGGCGTGCTGGCCGCGGTGTCGGCCGGCCTGTACGTCAGCCGCCATGGCTCGCCGCTGATCTCGGCCGGCACTCGCCTGCAGGGTTTCTTCATCTGGCGCTGGGTGGTGTACCTGATCGAAGGTGTGCTGTTCCTGTTGACCGGGTTGCAGGCCCGCAGCATCTTCATGAATCTCAGCGACGCGGCCGGCACGACGCTGTTCCTGGACGGCGCGCTGATCACAGCGCTGGTGATCCTGGTCCGCTTCGCGTGGGTCTTTCCCGGCGCATTGCTGGCGCGCGCGCTGCCCGGGGCCCGCGCCGCGCCGTGGCAGTACACTTTCGCGATCGCCTTCACCGGCATTCGCGGCGTGGTGTCGCTGGCTGCGGCGCTGTCGATTCCCCTGACGCTGGGCGATGGGCGGGTGTTCCCGGAGCGCGATACGATCCTGTTCATTACGTTCTGCGTGATACTGGCCACGCTCCTCGGCCAGGGTTCGATGCTGCCTGGCGTGTTTCGCCGGCTCGGTCTCGTCGAACGTGGCCGCGCGGAGCAGCGGGAGGAGTCGGCGCGCGAGTACGCGGCGCGGATCGACGCGGTCGAGGCGACGCTGGGGCGCCTGCGTGAGCTGTCCACGCGCGCCGATGTCGATGCCGAGCTCGCGGCGCCGCTGCAGGTGCGGCATGAGGATCGGCTGCGGCGCCTGCGCCGGCACCAGGCCACGGCCGGGGAAGATGGCGTCGTGCGTACCGGCGCGACCCTCGAGCTCGAGCTGATTGCCGCGGAACGCGCGCGGCTCCACCAGCTGCGCGAGCGCAACGCACTTGCGGATGAGGCGCGGCGCCGCGTCGAACGCGAACTGGACCTGGAGGAAGTGCGCATCCTGCAGGCAGGCGAGAACCCGGGCTGAGGCCCGCGCGCCGTGGCGACAGCCGCCCTGTTCGCACTCGTCCCCGAGGCCGAGGCCCGCGTGGCGCACTTGCGCGAGCGCTTCGATCCGGCGGCGCGGCGCGGGCTCGGCGCGCACATCACGATCCTCTACCCGTTTGCCGCACCCGAGGCGGTGGGCGTGGAGTCGCTGCAGAGGCTGGCCGCAGCCCTCGCCGGGATCGGGCCGTTCCGCTTCGCGCTGACGCGTCTCGCGCGCTTTCCCGGCACCATCTACCTGGCGCCCAAGCCGGCATCGCGTTTCATCCGGCTGCACGCGAGCCTCGCGGGCGCTTTCGTGGACGCGGACGCGCAGGCGCGCACGCCGTTCGTTCCGCACCTTTCGGTGGCGCGCGATGGTCAGGGTGACGCGGATGGCGTCGAGGCCGAACTGTTGGCGCAACTGAGGCTTCATGGACCGATCGAATGCCTGTGCCGGGAACTGGCGTGGATGGAGAACGGTTCGGGTTTGTGGCGCATGATCCGCACCTTGCAGCTGGGGCGGGGCGGGGCGCCCTAGCCGGCGTGCCAGCCTCAAATCCGGTATCGTTCGAAGCCGTGATGCAACCTTTCCATCTCGCCATTCCCGTGCATGATCTGGCCGCGGCACGTGACTTCTACGGCCGCCTGCTCGGCTGCCCGGAGGGGCGCAGCGCGCCCGACTGGGTCGATTTCAATTTTCATGGCCACCAGCTGGTGGCGCATCTCGACCCCACGCTGCGGGCGGGCGTGCAGCACAGCCGGGTCGACGGGCACGATGTACCCGTGCCGCATTTCGGCCTCGTGCTCGAGTGGGACACCTGGCAGGAATTCGCCGCGCGTTTGCGCAGCGCCGGCGTGCGGTTCGCGATCGAGCCGGGCATCCGTTTCGCCGGTCAGGTGGGCGAGCAGGCGACGATGTTCTTCCACGACCCTTCCGGCAACGCGCTCGAATTCAAGGCCTTCCGGGATCCCGCCCGGCTGTTCGCGCGGGAATGAAGCGGCCGGGAAGCCGGGATCGAACACGCCGAGCCCGCCTGCTTTCCAAATCCACGTCTGGCCCGCACGGGTCTCGGCCAACGTCAAATGTGCTTCAAGACGGCTCAGGGTGCAGCCTGGTGCGCCGCGAATGGGGCCAGCGCCGTGGCTGCGCGGGTCTTGTCGCGCGGTGTGATCAACGAGCATTATCCGCCCTGGCTGCCGGCCCCGAGGTGCGCTTACGTGAACGATTCCACTGCCACGCTGAGCCTTAGTGCACGCTTCGAGCATTTCAGCGTCGGCCGCGTCCGCGAGGGCGAGGCGTTGTCGCTGGTCCTGCCGGCCGAGACGGTGAGCCGGCTCAATGGCGCATGCGCTGCGGCGCGGACCCGGATGCTGAGCATGCCGCCCGTTGCGGGCGCAGAGGACATCGAAGACCTGGTCGAGCTGATGCACGCGCTGCTCGGCGGTTACTCGAAGGTGGCGGCTGCCGACGCACTTGCGTTGCGCAGCACCGAGACGCTGCAACAGGCGCTGAACGAAATCGA
>JAGWPD010000045.1 GCA_028870705.1 Gammaproteobacteria bacterium
CAGACGCTGATCTTCCTCGCGTTCTTCGCCGCGTTCGCGGTCAAGGTCCCGATGTGGCCGGTACACACGTGGCTGCCCGACGCGCACGTCGAGGCGCCGACCGGCGGATCGGTCGTGCTGGCCGCAATCATGCTGAAGATGGGCGGGTACGGGCTGCTGCGCTTCAGCCTGCCGATCACTCCGGACGCCAGCCGGGAACTGGACTGGCTCGTGATTGGCCTGTCGCTGATCGCGGTCGTGTACATTGGCTTCGTCGCGCTGATGCAGAGCGACATGAAGAAGCTGATCGCCTATTCATCGGTCGCGCACATGGGTTTCGTCACGCTCGGCGCCTTCCTCGCCTTCGACATCCAGGGTTCGACCGGCGCGCTGCGCGGGGCGATCAACGGGCTCGATGGCGCGATGGTGCAGATGATCTCGCACGGCCTGATCTCCGGCGCGCTGTTTCTGTGCATCGGCGTGATGTACGACCGGCTGCACAGCCGCGAGATCAGCGCCTACGGCGGCGTGATCAACGTGATGCCGAAGTTCGGCGCCTTCATGGTGCTGTTCGCGCTGGCGAACTCGGGCCTGCCGGGCACCTCCGGTTTCGTCGGCGAGTTCCTGGTGATCCTCGCGGCCTTCAAGGCGAACGTCTGGTACGCGTTCCTGGCCGCGACGACCCTGGTGCTCGGCGCCGCCTACACGCTCTGGCTGGTCAAGCGCGTGATCTTCGGTCCGGTCGCCAACGAGCGCGTCGCCGCGCTGCAGGACCTCAATGGCCGTGAATTCCTGGTGCTGGCGATGCTGGCGTTCGCGGTGCTGCTGCTCGGACTGTGGCCGGCGCCGCTCGTGCAGACGATGGAGGCGACGGTGCAGCACCTGCTGCAGCAGCTCGCCGTGAGCAAGATACCGGTGGCCTGAGCATGCATGCATCCGTCATGACGCTGGATTCCCTCCGCCCCGCGATCGCGGAAATCTCGCTCGGTCTCGCGATCTGCGTGGTGTTGCTGGCCGACGTGTTCGCCGGCGCGTCGCGCCGCTACCTGACGCCGCTCCTGACGCTGGTTGCGCTGGCCGTATGCGCCTGGCTGACGGTGACCGTGGGCGCGGTGCAGGACCGCACGGTGCTGTTCGACGGCCTGTATGTGGCCGATCGGCTCGGCGTATTCCTGAAACTCGCCGGGTTCCTGAGCGTCGGCCTGGCGCTGTTCTACTCGCAGCCCTATCTCGAGCGCCGCGGCATCACGGGCGGCGAATACCAGGTGCTCGTGCTGACCGCGTTGCTGGGCATCTGCGTGCTGGTGTCCGCCAACAGCCTGCTGACCGTATACCTGGGAATCGAGCTGCTGTCGCTGTCGCTGTACGCGCTGGTGGCGTTCGATCGCGACTCGGGCATCGCGGCGGAGGCGGCGATCAAGTATTTCGTGCTCGGCGCAATCGCCTCCGGCACGCTGCTCTATGGCATGTCGATGCTCTATGGCCTGACCGGCACGCTCGATCTCGACAAGCTGGCCACCGTCAGCGCCGCCCATGGCGCCGGTTTCGTGATCGCCGTGACCTTCATCGTGGTGGCGGTGGCCTTCAAATTTGGCGCCGTGCCCTTCCACATGTGGGTGCCGGACGTCTACAGCGGCGCACCGATGAGCGTCGCGTTGCTGGTCTCGACGGCGCCGAAGCTCGGCTCTTTCGCGCTGGTCGCGCGCCTGCTGGTGTACGGCCTGGGCGCCGACCCGGTGCTATGGGTGCAGATCCTCACGGCGCTCGCGGTGCTCTCGCTGCTGGCGGGCAACTTCATCGCGATCGCGCAGACCAGCATCCGGCGCATGCTGGCGTACTCGGCGATCGCGAACGTGGGATTCATCCTGCTCGGTTTCATCGCGGCCGATCCCGGCGGCAACCGGGCCGCGCTCGCCTATACGCTGGTCTACGTGCTGACGACGCTGGGCTCATTCGGCGTGGTGCTGCTGGCGGCGCGCACCGATGGCGAGGCGGAGGATCTCGATGACTTCAAGGGCCTGGGCGCGCGCGACCCGCTGCTGGCGGTGCTGATGCTGGCGCTGATGTTTTCGACGGCAGGCGTGCCGCCATTCGCGGGTTTCTGGGCGAAGCTCTGGATCATCCAGGCGCTGCTGCACACGCAGCACCTCTGGCTCGCCGCATTCGCGGTGCTGACCTCCGTGGTCGGCGCCTACTATTATCTGCGCGTGGTCTGGTTCATGTACTTCGACGCCGGACGGGAGCAGGTTGCCGTTGCGCGCTCGCCGCTGACGCGCGGCGCCCTTGCGCTGAATGTGCTTGCGGTGGCCGCGCTGGGCGTTCTGCCCAACGTGCTGCTGGCCCTCTGCACCAGCCTGATAGGCTAGGGGCCTATTCACGACGCCACTTTGGTGTAGAATGCGCGGCCCTCCTGGTGCGGGGTGGAGCAGTCTGGCAGCTCGTCGGGCTCATAACCCGAAGGTCGCAGGTTCAAATCCTGCCCCCGCTACCAACCCCACTGGGTCCGTACCGAGCACATCGGTGGGTTGCTTTGCAATCTCGCCGTTGCAAAGACTGGCGATTCGCTGCAATACCTCTGTCACGCGCCGCGGCTACGCTGATAAAGCCCGGACGGACGATGTTGCGTCACCGCAACAGCCGTTGCAGCGACCTCGCAGCGTAGTAGACTCGGCTCCCAACACGGAACAGACGCCGTCCGGGCAGACTGTTCACGGCCGGCTCACCCAAAGGAGTGGGGACGCCGGCGCGATTTCGCATTCACGTTGAAAGAGGGGGTACATGTGAGACTCAACAGCAAGATCGCCTTTGCAGTGGCCGCCGCCATGGGCGCATCGACCGGCGTATTCGCGGCCGACGCCACGAGCGCAACGGGCGCGTCCGCCGGTGGCCTCGAGGAAATCATCGTCACCGCACAGCGACGCAGCGAGTCGATCCAGAACGTACCCATCACGATCCAGGCGATCGGGTCCGAGCAGCTCTCGCAACTGTCGATCAAGACCTTTGATGACGTCGTGAAGCTGCTGCCCAACGTTACATTCGGCGCGAACGGCCCGGGACAGGGCAATATCTTCATGCGCGGCCTGTCGGCCGGCTTCGCCGGCAACCAATCGTCCGCGACCGTCGCCCCGATGCCCAACGTCGCGACTTACCTCGATGACCAGGCGATGAGCTTCCCGGCGCGTAATGCCGATGTGTACATGGCCGACATGGAGCGCGTCGAGGTCCTCGAAGGTCCGCAGGGCACGCTGTTCGGCGGCGGAGCCGAAGCGGGCGCCGTGCGCTACATCACCAACAAGCCGGTGCTCAACCAGACGCAGGGCAGCGCCGAGGCCTCGTACGGCACGACCGCGCACGGCGATCCCAATTCCTCGCTGGTGGGCGTGTTCAACGTGCCGCTCGCGGACAGCGTCGCAGCCCGGCTGGTCGTGTTCAATGACCGGCGCGGCGGCTACATCGACAACGTCAAGACCGATTTCACGCGTTACCCGAGCGATCCGGGCCAGGGCCCGGGCTCATTCTTCGGCGCCTACTACCCGGCATCGGCCCTGGGGCATCCGTCCGCGAACAATTCCGCGATTTCCGGGCGGGCGCAGAATCCGACCAGCTACCAGGGAATGCGCGCTTCGCTCCTCTGGCAGATCAACAATGACTGGAACCTGCTGATCCAGCAGTCGTACCAGAACCTCGACGCGCAGGGCCTGAACCAGCAATACCCGTGCAGTTCGGACAGTGTGCCCAATTCCGGCTCGACGCTCGGCACCTGCAAGCCGCTCGGACCCTGGGAGGCGACCTGGTTCAGCCCGACCTATAACAAGGACCGCTACACATCGACGGCCTGGACGCTGAACGGCGCTCTCGGTGACCTCAAGGCCGTGTACACCGGCTCGTACATGGCGCGCCACATCGAGCAGAACCAGGACTACACCAACTACACCCGCACCGCCTACGGTTTCTACTACACCTGCGCCGGTGACGGCGTCAATGCGAACGGCACCACGGTGAAGGGCTCGAACATCGGCGCCGGCACGCCGGGCGTGTGCTACTCGCCGGTGACCTGGTGGACCGACCGGGTCTACAGCAAGCACCAGTCGCACGAGTTCCGCCTGACGACGCCGGACCAGAACCGCCTGCGCGGGCTATTGGGCGCGTACTGGGAAAAGATGGAGATCTACGACGACCAGAATTTCGAGTACAAGACCATACCTTCGTGCATTCCGGCGTACTTCGATGCCAACGGCAACCACCTGGCCGGCGCGCCGCAGTGCCTTGCCAACGCGGGTCCGCTGCCGGGCACTGCTTCGACCAATCCGAACTGGCGCGACGACAACGCCGCGTTTGGCCAGGATGTATACCGGCACTTCACGCAATTGGCGTTCTTCACTTCGATCGACTACGACATCCTGCCCAAGGTGCTGACGGTGACGGCCGGCACGCGCTATTACAAATATGACCAGGGCATGTTCGGCTCGAAGTGGATCACCTCGACCAAGAACCAGAACGTCCCGAACGGTTCACCGGCCGGGTATGGCAAGCTGATCGACGCCAACGGGCACCATTCCGAATATAGCGGCTTCAAGAGCCGCGCGAACCTCACCTGGCACATCACTCCCGACACGATGGTGTACTACACCTTCTCGCAGGGCTTCCGCGCGGGCGCGTTCAACCGCACGCCGGACAACAAGGCGAAGATCTACACGATCGTCGATGCGGCCGGCAACGTGGTCGGCGCGGCGCCCACCGGCGTGCCGATCAGCCAGGTCGTGCTGGCGCCGGGCCAGTCGATCATCAGTGGCGGCTCGACGCGACAGTTCCAGGTGCCGCTGACCTATCCGCCTGACACGCTGACGAACAACGAGATCGGCTTCAAGAGCACGCTGCTGAACCGGCGGCTGGTGCTGAACGGATCCATCTACAGCATGGACTGGAAGAACGTCCAGACACTGATCTACAGTCCGACGATCTTCGGCAACAGCACCTTTGGCGTGGTTGGCCCCGACTACCGGGTGCGCGGCCTGGAGCTTCAGTTCACCGGGCGCCTGACCAATGCGCTGACCCTGCAGGGCACTTTCTCGCACAACTCATCGAAGCAGACCAGCTCGCCGTGCGTGCAATCTGCCGGGTCGAAGTCGGGAGGCCAGAATCCAACGGCGGCGGGCGCGTGCATCACGGCGGTCAAGGGCACCGTGCTCGACGCGAACGGCAACCCTGTGGCCGGCAACGCGGCGGTCACCAATGCGCTCGGTACGCTTGGCGATACGCCGGCCTTCTCGCCGAAGAACCAGTACAACCTCCGCCTGCGCTACGACTGGAACTTCACTGGCCACAAGGCCTACTGGATGATCGGCGCGAACCACACGGACGAGATGGACAACACGCCGAGTTCCTTCAAGCCTGGCTCGACGGCCGGCTTCGATGTGCCGTCCACCACCTGGGCCCGCTTTACGATGCCGGCCTACACGACCTTCGACGCTTCAGTCGGCGTGGCCAAGGACAACTGGACCGCGGAGATCTACGGCAACAACCTCGGGAACAAGAACGCGAGCCTGCTCACCACCAGCGGTCAGTGGATTCGCGCTGAAGTCCCGACGCGTCCGCGCGTGCTGGGCCTGAAGGTCGGGTTGAAATTCTGA
>JAGWPD010000005.1 GCA_028870705.1 Gammaproteobacteria bacterium
CTGCCGGAACGGATAGGTCAGGTCACCGCGCAACTAGGCCTTGGTGACACGCTTCTGGCCAGGAACGTGGCCGAATTGTCTGGCGGCCAGAAGGCACGGCTCGGCCTCGCTGCTGTCCTGCTGGCCCAGCCTGACATCTTTCTGCTCGACGAGCCGACCAACGACCTGGACGTCGAGACGCTCCGGGCGCTGGAGGAAGCGCTGGTGAATTTCCCCGGTTGCGCGGTGGTGATTTCGCACGATCGCTGGTTCCTCGATCGCATCGCGACCCACATCCTCGCCTTCGAGGGCAACTCGGAAGTGATCTGGTTCGAGGGCAACTACCAGGACTACGTGCTGGACCTGCGCCGCCGGCGCGGCGACGACGCCGACCAGCCGCATCGCGTCCGGTACAAGCGCCTGACGGGCTGAGCGCCCACGCAAGAGCGCCCCTGTGGAGATTCGACCTGAGCGAGATTATGTAACTCCATGCCTTGGCAGGGAATATACCCCATGGCGCTTGGCTGGCCTTGGGCTACACTGAGGTTCACCGCGACGGCTGTCCAGGGGATATTGCGAGACCGCGCGGGGCACGAAAAGAAGGCGCATATGTCGACGCATATCGATGCCGGCGGCCGGCTGCACCATGAACAGGAAGCCAACCTGGCCCTGACCTGTCCGCATTGCCAGGTGCTCTCGCACATCACGCCCATCGCGGTGCCGGGCTTCGACGAACTCGTCACGCATCGCCCCAAGCATGTCGGCGTCGTTTACCGCTGCGATTCCTGCAATGCGCCGATCTTCCTGCGCTTCCCGGTGAAGATGTTCGGCAATAACCGCGTCGAACTGGGCGCGCAGTTCAGCGAAGTCGAACGGCCGCGCGAGAAATTCAGCTTCACCTACCTGCCCGAGGAAGTCGAAGTGCTGTTCCGCGAGGCGCTCGCCTGCTATTCCAGCGCCAGCTACAACGCCTTTGCCAGCATGTGCCGCCGCACGATGCAGGCCGCGTTCGTGGATCTCGGCGAGGCTGGCAAGCTGCGCGTGTTCGACCAGTTGAACGACGTGCGCGCGATGGCGGACCTCGACAGCCCGACCTTCATCGACGTCAAGCGCGTCATCTTCGGGAGCGACAACGACCCGCACCCGAGCCTGCCACAGCTCGACGACCAGCTCGCCGGTGTGCTGCTCGAGGTCACCAAGGACCTGCTCTACCAGGTGTACGTGCGCAAGGGGCGCCTGCAGCAGGCGATGATGATGCGGCGCTTCTTCGCCGACGAGTCGATCCGCAATCTCGCCGCGCCAAAGAACACGCAATCGGGCTGAGGCCCGCTGCGGTCGACCGCGGCCGTGGCCCGTGGCCGCGCGCTGGCGGCGCGCCGTTTCAGCTCCTCGGTAACTTCGCGAGGCGCTCGCGCAACTCCGCCGGATCTGCCGGCGCGCCGTCGCCGAGGATCCCGCGGCGCGCGGGCGGAATGTGCCCGGTGGCCTGCTCGTCCGGCCCGAACACGTAGTGATCGAAGAGCGCACGCCAGGCCTGCCGCGTACCGGGCGGGAGCCGGCGCAGGCTGAGGATCGCGTGCTGCAGGCTGTCGAATCCGGCCGGCGCGTCTGCCGGCGGGCCGCCCAGCGCATGCCACCAGTAGTTCACCAGTGCGTTCAGGCGCTCCAGCGATTCCACGTGGTGCCACCACAGCGGCGGGATGTAGATCGCGTCGCCCGGACCGAGTTCGGCCGTCATGGCCGCCGCCAGCGCCTCGCGGAAGCGCGGAAAGCGCCCGAAGTCCGGGGCATGCAGGTGCACCAGGCTCATCGGCGCGCCGGTGGGCGCGAAATCCAGCGGACCAATGTACAGATTCGCGATCTGCTCGGGCGGAAACAGCGTGAAGCGCCGGCAACCGGCGATTACGCAACCGATGTTGTGCCACTCATCCAAATGCGTCGGCGTGGTGATCGCATTGCCCAGCCAGATGCGCGGCAATATTTCCGCCGGCAGGATCGGCATACGGTTCTCCTCGCTGAACCCCGGCAGGCAATCGCGCAGCAGCGCGCTCTGCGCGGCCACCGCGGGCGGTTCCTTGAAGGCCGCGTAGCGCAGCAGTTGTTCGGCGACCGTGGCAAGCGGCAGGCGGTTGCGCACGAAGTTGAAGCCGCTCATCGCGCCGTCGTAGAAGACGCGCCCGCGGACCTCGGGCGGCGTCATGATCGCATCGACCGGCCCGCCGGCCGCGAAGCGGCGCAGGTAGGTGAGCAGCGCGGCCGGCGACTCGGCGCCCGCACGCGCCGCCGGCCAGTCGCTCACGTAGCCGCGCAGCACCGCTGGCTGGCCGGAGCAGAACACCTCCTCGCGCAGCGCCGCCTCGTCGCGGCCGGCGTGTTCACGGATCGGCGGCAGTTCGGCCAATGCGGTTCACCACAAGTAGATCTGCAGCGCCTCGCCCTGGCGGCGGCGCGGAATGTCGGCCAGCACTGCGCGATGGTCGCGGAAATTGGCCGCGCTCCGTTCGAGCAGGTCATCGATCTCCGCCATGCTGTAGCGCGCCTCCGCGGCGGTCGGCGCCCGCAGGCCGGCCCGATCGGGGAAGATGCCCATGCCCGCCATGATCGAATACCACGAGAACACCGGGTAGCCCTTGCCGATCGCCTGCTCGCGCACACCCGCGGCGATGCTCTTGCCGGCCATCCACAGCGCGTAGAGCTTCTTCAACGGATCCGAGACGTCGCGGTTGGCCGCATTGTCGCGCCAGTACTCGGTGTCGGTGCGCGAGTTGGTCTTGTAATGCGTGACGATATAGTCGCGCGTGCCTTCGAAGTGTTCGTTGACCCGGGCATTGAACGTTGCGCGTGCCTCCGGTCCCAGCTCGCCGCGCTCCAGACAGGCGCAGAACGCGGCCGCCGTCTGCTGCACGAACAGCAGCGCGGTCGCCTCGAGTGGCTCGATGAATCCCTGCGACAACCCGATCGCGACGCAGTTGCCGTGCCAATGCTGCGTTACGCGCCCGCATTTCATCTGCAGGTGGCGCGCCTCGACGTCCGCATCCAGCAATCCCAGCCGCTCGCGCAATTCGAATTCCGCCTGGTCCGCCGTGCAGTAGCGGCTGCTGTACACGTAGCCGTTGCCAAAGCGGCTGGTGAGCGGGATCTTCCAGGCCCAACCGTGGCGCAACGCCGTCGCGACCGTCTCCGATGGGATCGTCGCCTCCATCGGCGTCGGCATGGCAACCGCCGCGTCATTGTAGAGATTGCCCGAGAAGCTGACGTAGGGTGTGTGCAAAGCCTGGTCGATCAGCAGCCCGGCGAAGCCGCTGCAGTCCACGTAGAAGTCGGCCGCGATGGCCTCGCCCTCGCGGGTATGCACCGCGGCGATGTTGCCGCGCTCGTCGATGCTGGCGTGCGTCAGGTGGCACTGCCGGTGGCGCACGCCGCGCGCCTCGGCCTGCCGCTGCAGGAACTGGCCGAGCAGCGCTGCATCGAAGTGATAGCCATGCCAGATGTCGAAGGGAAAATTCTCCGCCGGTTTCGGCGCGCGCCGACCGGCCGCCAGCCGGGCAGCGATGAAGAACCGGTCCGGGCCCGCCTCGAGATCGGCGCCAGCGACGCGCGCCTCCACGTTGTGGATGAACTGGGTCATCGTCAGGTTGTCGAGCATCGAGGCGAACGGATGGAAGTAACGCTCGAAGCCCGGCCTGGTCGACCAGCCATCGAACGTGATGCCGCATTTGTAGGTCGCATGGCAGGCCGGCATCCACTCGGCCTCCTCGATGCCCAGAGCGTCGAAGAAGCCGCGCAGCCAGGGCGTCGAGCCCTCACCCACGCCGATGATGCCGACAGTGGGGGATTCGAGCAGCGTGATCTCGACGCCGCGTGCGCTGAGCGTACGCGCCAGCGTCAGCGCGCTCATCCAGCCGGCGGTGCCGCCGCCGACGATCGCAACGCGGCGAAACGGCAACGGCGCCGGCGAAGCGGCGAGCGTGGCCGCCGCCGGTGGCCGGTAGGTGTGGTTGAACAGCGTCGCGGTCACGGCCCTAGCATGCACTCATCCGCAGCGCGGCTCCACCGCGGCAGGATCACCGGCCGCGCCGACCGGGGGAGGTTCGGCGCGGCCAGTGCGGTCGCTACATCTTGAAGCGCACCGTGAAGTAATACTGCTGGCCGTTGCGGTAGAACGCGCGCGGCTGGTCCGTATTGAGGGCGTAGTACTTGAGCGTCGGATTGTTCAGGTTCTGCCCATCGAGCGTGAACGAGAGCTGGTCGTTGAGCGTGTAGGCGAAGGAGGCCGCGAGGCCGCCGATCGCATCCTGCGAGAATGCGGTGTTGCGGTCGAGGCCGCTGAAGAACGCCGAGCGGTAGGTATAGGTCAGCCGCGCGCTGAAGTGCGCATTCTCGAAATAGCCGCTGAGGTTGTAGGTGTTCTTCGAGGTGCCCACCAGACGATCATCGCCATTGGTGACCAGCGAGGTCTGCTTGCCATCGGCGTAGGTGTAGTTCGCCTGCACGCCGAAGTTGTCGTTGATCGCCTGCTGGTAACTGAGCTCGAGGCCCTGCACGCGCCCCTGCGCATTGACCGGCACGGTCAGCAGGTAGGGCACCAGCGCGCCCTGTGGCACCTGGCTGCTGAAGGTCAGGTAACTCTTGGTATCGGAACCGTAGCCGACGTAGTTCTGCAGGTCCATGTAGAACAGGCCCGCCGACAGCAGCGAGCGCTTTGCGAAGTACCACTCGAGCCCGGCATCGACGTTGTTCGACAGGATCGGCCTGAGGTCCGGATTGCCGCCCGAACCGGTGCCGGTGCCGCCCACGACCGCCGGTGGCGACAGATCGGTGAAGCCGGCCAGCGCCGAGTAGTCGGCGCGCGTCATCGTCTGGGCCACGGCAAACCGCGCTACCAGGTCGGGCCGCACGTCCAGCTTGAAGTTGGCGCTGCTCAGCACGTTGGTGTAGCTGTGATCGACCGGGATGCCGATGAACGGTCCGAACAGCGAACCGGTGATGTGGCCTGGTGTCGACGCATCGACCTGTGTGTAGGTCACCGCGTGTTCCTCGGTACGGACCAGGCGCACACCTACGTTGGCGGCCCAGCGGGTCCCCTTGAAATCGAGCTGCGCATAGGCCGCCGTGTTCTTTTCCTTAACGTCGAACCAATACTGGTAGTAGGCACGCTCCGCCGGATTGCGCTGCGTCTGCCCGGTGGTGCATAACGGGGGCGGCGACACGAGCGGCAGGTAACACGGCGTGTTGTAGGTGGCGAGCTGCGCAGGCGTCCAGTACCAGATTCCCGTCGGAATCGAGCCGCCGAAGGTATTGAAGTTCGAAGGATAATTCGTCCAGGTCGATGGATAGCTCGCCGTATCGGCGCCGCCGCCAGCCCAGAAGGTCGGGCCCTGCGCGATCGCGTTGGCCGAGGAGCGCTCGTGCGTCTGGTAGCGCACACCGAACTTGAAGTCGGTCAGGGAATCCTCGTTGAGCTTGAAGTCGCCATCGATCTTGGCCCAGTCCTCCTTGTCCTTGACGTCGACATTCTGTGCGCCAAAGATCCAGCCGAAGGGCAGCGTCGCCTTGTCCGCATTGCTGGCGGTCGAAGGGAAGGGCTGCGTGTTGTTGGTGGCGCCGAAGTTGAAATCCGGACCCGAACCGACGCCGTGCAGGCTATAGCCGGCGCCGTTGCCGGCCCCCGGGAGCGTCTCCGAGACATCCTGGGTCGGCGTCTTGCCGTCGCCCTGCGAAGTGCCGATCTGGCCCTTCCAGCTCAGCGAATCGCTGGACTTCCAGTCGAGATCCAGGTTGATGAAATTCGAACTGGCGCTCTCGTCCGGACGGGAAATCTGGTCGTAGACGCCATAGAAGGTGCCGGCGACCGGAGAGAAATTCGCCTTGGTCAGCGTGTTGTTGGTCACCACGTAGCCCGGGTCGGGCCCCTGGCCCGCGCCCTGCGCGACGAAGTGCGTGAGCCAGAGCAGGTAATTGCGGTTGTAGTTCGTGGCATCGAGCTTCGAGGAGAAACCCGAGAGGTCGACCGTGAAGTCGTCACTCGGCTTGAACTCGATGTCGACCAGTCCGCCCTTGCGCTCGCGCTTCTGTTCGAACAGCGCCGCGCCGATCAGCGCCGGGTAGTACACGCCGGCGAGATCGGGGTGCGCCTGCGCCACGGCGCTCTTGGCGCCGAATCGCTCGTAGCCCAGCAGCTCGACGCCATCGCGCCGCAGGTGGCGCGCCTCCCAGAACCCCTGCAACAGCACGCCGACATTGCCCGCGTCGTTCTTCCAGTTGAACAGCGCGCTGTACTGGCCGTCGGTCTTCGAGGGCAGGTTGGCGCTCACGACACCCGCGGATCCCTGCAGCGTCAGCGCATTCTTGAAATCGAGCGGCTTGCGCGTAACGATGTCGATGGAACCGGCAACGCCACCCTCGACCAGCGAGGCCTGCGAGCTCTTGTGCACCACCACCGAGCTGACCAGCTCCGACGGGAGCAGCGTGTAGCTCACGCTCCGGCCCACCTGCTGCACCTGGTTCAGCACGAACCAGTCGCCCGCCGCCACGCCGTGCCCGTTGATGAGCGTCTGCGTCAGGCTCGGGTTCGTGCCGCGTATGCTGACGCGGTCGTTTTCGTCGAAACCGCCCTCGTTCGCGCTCGCGGAGCTGGTGGTGACGCCGGTGACGCGTGTCAGCGAGTCGGCGACGTTCTTGTCCGGCATCTTGCCGATGTCCTCGGCGGTGATCACTTCGACCACTTCGTTGGCGGCACGCTTCGCGTCCAGGGAATGCTGCAGCGATTGGCGTATACCAGTCACTACCACTTCCTCCAGGCCCGCGGACTGCGCGGCCGGCGTGGTCTGCGCGAACACCAGCGCCGGTGGCGCCAGCATGGCCAGCCCGAGGGCTGATTTGACCGCGAAAGTGATTCGATTCATTGCCATGACTCCTCAGGCTGTCGTGTACGTCAATCCCGTTGCCGGCCGCGCCTAGTATCCGCGGCAAGCCAATTTTTGACCGGTGCAGGTGACGCTTCCCCCGTCCAACACCAGTTAAGGTCCAATATAATACCACTAATGTGAAAGGTCAAGCGCCGGCGGACTGCAATCCGGCCGGCGCGTGGGCAAGGCGGGATCTGCATACGGACGATGGCGGGATAGGCCGCTCAGCGAGGAGCTGCAGCGCGCAGGCCCGCCGCCACGGAGGCCGCATCGTCTCCCAGCAGCAGGTGCAAAGTGCCGCTCGACGTCGAGACGACCCCACGCACAACCAGTGCATCGAGGGCGGCGCGGTCGAGCAACTCCGGCCGTATCGCGGTGAGCAGCACCCTGCCCGCGGCACAGTCGATTGCTCCCAGGTTGGCCGCTCCACCGAGCGCCGCCACCAGTGCGCCCAGCTCGATCAATGGCGCGGCAGTGGCCGCGGCAGGAATTGCGCCGCCGCGCAGGTGCGCCCGGATCTCTCCGGCCACCTGGTCGGCGACGGGCCCGAGCACGACCTGCACCGCCGTAGGGGCCGGACGAACCACGCCCATCGCACCCAGCCGCGTGAGCGCGTCCGTATCGACGCGCGCGCCATCGACCACGGTCAATCGCAAGCGCGTGGTGCAGGCATCCACGGAGCCGAGGTTTGCGGCTCCACCAAGCGCGGCCACCAGGCCAGCGGCGCGGCTTCCCGGCGGCGCCGGCGCGCGCGCGCCCTCGACCGCGGCGGCCGCGACCTCCCGCCCGGGAGTCGCCAGGTTGAAGCGCAGGATCACGAAGCGGAACAGGAAGAAATACAGCAGGAAATAACCGGCGCCGATCGGCAGCAGCCAGAGCGGTCGCGTGGCCAGGTGGAAATTGAGCAGGTAATCGAACAGGCCGGCCGAGAATCCGAAACCCAGGTGCACGCCGAGCGCGTGCATGAGCACCATCGCGAGCCCCGTGAGCACCGCGTGCACGGCGTACAGGAGCGGCGCGAGGAACATGAAAGTGAACTCGACCGGCTCGGTGACCCCGGTCAGGAAGGCGGTGAGCGTAATCGAGGCCAGCAGGCCGCCGACCGCCCGCCTGCGCTCGGGCCTGGCCGTCCGGTACATCGCCAGGCAGGCGCCCGGCAGCCCGAACATGATCACCGGGAAGAATCCGCTCATGAACGCGCCGGCGGTCGGGTCGCCCGCCTGGAAGCGATGGATGTCGCCGGTGATGCCGTGGTAATCACCGAGCACGAACCACACGACGCTGTTCAATATGTGGTGGAGTCCCGTCACGATCAGCAGGCGGTTCAAGATTCCGTATGCGAACAGGCCCCAGGAGCCGGCGCCGACCACCGCCATGCTCAGCCCATCCATGCCGCGCGCAAGCAGCGGCCAGGCGAAGCCAAAGGCCAGCGCGACGACGAGACCGAAGCAGCCGGTGACGATCGGCACGAAGCGCCGGCCGCCGAAGAACGCGAGGTAGTCCGGCAGCCTGATCTCGCTGAAGCGATTGTAGGCATAGCCCGCGATCAGCCCCGAGAGGATGCCGACTGGCATGCTGAGCTTGGAGAGCTGCTGCACGCGCCACGCCGTGGCCGCCGCCGCGGCTGCCGCAGAGTCGAGCCCGGCCGTCACCGAACCCGGTATCGACAGCAGGGACTCCGCGCCATGCGTTGCCACCAGGAATCCCACCAGGCTCGCCAGTCCCGCGGCACCGTGGTTTTCGCGCGCAAACCCGACCGCGACGCCGACCGCGAAGACGAGGCCGAGGTTGGCAAAGATTGCGTCGCCGGCCGCGGCCAGCACCGGGATATTCAACAGGTCCGGCTGCCCGAGCCGCAGCAGCATGCTGGCCACCGGCAGCACCGCGATCGGCAGCATCAGTGCCCGCCCCAGGCGTTGCAGCCCCTCGATGCTGCTAGCCATTGCGGATACTCCATTCACGCACCAGCTCCCGCACTGGCGCGGCGGCTTCGAGTTCGAGCGCCGCGCGTGCCAGCGCGCTGCAGTCCGCCAGCGCCAGGCGGCGTACCAGGCTCTTGATGCGTGGGATCTGCGCGGGCACCGCCGAAAGTTCGCGCACCCCGAGACCAAGCAGCAGCGGCACCGCCGCCGGGTCGGAGGCCAGGCCCCCGCATACGCCCACTTCGATGCCACGCGCCGTGCCCGCGTCCGCCGCGCGCTGGATGAGCCGCAACACGGCGGGATGGAGCGCGTCCAGGCGGGAAGCGAGCGTCGGATGCTGGCGATCCATAGCCAGCGTGTACTGCGACAGATCGTTGCTGCCGATCGAGAGGAAATCGACGTGCGCGCACAGCTGGTCGGCGAGCAGTGCGGATGATGGCGTCTCGATCATCACGCCGAGCGCCGGCGCGCGCGCACCGAGCTGCGCGGCGAGGCCCGCCAGCAGCGCGCGCACCTCGCGCACCTCCGCCACTTCCGTCACCATCGGCAACAATACCCGGCATCGGCCCGCCGGCTCGACGCGCATGATGGCGCGAAGCTGCACCGCCAGCAGTTCGGGGCGCAACTGGCTCGTGCGCAGGCCGCGCAGGCCCAGTGCGGGATTTTCCTCGCGCGGCATCGGCAGGTAGGCGATGGGTTTGTCGCCGCCGGCATCCAGCGTGCGGATGGTCAGCGTGCGCTCTCCCAATGCCGCGGCGATCGCCTGGTACTCGGCGAGCTGCTCCGCTTCGCCCGGCGCCTCGGTGCGGTCGAGGAACAGGAACTCGGTGCGCAGCAGGCCGCAGCCTTCGGCCCCGGCCGCGACCGCTGGCGCCGCCTCGGCTGCGGCGCCAAGGTTGCCATAAACGTGTATGTGTATGCCGTCGCGCATCCGTGCGGGCTGCCGCGCGCTTGCCGCATCCTGCTCGCGTTCACGATTGTGGCGCTCGATCCGTGCACGCGCGTCCCCGAGCTCGGCCGCCGGCGGGTCCACCAGCAATCGACCCGCTTCGGCATCGAGGATCAGCGGCGTGCCCGCTTTGATGGCCAGCACCGATTCTCCGGCGGCCACGAGCGTCGGTATGCCCAGGGCGGCGGCAATGATCGCCACGTGCGAGCTCGCCCCGCCGGCGGCCATGCAAAGACCCGCCAGCCGGCTGGAATCGAGCGTCAGCAGCTGCGAAGGCAGCAGTTCGCTCGCCAGCACGATGGCCTGCTCGGGCAGCTGGTCCGATGCGTCGGGCGAGGCGCCGGCCAGCACGCGCACCACCTGGCGTTCGATGTCGAGCAGATCGGCGCGCCGCTCCGCCATGCGCGCATCATCGAGCGCCGCGAGCGCGCTCGCTGCCGCTCGCAGCGTCGCGCGCCAGGCCGCCCCGGCACTGGCGCCGTTCGCGATCTGCGCGCCGGCCTGCCGGTGCAGCGCTGGATCGGCAAGCAATGCACGGTGTGCGTCGAGCACGCCGCGCTGCGTTCCCCGGCTGGCGCCCGCCAACCGGCCGAGGAACTCGCCGACCTGGGCAATGGCCGCCAGCAGTCGTTCGCGCTCGGCATCGGGACTACCCGAAGCCGCCATGACGGGCGGGTCGATGTCGCGCATTGGCGCTGCGTATCCGACGGCAAGGCCTCGCGCCGCAGTCACGGCCTCGATGTACGTGCCAGCGCGCGGGGCCAACTGCGGCGCTTGCGCCCGATCGGCGCCCGTTTGATCCGACGCCGCTGCCGCATCGCCGACGCGATTGAGCAAGCCGGACAGCGCGGCCACGGCCGCACCAGCCTCGGGACCGCTGACGCTCGCGGTGATGATCTCGCCACGTTCGACGCCGAGTGCCATCATCGCCACCGTGCTCCTCGCATCGGCCTCGCGGCCGCGCGCGCGCAGCGTGACGCTGGCGTCGAGCCTGGCGAGCGCCGCGGCCACCCGGGCCGCTGGCCGGGCATGCAGGCCGTGGTCGAACGGCA
>JAGWPD010000046.1 GCA_028870705.1 Gammaproteobacteria bacterium
CTAGGGCCTGTTCACACTTAGGACGTCGATGCGGCCGTGCTCAGGTTTGCACAGGGCAAGGCGCGACGACCGACATGTACTTGATGTACATGAGGAAGGAGCAACGCCGCCCTGTGCAAACCTGAGCCGGCCCTGGAAGGTTGCGCTCAAAAGGCTTTCACACGGCGTTGCTCGGCGCTTACGTGGAATGACCACGCCGCGCGCCTCGCGCCTTGTCTGAAAGCCTTTTGAGCAGCAACGCATCGATGTCCTGAGTGCGAACAGGCCCTAGCGGGCGCTGCCCGCGGGCGAGACCCGCACCACGATTTTGACAATATGCGGTGAGCCCGCCAGCAGCTGCGGCTCGAGCGCCCCGAGCGCGAAGCGCACTCGGCTGCTCCAGGCGGCCGAGGAAGTGAGCACCGTGAGCTGCTCGCCCCTGGGCACCACGTTGACGAGCGCGCCGCGCAGCTCCGCGGGCAGGAGCCCCGCGACCCGTTCGAGCCAGGCCTGCTGCTCGCCGCGGATGCGTTGCAGATCCGCGAGCCAACCCGGCTTTTTCATAATGTCCTCAAGGCCTTGCGGCGCAGCACGGAATCGGCTGCGCAGCGGGCTCCGGACGGATTTGCTGCGCCTTTTGGGAACTGTCTTCTTGTCTTGGGGGGGGTTCTTGGGCATAGTTTCGCGCACCAATCATAAAGCCGGGCCCGCCGCATCCCCTGGCGTGGACCCACCGACCCACCGACCCACCCACGGGAGCGCCATGATAGCTGGGTTATTCAGTTCGCCAGCCCAGACCATGAAGCTCCTCGGGCATTGTGGACGGCCAGCCTCGTGAACCTCATTTTCTTCTCGCGGCGCCAGGGCAAGGCGCGGCACCTGAACCTGGCGCATCCGCTGACGCTGACGCTCATCGCCCTGGGCGCGACCGCCCTGCTGGCCGGCGTATTCGCCTCTGGCGTCAGGGTGGGCGTGAAGGGCGTCAGCATCGGTGCGCTGGGTGAACCGGCGGCGGTGGCCCAGGAACGCGCCGAGCTCGCCGCGCTGAAGGCGCGCCTGCAGGAGCGCATCGACGGCCTGGCGCTGAAGCTGGGCATGCTCGACGCGCACATGATCCGGCTCAATTCGCTCGGCAAGCGGCTCACGCAGATGGCGAACCTCAGCAGCCGCGAGTTCGACTTCGACCATGACCCGGCGCTCGGTGGCCCCGACAGCGGCGCGGCCGGGCGCGGCGCGCAGGTGCCGGACCTGTCGGCGATGATCGACCAGTTCGACCGCCGCCTCGATTTCCGCAGCACGCAGTTCTCGGCGCTCGAATCCGTACTGCTCGGCCGCCAGCTGTCGGCCGAGATCCGCCCCACCGGCAAGCCGGTGATGTCCGGTTACATCTCGTCCTATTTCGGCGAGCGGATGGATCCGTTCAACGGCGAGGAGGCCTTCCACAAGGGCATCGACTTCGCCAGCGATGCCGGCACCGACGTGCTCGCGGTCGCGCAGGGCGTCGTGACCTGGGCCGGCCCGCGCGAAGGCTACGGCGTACTGGTCGAAGTGAACCACGGCAACGGCTACGTGACGCGCTATGCGCACAATTCCCGCGTGATGGTCAGCCCCGGCGACACCGTGCAGCGCGGCCAGGCGATCGCGGTGGTCGGCTCCACCGGCCGCTCGACCGGCCCGCACGTGCACTTCGAAGTGCTGAAGGACGGCCGGCAGATCGATCCGATTTCATTCGTCGGGCGCTGAGCCCTCGGGCAACAGCCGCGCGCCCGACCCGGCGCGAGGGCGAGGCACGGGGCGCCGGCTGCCCACGCGCCTCACCCGTGTACGCTTACTTCGGCAGCAGCGTGACCGGGACTTCCGTTACCGAGTCGACCGGGATCGCGTTGGCCTGCGCGGCCCGGCGGACCGCATCTTCGCTCGGGCCTTCGTAGATGCAGTAGGTCTTGGTCTTGCTGGCGTTCGCGTAGGACATCAGCCAGTGCACGCCGAACTTCGCGTTGGTCGCATTGATCTTGACCTTGCCGGCGGCGTTGAGCCCGTCGAGCGCGCCCGCGGGAAAGGTGCGTTCGATCAGGTAGCGATGCATCGCGGCCCTGGCGTGCGGCCCTGCCGGGGGAGCGCTCGCATCGCCGGCGGCGAAGGCCGGCGCGAGGACCAGCATGGATAATGTGGCGATAAGTGCTTTCATCTCGGTTCTCCTTGGGATTTTTCGTCGGCAAAGGCGTGGCTGCCATGAGCGGCCGTTCACTCTGAAGTGGATGGGTCGATGATCGTGGTCACGCGCGAGATGCGGTTGGCGGGAAAGCCGCCGAGCTCCGCATGCCGCCGCACCAGCGATTCATCGCTCGCGTGGTAGATGCAGTAGATCTTGTCGCCGGTGACATAGCTCTGGATCCAGTTGACGCTGGGCCCGAGGCTGCTCAGCACGCCGCACGACTTGCGCGAGATCGCCTTCAGCTCGGCGGGGCTCAGGTTGCCGGCGCCTGGGATGTCGCGTTCGATCACGAACTTGGGCATGTCAATCTCCGTCTGTTGTGGCTCGCGTATAGAATCCCCGCAGCAGCCTGCGGAGTCTTGAATTGCTCCTGAATTTATTCTAAAAAGATCCGAAGGCCTGCCTTCAGCGTCGAAGGTCACCAACGATCAACAGGTTACCGCCAGACGCCGCGACCCGGATCCGGGTCGGCGGCTTCGACCTCTACCCGCAGGAGCGATCGCTCTCGGTCGAGGGGCGCCCTGCGGAACTCGGCGCGCGCGCCTTCGACCTGCTGCTGGTGCTGGTGGAAAACCACGGTCACCTCGTCACCAAGGCGACGCTGCTCGAGCGGGTCTGGCCGCGCGTGTTCGTCGATGAGAACAACCTGCCCGCGCAGATTGCGAGCCTGCGCCGCGTGCTGGGTGCCGGCGCGATCCGCACGATCGCCGGATACGGCTATCGTCTGGAGTTGCCCGTGCTGGCCGCCAAGCCGCTCGCCGCGACGCCCGATTCCGCGGCGCCGCGGCTCCTCACGGCGCGGCGGGCATGGCCCCATCGCCTCGGGCGGCTGATCGGGCGCGAACGCGACCTGCAG
>JAGWPD010000047.1 GCA_028870705.1 Gammaproteobacteria bacterium
AGCGCCGTATCCCGCTGGTGTTCCTGCAGAACATCACCGGCTTCATGGTAGGCCGCAAGTACGAGAACGAGGGCATCGCCAAGCACGGCGCCAAGATGGTGACGGCGGTCGCCTGCGCACAGGTGCCCAAACTGACCGTCATCGTCGGCGGGAGCTTCGGCGCCGGCAACTACGGCATGTGCGGCCGCGCCTATGCGCCGCGTTTCCTGTGGATGTGGCCCAATGCGCGCATCAGCGTCATGGGCGGCGAGCAGGCCGCCAGCGTGCTGGCGCGCGTGCGGCGCGACGCGCTCGAGGCGAAGGGACAGGCCTGGAGCGCTGAACAGGAGGCTGAGTTCACCGCGCCGATCCGCGCCCAGTATGATCGCCAGGGCCATCCCTACTATGCGACCGCGCGGCTCTGGGACGACGGCGTAATCGATCCCGCCGATACCCGGCGCGTGCTGGCCCTCGGCCTGGCGGCCGCACACAACGCGCCGATTGCGGCGACGCGCTTCGGCGTGTTCAGGATGTAAGTTCACCGCATGCTGCCGTTCACCAGCCTGTTGATTGCCAATCGCGGCGAGATCGCCTGCCGCATCGCGCGCACTGCGCGCCGCCTGGGCCTGCGCACGGTGGCCGTGTATTCCGATGCCGACGCCCACGCACGCCACGTCAGTGCCTGCGATGTGGCGATCGGCATCGGCGGGCGCACGCCGGCGGAAAGTTACCTGCGCGCCGACGCGATCATCGGGGCGGCGCGCCGCAGCGGCGCCCAGGCGATACACCCGGGCTACGGTTTCCTGTCGGAGAATGCCGCTTTCGCGCACCTATGCCAGCGGGAAGGGTTCATTTTCGTCGGACCGCCCGCTGAGGCGATCCGCGCCATGGGCTCGAAATCCGCCGCCAAGACCCTGATGGAGCGCGCGGGTGTACCGCTCACGCCCGGCTATCACGGTGACAGCCAGGATGCCGATTTGCTCCGCGCGGAAGCCGACCGCCTCGGTTATCCGGTACTGATCAAGGCCAGCGCCGGCGGCGGCGGGCGCGGCATGCGGCGCGTCGAGAGCGCCGCAGAATTCGCCGCTGCGCTCGCCAGCTGCAGGCGCGAAGCGGGCGCCAGTTTCGGCGATGAGCGCGTACTGGTGGAGAAATATCTGCTGCGCCCGCGCCACATCGAGATCCAGGTGTTCGCCGACGCCCATGGCCATTGCCTGTACCTCGGCGAACGCGACTGTTCCGTGCAGCGCCGCCATCAGAAGGTTCTCGAGGAAGCGCCCGCTCCGGGCATGACCGCCGCGCGCCGGGCCGCCATGGGCGCCGCGGCGGTGGCTGCCGCCCGCGCCGCGGGCTATGTCGGCGCTGGCACTGTGGAATTCATCGTCGCACCGGGCGGCGAGTTCTATTTCATGGAAATGAACACGCGCCTGCAGGTCGAACACCCGGTGACCGAGATGATCACCGGACTCGACCTGGTCGAATGGCAGCTGCGCGTGGCGGCCGGCGAGCCCCTGCCGCTGACGCAGGAACAAGTGGTGCTCAACGGCCACGCGCTCGAGGCGCGCATCTATGCCGAGGATCCCGCGCGAGACTTCCTGCCATCGATCGGGCGCCTGGAATACCTGGCGACTCCGCCGGCCGCGGACGACGTGCGCATCGACACCGGCATCGCGCAGGGCGACCGGATATCGCCATACTATGATTCGATGCTCGCCAAGCTGATCGTGTGGGGCAGCGACCGCGAGCAGGCATTGCAGCGCATGCTCGCGGCGCTCGATCAATACCGCATCGTCGGCGTCGCCAACAATGTCGCGTTCCTGCAGCGCCTCGTTGCCGCGTCTGCCTTCGCGCGGGCCGACCTCGATACATCGCTGATCGAACGCGAACACGCGGCGCTGTTTCCGGATCCGCAGCCACCGCCCCGCGACGCCTGGCTGGCAGCGGCGGCAGCGATTCTGTGTCGCATGCGCGGCTCGCCCGGCAACTCGCCCTGGGCGGCCCGCGATGGCTGGCGCCTCGGCGCGCGCGCACAACGTGAGCTGGTGCTGCGCGCTGGCGGGGCCACGGAGCCGGTGGGCGTCCGGTACCTCGAATCCGGATGGCTGCTGCGCATTGGCGAGGCCGATGTTGCGGCCGGCTGCGAACCGCACGCGGACTCGGCGACCGAGTTCACGCTGACGCTCGACGGCCGCCGGGACCGGCTCACAGCGGTGCAGGCCGGCGGGCGCGTGCACATATTCATGCGCGGCGTCCGCATGGTCTTCGAGCATGTCGATCCGCTCGCCGCAACGCCATCGATTGCGGCGGGTGGATCCGGTCTGCGCGCGCCGATGCCCGGGCGCGTGATCGTGCTGGCGGCAACGCCTGGCATCGAAGTGGCCAAGGGTGCGGCGCTGCTGGTCATGGAGGCCATGAAGATCGAACACACGATCACGGCCCCGAGCGCCGGCGTGCTGCGATCGTTTAGAGTAGCCGCCGGGGAGCAGGTCGCCGAAGGCACCGAGCTGGTCGAATTCGTTCCCGCCCAGGAAAATTAGGTCACCTGCCGCTCATGGAATATCCGCATGCCGATTTCCGGTGACCAGTACCGGCAGCTGGGACGCGCCTCGGCGGGCGCGGTCTCCGTCGTGGCCACATACGAATCCGGGCACGATGCGATCGTGGGGTTGACGATTTCCAGCTATGTCACGCTTTCATACGAACCTCCGCTGGTCATGTACGCGATCCAGCGCCATACGGCCAGCTATTCGCCGATGGTGACCTGCCGCTCGTTCGGCATCAGCCTGCTGGCGGCGGGGCAAGCGGACATTGCACGCCACTTCGCCAGGCCGCGCCGCGAACGGGGCACCCAGATGCCATTCGATACCGGCACGCACGTGCGCGTGCCGCTGATCCCGGAGGCACTCGCCCAGGTCGAATGCGTGACCAACGAGGTCTTCATGAGCGGCGATCACGCGATCGTCGTGGGCCTGGTGGAAGCCGCGCGCGCCCGTGAAGGCGAGCCCTTGCTCTATTTCGGCCGCCAGTACGGAAAATTCGCACCGCTCCAGGAGCGTTGAACCGTTGAACCCGCCGTCCCTGGCACAACCGGTGCGCATTACAGTGGACCTCGAGGCGCTGGCCGCCAACTACGCGCAACTGCGCCATCGGGCTGCGCCCGCCGAAGTTGCCGCTGTCGTCAAGGCGAACGCCTACGGACTCGGCGTGGGTCCGGTGGCCAGCCGGTTGGCGAGGGACGGCTGCCATAGCTTCTTCGCGGGCACGGTGTCGGAAGGACTGGAATTGCGCCGCGTCCTGCGCCACGCGCGCGTCTTCGTGCTCAATGAACTGCCGGCAGGTGGTGCGCCGCAGTACACCCGCGACCAGCTGGTGCCGGTGCTCAACACGCTGGACGAAGTGCGCGCCTGGGCCACGCAAGGCGCTGCCGCACCGGCGGCCTTGCAGATCGATACCGGCATGACCCGCGCCGGCCTCTCGGCCGCCGACGTCGCGCAGCTGGCCGCCGACAGCCAGCTCCGGGCGGCGCTCAACGTGGTGCTGGTGATGAGTCACCTGGCCTGTGCAGATGAGGCCACACATCCCCTGAACCGGCAGCAACTCGAGCGCTTCGGCCATTTGCGACGCCACTGGCCGGGCATACCGTGGAGCATCGCCAATTCCGCCGGCATCTTTCTCGGCCCGGATTTCCACGGCGACCTGGTCAGGCCAGGCATTGCGCTCTATGGTGGCCGGCCCGGCGCCAGCGGCGCCAATCCGATGCGCGCGGTGGTGAAGCTCGAGAGCCGCGTCCTGCAGGTCCGCGCGATCGCTGACCGCGTGACGGTCGGTTACGGCGCCGCCCAGGCGCTCACGCCGCCGGCGCGGATCGCGACGGCCGGCATCGGTTATGCCGATGGTTATCCGCGTTCCCTCAGTGGTCATGGCAGCGCGTTGTGGCGCGGGCGGCGCGCCCGCATCGCCGGCCGCGTGTCGATGGACCTGCTGACGCTGGATGTTTCCGACTCGGGCTTTGCGGACCTGACCGCCGGGGAATGGGTCACGTTGATCGGCGACGGACTCACGCTCGAGGAAGTCGCGTCCGCGGGCAGCACCGTCAACTACGAGTTGCTGACCAGCCTTTCGAGGCGTGCCGACCGCGTCTATCGTTGATGCAATCCGGCACCGTAGAATGCACGATCCCTTCGAGGTGCACGCCACATGAACGAGCCGATCCCACGCTGGATGGACGAGGAACTCGCGGCGCTCCGTGATGCCGTCGCGAAATTCGCCGAGGCGCAGATGCTGCCGCACGATGCCGCCTGGCGCGCGCAGCACAATGTCGGCCGGGAAATCTGGCGGCGCGCTGGCGAGCAGGGGCTCCTGTGCACCGACATCCCGGCGCAATATGGTGGCGCCGGCGGCGATTTCCGCCACGAGGCGGTCATTTACGAGGAACTCAATCGCCGCGGCCTGAGTGGCTTCGGCCAGGGCGTGCACAGCATTGCCGCGCATTACCTGCTGAACCACGGCACCGAAGCGCAGAAGCAGCAGTTCCTGCCGCGGCTGGCGCGCGGCGAGCTCATCGGCGCAATCGGCATCACCGAGCCAGGCGCCGGCTCCGACATGAAAGGAATCCGTACGCGCGCGGTGCGCGATGGCGAGCACTATGTCGTGAACGGCTCGAAGATCTTCATCAGCAATGGCCTGCTCGCGGGGCTGATCGCCCTGGTCGTGAAGACCGACGCAGCTCCGGGTTCAAAGAGCGTCTCGCTGCTGCTGGTCGAAACACAGGACCTGCCGGGTTTCCGCGTCGGTCGCGTCCTCGACAAGATGGGCTTGCACGCGCAGGACACCGCCGAACTCTTCTTCGACGGCGCGCGGGTGCCGGCCGCCAATCTGCTGGGTGGCGAAGCAGGCAAGGGCATGTACCAGCTGATGAGCGACCTGCCGTATGAACGCATCATCATTGGCGTCTGCGGGGTCGCGGCGATGGAAGGCGCGCTCGCGGCGACGCTCGCCTACACCCGGGAGCGCAAGGCCTTCGGCCAGAGCATCTACGAGTTTCAGAACACCCGTTTCCGCCTGGCGGAACTCGCGACCATCGTGCGCGTGGCGCGCAGCTTCATCGACGATTGCATCGTGCGGGTCGCGGCGGGCAAGCTCGATACGGTGACCGCGTCAATGGCCAAGTGGTGGATCTCCGATATGCAGCAGAAGGTGCTCGATGAATGCGTGCAGCTGCACGGCGGCTACGGCTACATGAACGAGTACCTCGTCTGCCGCCTGTTCGCCGACAGCCGCGTGCAGCGCATCTACGGCGGCACCAACGAGATCATGAAAGAGGTCATTGCCCGCGCGCTGTAGCGACCCGGTACCAGGCGGGCCGCCGGGGCGCGGCGAATGCAGCAGACTGGCGGCCCGGCCGTGTGATAGCTTTACGCGACCCAACCGCGTCGCTGTCGAGTCAAGGGGATGCACAAGCATGCGTAGCACCAAACGGCTGTTGCTGGCGGCCCTGCTTGGATTGGCCGTTGCCTCGACAGCGATGGCCGGCAAGACCCGCAATGTCGTGCTGATCGTCAGTGACGGCTTGCGCCCTGAAGAGATCTACACCGGCGCGGAAGAAGCCCTGCTCAGTCCGAATGCCGGCGGCAACTGGACGCCCGAGAAGGAACTGCGCGCGAAGTACTGGGATCCCGATCCGAAAGTGCGGCGCAAGCTCCTGTTCCCGTTCATCTGGGGCACCGTGGCGGCCAAGGGTCAGCTGCTCGGCAACGCGCAGGCCGGCAGCCAGGCACGGGTCGCGAACGGCTTGGCGTTCTCGTACCCGGGCTACAACGAGATGGCCTCGGGGATTCCCGATCCGCGCATCAACAGCAACGAGTTCGGCCCCAATCCGAACCAGACCGTGTTCGAATGGCTCTCGCACCGACCCGGCTTCAAAGGGAAGGTCGACATCTTTGGCACCTGGGAAACCTTCCACGACATCTTCAACGGATCGCGCAGCCACCTGCCGATCCGCTCGGGCGCGAACCTGGTCGACGCCGGCGACCAGAGCCCGACCGGCCGGTTGCTCGCCGACCTGTACAGGAACACCACAAGGCTCGAAGGCACCGACCCGCCGGATTCCTTCCTGACCGTCACGGTGCTGAAGCATCTGCAGACACACCGCCCGCGCGTGATGTTCGTCGGCTACGGTGACACCGACAACTGGGCGCATACCGGTCGCTACGACCTGGTACTCGAGACCGCGCACAATTTCGATGCCGCGGTCGCCAGATTGTGGAACAGCATGCAGTCGCGCCCCGAGTACAGGGACCAGACCACCTTCATCATCACCACCGACCACGGCCGCGGCCACGGCCCGGTGGAGTGGAAGGAGCATGGCGTCGAACAGCAGGGCTCCGAGAACATCTGGCTTGCGGTCATCGGACCGGACACGCCGGCGCGCGGCGAGCGGCACGATGTGGCGCCGGTGACGCAGTCGCAGATTGCAGCCACCATCGCCGCGCTGCTCGGCGAGGACTACCAGAAGGCAGAGCCGCGCGCGGCCCGCCCACTGCTCGACGTGCTGTCCGCTCGATGACCGGCAGGCGCGGTTTCCGCCGGGTGCAAGCTTGCTGAGTCCGCCGCCGCCGCCGAGTCAGCGCAAGTGGCTGGTGCTGCTGCTCGCGGCGGCGCTGTGCATCAACTACGTCGATCGCGGCAGCCTCTCGACGGTGGCGCACCAGATCGAGCAGGAACTTAATCTTTCCAAGCAGCAACTGGGATTCCT
>JAGWPD010000048.1 GCA_028870705.1 Gammaproteobacteria bacterium
GAGGAATTTGGTCCATTGCGCGCGCTGCCGCGCGGCAAGATGGCCGTGCTCGGCCTGATCGACAACCAAGGGGCCAGCCTGGCCGACATCGACGGCGTACTGGATCAGATTGACCTGGCCGTGCAGTTCAGCGATGCGGCGAATCTGGCCATCAGCCCGCAACGCGGTTTTGGCGCGCCGGGAATTGCCGGGACCACCGCAGCGCTGGCACGACAACGAACAGTGCTCGAAGTGACGGGTGAGGTCGCGCGCCGATACTGGGGAATTGAACTTTAGGGTCAATCAGCGGCGCGCGTAGCGATCGAGCTGACCCTGGCCCGCGGTCTCGATCAGCGGAACAATAGGTTGCAGGAAAGGGTGCAAGTGTCCCGGCCAGTCATCGACTAGGATGCGGGTCTCCAGGCTCAGGCAGTGCTGCATTGAACCCAGATTCGCCGCTCATCGATCCGCTGGCCCACGACCCCGCCAAATTGGCGCGATTCGGGCGGCTGTGGCGGCTCACGGTGCTCGACAGTCGGGACATCGCACCACGAATGCGCCGGGTGCGGCTGACCGCCGAGCATCCCGGCGAGTTCAAGCCGCTGGTTGCGCAGGAACTCGTCTTCCAGATCCCGGGGACCGGCCCGGAACCCATGCGGCGGCACTATACGATTCGCCGTTACGACCCGGAGAATCGGATCATCGAGGTGGATTTCGTGATGCACGCGCACACCGGCCCCGGCGCCGCCTGGGCGCGGGCCGTCCGCCCCGGGGACACGATACACGTGCGCGGGCCGCGCGGCCGCATCCGCTATGCGGCCGATGCCGACTGGCACCTGTACAGCGGGGATGAAAGCGCGCTGCCCGCGATCTGCGCGCTGATCGAAGCGATGCCGGCAGGCAGTGTCGCCATCGCGCTGCTCGAAGTCGGGAGCGAAGCGGATGTGATGGCGCTGCAGTCCGCGGCGCGACTCGACGTACAGTGGCTCCTGCGCGCCGGTGCACCGCCGGGGCCCGGTCCGCTCTTGCTGGATGCGCTCAACGCCCGCCAGCTCCCGTCGGGCAGGGGACATGCCTATGTCATCGGCGAGACGAGCAACGTGCGTGCGCAGCGACACGCGCTGCTCGCACGCGGCTTCGGCAAATCACAGATCTGGTCGGAAGGATATTGGCGGCCTGGACGCATCGGCGGCCACGACCACATCGACGACTGACGTCGGATGCGCGCCGGCTACTTGCGAATCCTGTTGAACTGCTCGAAATCCAGTTCGTAGCCGAGGCCACGCAGCACCTCTTCGCAGATCTGCTGGTCCTCCGGGCCCGTTCCTCCCGCTACGCCCAGTCCGCCGATGATCGCGCCCGCTCGCTTGATGGGCACGCCGCCATCCGTTGCGACGATCGGGTGGTGGCCCATGCGTGCCACCTGCGCAAAGAACCCCGGCTGGCTGTCCGCCCATCCTTTGAGCATCAAGGATGGCCGCTGCATGATGGCGGCGCTGTAGGCCTTGGCGGTGGCAATGCTGGGCTGGAGCGGGCGCGCGCCATCCATGCGCTCCAGGGCCACGAGGAACCCGCCTGTGTCGACGACGGCGATGGTCACCGGCTTGTTGATGGCCTCGGCGCGGGCGCGCGCCGCGTCGGCAAGGTGCTTGGCGTCGGCCAGGGAGATGTTCATGTGGCACCGTAAATCTGCTGGAGGAATGCATGCACGCTTCTGTTGAAGGGCTCGGGCGCCTCCCAATACATGGAATGGGGTGCGCCAGGCACTACCGTCAACACCGACCCGGGCAGGAGTTTCTGCGCCACGCGGATGGTGGCCGGGCTGAGCACGGCGTCCTTCTCGCCAGTCAGCAGGAAGATCCGCAGACCCAGCCGCACGACCTCCGTCAGCGCCGGGCCCGGCGCGCTCACATTGCGCAGGTCACGCATCGTGGCGCTGTTGAATGAGCCGAGCTGCTGGAACAAGAAAGTGCGCGCGGGTTCGGCTTGCTGGAATTCCCTGGTCAGCAGGCGGTCCAGCACGGGGACCTTCTCGGCGGCGGCCCGGTCCGCTGCGACGAGCGGCGTCAGCTGCGGGTGCCCCATGCCACCGAGCGAGTGCGCGAGGATGAGCGCCTCGACGCGCGTGGGATGCGCCGTGGCAAAGCGCAGCGCGGCGACGGCGCCAATCGACTGCCCCAGCAGCGTGGCGCGTTCGATCCCGGCATGATCGAGCACCGCCAGCAGGTCGTCCGGGAAATCCAGGGCATCGGGTCCCTCGTCTTGTGAATCCGAGCGGCCGAAACCCCGCAGGTCGACATTGATGACGCGGTACCGCGAACGAAAGTGAGCCGTCTGCTGCCACCAGGCTGCGTGGTTGCCGCCGGCGCCGTGCAGGAACGCGATGACCGGTCCGGCGCCGTGACTCTCGTAGTAGATGCGCAGGCTTTGCGACATTGCGTATGGCATGGATCCTCGGGACTGTGCAGCGTGGCTCGTCAGGTGGCCGGCGCCTTGGCCGGCCTGGGCGCAATGCGCCCGAAGCCCCGGACGTCCGGGTAGGGTGGGGCTCGGGTCGGATCCAGGTCGACCTGGAAGGCGTTCAGGCACATCGCGAGCATCGAGAAATTTCCCAGGCACCCGATGATATCGACGACCCCCTGGTTGCCGAACTGCCTGAGCGCGGCCGTGAATGTGGCGTCGCTGACGAAGTGCTCTTCGAGCATCTCCATGCAGAAGTCGTAGAAGACCTGTTCGTCGACTGAATCGAAATGCGGGTGTTGATGCTCGGCTATCGCGCGTAGCGCTGCGGCCGGAATGCCGGCGGCGATTGCCTTGTCGAGATGGGCGTTCCAGGAATGCTGCGCATCCCAATGGCGCGCCGTGAGCAGGATGCTGAATTCGCGCAGCTTATCGGGCAGCGAGCAGTCGTAGCGCACATACGCCCCGAGCGCTTCGACGCGGTCGCACAACTCCGGGCTGTGCAGCCAGACCAGGAACGGGCCGCGCACCTGACCGCGCTTGCCGGCAATGCGTGCGGCCAGCTCCCGCTGGCGTGCGCTGAATTCGGCCTGCTTCAGGACTGGCAGTCGCATCGTCGATCCCCTGGCCGGGAGGCCCCGGCATGAGCGATGCCGGACAATTTACGTCATCGCGAGGCTCTGGATTGGTGAGTATTGCGAAACTCACTTGTGCCCGTCAGGCGCGAAATTGTCGATCAGCCGCCATCCTCCGGCTGGCCCATCAGATCGGCTGCCGAAAGGTGTTCGACCGTCTCACCGGTCGCGGCAAAAGTGCGGGTGACGCGGGCCGATCCATAGATCCACAATATTTTCATCGGACCCGTGCCGGTATTGCGGAACGCGTGCTGGTGATTGCCCGGTATGTAGGTGCTGTCATACGGCTTCAGCGGCGTGATCTTGCCATCCACCTCGACCTCGCCCTGCCCCTCCAGGATCGTCACTTGCTCGTCGCAGTTGTGCGAATGGAGTGGTGCGCCCTGGCCCGGCGGGTAGGTGCTTATGCCGGTGGTGAAGGCCGGATTGTCGGCTGACTTCGGCGTCACCAGCGGCACCGTGAGGATTCCGCTGCCGCGCTTGAGGACGGGTACCTGGTCGGCCTTGACGATCGTGATGCGGTCCATGTTGGCTCGGCGTGGCCGGTGGATTTCCGGGACGGCCAGCATAGCACTGCGCAATCCGCTGGCTGTCCCGCGCCGCCGCATCGAAGTGTTGCAGATTGAGCAACCAATGGTGCAGGTTGTGGCTGGCATGCGGAGCGGGCATATTCGTTGCGGGGCCACCCGTCTTGGCCCATGCCAGCATCGCACTCCTCCTCAGCAAGGCACAGGCCGTATGAACAAGCCGGAAAGGGTCAGGGTTTCCTCCGCGGCGCTGCGGGCCATGGTCAGCACCATGTTCGAACGCCTCGGCGCCACGAACGAGGACGCGGCGATCGTCGCCGAGGTGCTGGTATGGGCCAATCTGCGCGCTGTCGACTCGCATGGCATCTCACGCATCCCGCGGTACGTCGAAATGTTCGAGAGCGGCGAGGCCAAGGCGAGGCCGGCCATGGTGGTGGCGCATCCGCGCGCGGCGGTGATCACGATCGAGGCCGATGCGGCGCCGGGTCCGGTGGCGATGCACCGGGCGGCGTCCGAAGCCAGGGCAGCGGCCGCGCAGGCGGGCATCGCCTGGGCCGCGGTGCGGGGCACGGTGCACACCGGCGCGATCGGATACTACGCCAGCGAAGTGGCCGCGGCGGGCATGATCGGCATCGGTCTGGTCGCTGGCGTCCCGAACATGGCGTACGCCGGCAGCATCGCCGCGGGCGTGGCCACCAGCCCGATCGCGATCGCCGTGCCATCCGCGCGCCACGGCACGGTGCTGCTCGACATGGCGACTGCGGTCATCGCGCTCGGCAAGATCGCCCAATTCCGGCAATCGGGGACGGCGCTGGCGCCCGGCATGGCCCTGAATGCCAAGGGAGAACCGACGACCGACCCGGTGCAGGCCGAGATCCCGCTGCCAGTCGGCGGTGCGAAGGGCTCTGGCCTTTCGCTGATGATCGAGTTCCTGACCAGCGTGCTGATGGGCAATCCCATCGTCGCGGAGTTTCACAGCGGTACCCCGGAGGGCCAGCGGCACCGGCAGAATGGCACCGTCATCGCGGTGGACATTGGCGCCTTCGGCGCGCTCGCCACGTTCAAGGCGCAGGTCGACGCGGCGATCGACGCCATCAAGGCCTTGCCGCGCGAGGCAGGGTGCGCGGAAATCCTGTATCCCGGCGAGCGCGGCAGCCGTGCATTTGCTGAGCGTGGCCGCAATGGCATTCCAATCGCGCCGACAGCCTGGCAGCGCCTGTGCAAGGACGCCGCGAAGCTTGGCGTGACGCCGCCTGAACCCTTGGCCACGGGCTGACCGGGCGCGGGAGCAAGGCATGGCGGTCGATTATCCCGAAGTGCAGATGTACATCGACGGCGGCTGGACTGCCGGGAGCGGCAACCGTCGCCAACCGATCTTCAATCCAGCCACCGAGCAAGTGCTGGGTGAAGTTCCGGTGGCCGAGATCACCGATCTCGATCGTGCCCTCGCCGCGGCGGCGCGTGGCTTTGCGCAGTGGCGCGACACGGCGATCGAGACGCGCACGCGGATACTGCTGCAGGCGGCCAGGCTGCTGCGTGAGCGTGCGGCAACCATCGGCCAGATCATGACGCTCGAACAGGGCAAGCCCGTAACCGAGGCCCGCGGCGAGGTCGCCCGGGCTGCCGGCATCATTCAATGGGATGCCGAGGAGGCGCGGCGCGCCTATGGGCGGATCATCCCGGTCGATACCCAGTCGCAGCTGATCGTGCTGCGCGAGCCGGTCGGTCCGGTGGCCGCCTTCACGCCCTGGAATTTTCCGGCCGGCTCGCCCACGCGCAAGATCGCCGCGGCCCTGGCCGCCGGATGCTCCATCATCATCAAGGCCTCCGAAGAGGTCCCGGCCACAGCCTGCGAGCTGGTGCGCTGTTTTGCGGATGCCGGCATTCCCTCCGGCGTGCTGAACCTCGTCTACGGCGTACCCGAAGAGATATCGAGCCACCTGATTGCCTCGCCCGTGATCCGCTTCGTGGCATTCACGGGCTCGATTCCCGTGGGCAAGCACCTCGCGGGCCTCGCCGCGCGCGTCATGAAACCGGCCGTCATGGAGCTGGGTGGCCATGCTCCGGTGATCGTGTGCGACGACGTGGATCCGGTCGTGGCCGCCAGGTCCTGCGTGAGCGGGAAATTCATCAATGCAGGGCAAGTGTGCACGTCGCCGAGCCGTTTCATTGTCGATGCCCGGATCGCCGAGCCCTTCACCGCCGCTTTCGTCGAGGCCGCCAGCAAGCTCGTCGTCGGCAACGGGCTGGAGCCGAACGTGCAGATGGGACCACTAGCCAACGAGCGGCGCGTCCAGGCCGTGCAGCAGCTCGTGGATGAGGCAGTGACGCAGGGCGCTAGGGTGCGTTGCGGCGGCCAGCGTCCGGCGGGCCGCGGATATTTCTTTCAACCGACGGTGCTCACCGACGTGGGCGAGCAATCCGGGCTGATGCAGATCGAGCCTTTCGGGCCCGTGGCCCCGATCTGCGCGTTCACCGATCTGGAGGATGCATTGCGGCTTGCGAATTCCCTGTCCTACGGACTGGCGGCGTACGCGTACACGCACTCAGCGGCCAGGGCCAACCTGCTGATGCGCCGCCTCGAGGCCGGCATCCTCTCCATCAACCACGTAGGGGGCTCCGTGGTCGAGGCTCCCTCGGGCGGCTACAAAGAGAGCGGCTATGGTCGCGAAGGTGGCTCCGAAGGCCTGGAGGGCTATCTCGTGACCAAACGGGTCTCGCACCGGTTCTGACGCGGCTCCCATGACGGACAGCGGCTTCATCCATCGGAATTACCTCGGCGGCGAATGGGTGGCCGGGCCGGACCAGGTCGCGGACCTCAATCCCTCGGACACGAACGATGTGGTCGGGCACTACACGCACGCCGACGCTGCGCAGGCGCGTGCTGCGGTGGCGGCGGCCCATGCCGCGTTTGCATCGTGGCAGTACAGCCCGATCCAGCAGCGCTTCGAGGTACTCGACCAGATCGGCGCCGAGCTGCTCGCGCGACGGGACGAGCTCGGGCAGCTGCTGTCGCGCGAAGAGGGCAAGACACGTGCCGAAGGCATCGCCGAAGTGGCGCGCGCCGGCCACGTATTCAAGTTCTTTGCGGGCGAGGCCGTGCGTCACGGAGGCGAGCTGTTGCCGTCGACGCGGCCCGGCGTCACGGTCGAAGTCACGCGCGAGCCCGTGGGTCCCGTGTGCATCATAACCCCGTGGAATTTCCCGATCGCGATTCCATCCTGGAAGATCGCGCCGGCGCTGTGTTACGGGAATAGCGTAGTGTTCAAGCCGGCCGAGCTGGTGCCGGCCAGTGCCTGGGCCCTCGCGGAAATCATCGCCCGCACTCCGCTGCCCAAGGGCGTCTTCAACCTGGTCATGGGCCGCGGCAGCGTGGTGGGCGGCGAGCTGGTCAATGCTCCGGAAATCCGCGCCATCAGTTTCACCGGATCGGCGGCAACCGGATCGACAATCGCGGCCGCAGCGGTGGCGCGACGGGCCAGGATCCAGCTCGAAATGGGCGGCAAGAATCCGCTGCTCATCCTCGACGACGCCGATCTGGCAACGGCCGTCAACGTCGCCGTCAATGGAGCGTACTTCTCGACCGGACAGCGCTGTACCGCCTCGAGCCGCATCATAGTGACCGAGGGCATCCATGCGCGCTTCCTCGCCGCGCTGACCGAGCGGGTGGCGGCGCTGCGCGTCGGCCACGCGCTCGCCCCCGACACCGAGATCGGGCCGGTGGTGGACGAGCGGCAACTGGCCGTCGACCTGGATTACATCGAGATCGGTCGACGCGAGGGAGCAAAGCTTCAGCGCGGCGGGCGCCAATTGCAGCGGCAGCATCCGGGCCACTACCTCGAGCCGGCGCTCTTTACCGAGACGACTCCGGGAATGCGCATCAACCAGGAAGAGATCTTCGGTCCGGTAGCCAGCGTGATCCGGGTACGCAACTACGAAGAGGCGCTGCAGGTCGCCAATGACGTGCCGGTCGGACTGTCGTCCGGAATCGTCACCGGCTCGCTGAAATACGCCGCGGATTTCCGGCGCCGTTCGCAGGCGGGCATGGTCATGGTCAATGTGCCCACGGCCGGCGTGGACTACCATGTGCCTTTTGGCGGACGCAAGGAATCCAGCTACGGACCGCGCGAGCAGGGTCGATATGCCGCCGAGTTCTACAGCTCGGTGAAGACCTCGTATATCGCCCCGTAGCAGGACAACTGTTGCCCGTGCGCATATCCGGCCCGCTGCGGGACAAGAATTTCCTGATCTACTCGCTGGGCAACACGGTTTCGTGGGTCGGCACCTGGGCACAGCGCATCGGCGTGGGCTGGCTGTCCTGGGACCTCACGCACAGGACCGCCTGGGTAGGCGCGATCTCGCTGGCGCAGCTGTTGCCGCTGATCGCATTCGGCCCGCTGTTTGGAACGCTCCTCGACCGGCACGACCACAGGCGCTATGCGCTGGGCGTCAATGCCGTGCTGGCCTTGCTGGCAGTCGCCCTGTACGCGCTCACAGCGCTGCACGCCATGCAGATCGGCTTGCTGTGCGCGATGGCAGTCCTGCTCGGAATCGCCAACAGCGCGTACCAGGCCGTAAGGCTGGCGATGATCAACGATGTGGTGGCGTCCGAGCAGCTGTCCGAGGCCATCGCGATCAATTCCGTGCTGTTCAACCTCACCCGGGCCGTGGGCCCTGCCATCGCCGGCGTGATCATCGCGCAATTGGGCATTGCCGCCGCCTTTGCGTTCAACGCGGTCTCCTTCCTGGGGATACTTGCAGCCTTGCTCGTGGTGCAGGTGCGGCCGCAGGCCGCGCGTCACGCGCCGCAGGGGTTGCTGGCCGAGAGCCGCGCGGGCATCCGCTACGTGTTCCAGCACCGTGGCATGCGCCAACTGATGCTGCTGTCGGCAATTACCTCGATATTGGGTCGCGGGGTCATCGAGCTGCTGCCGGCATTCGCGGATTCGGTGTTCCGTCGCGGCAGCGTGGGACTGGCCGACCTGACGACATCGGCGGGCATCGGCGCGATCGCGGGCGCATTGCTGCTATCGCGCCTGCAGGGAGCAAGGTCGTTGCCCAGCATTACCCGCAAGGCGACACTCGCGCTGGGTGGCGTGATCGCGGCGTTTGCCCTGTGCACATCTTTCCGCGTGGGCCTGGCACTGGCCGGACTCTGCGGCTTCACGATCGTGCTGAGCAGCGTGGGCCTGCAGGTGTTGCTGCAGGCGGGCATCCGCGCCGACTTTCGCGGCCGCGTGCTCGGCCTGTGGAGTGCGGTCAATATGGCCGGCCCCGGTGTGGGCGCCGCACTGACCGGCACGCTGGCGCAGCTCGCGGGCCTGAAGGCAGTGAGCGCGACGGCGGGCCTGCTGTGCATTGTGCTGATCATCCTGGCAATGCCGCCGTCCAGGCCGTTGCACGCCGAGCATGCACGATACGATTGAACCACGGAGCGTACGGGAAAACATGAGATTCGCCAGATTCATCCAGCAAGGCCGGTCCAGCTACGCAATAGCCGGCGACGACACCATCACACCCATTGATGGAACGCCGTTCGGGACCTGGCAGCCGTCAGGCAGCCCGATCCCGCTGGGGCAGGCACGGCTCGATGTGCCGGTCGTGCCCGCAAACTTCTATGCCATCGGCTTGAACTACGCCGGGCACGTGCAGGAACGGGCGCGACTTGGCGGCGCGGCCGCGCAGCTGCCGACGCGGCCCGAGCCTGGTTACCGCTCGGTCAATGCGCTCGTCGCGCACGGACAGCCGATCGTGCTGCCCGCGGACACCACCACCGTGCAGTACGAGGGCGAACTGGTCGTGGTGATTGGCCGGCGCGCCAAGCATGTGCGCGAGTCGGAGGCGCTGCAGTGCGTGCTCGGATACACGATCGGGAACGATATCAGCGAGCGGAATTGGCAGAAGATCGATCGCAGCTTCTGGCGCTGCAAGAACAGCGATACCTTCAAGCCGATGGGCCCCTGGATCGAGACCGAAGTCGACCTGGACGCGCTGCGCACGAGCGTGCGCGTGAACGGCAGGACACAGATCGAATTCGCGACCAACGACATGATCTTTGGCGTCGCCCGCTGCATTGCGGCCATTACGGAATACATCACGCTTCATCCCGGCGACGTCATCTGGATGGGCACCGAGGGTGCCTCCACCGACCTGCATCCGGGCGATGTGGTGGAGGTGGAAATCAGCTCCATTGGCACGCTGCGCAACCCGGTCGTGGCGGGCACGAGCCAACGCGGATCATCGGTCGCGGATCATGCAACGCAGTGATGCGCGGTTTGGGGCTACCGCCGATTCCAACGCTCCGATAGCTTGATGATGTGATTGCCGCCGTTGGGGCGGCCCATCGTCAACGACAGAGGGGTATGCCGATGATCAGTCGCGCTTGCGGATTGCGGCGGGCATTGCCGCGTCTGGCCTTTGCCATGGCGCTGTTCGGCGCGCTGGTTTATGGCGATATCGCCGTGGCGCAGGCCCAGGCGCACGGCAATGACGGCGATCACCACGGCGCGCGTGGCGACCAGGACGGTGACCATGATGGTGACCGTGACGGCGAACATGACGCGCGTCGTGGACACGCTCGCGGCGCGCGCGACCCATTGGCGCTGGAAGAGGTGATCGTCACGGCGGAGAAGCGTGAGCAGACATTGCAGAAGACCGCGCTCGCGGTAACGGCCGTGAGCGGAGCCGAATTGCAGCGCGCGGGGATCACCGACGCCCAGGGGCTGACGGACGTCGTGCCGGGGCTGGAGGTCGGCAACCTCGGCTCGACCACGACGTTCACGATTCGCGGCGTCACCACGAATACCGACCCGAACCTGGGCGACTCGCCCACCGCATTTCACATCGATGGCACCTACCAGGGACGACCCGCCGCCGCATCGGGCCTGTTCTACGACGTCAATCGCGTCGAAGTGCTCAGTGGTCCGCAGGGCACGCTGTATGGCAAGGATTCGACTGGCGGCACCATCAACCTGGTGACGAACAAGCCCGACTTCAAGGGCGTCTATGGGCAGTTCCGGCAGGAGCTGGGCAACTACAATCTGTACCGCACCTCCGGCGTGGTCAACGTGCCGGTCGACGAGGACTTCGCCTTCCGCGTTGCGCTGCAGACCGAGCGGCACAAAGGCTACCTGGCCACAGGCTACGACGACGCCGATGACGTCGCCGGTCGCGTGCACCTGCTGTGGCGGCCCAGCGAGCACTTCTCGGCGCTGCTCACGCAGGATTATTTCCACCAGGGCGGCGTGGGCAATGGCCAGATCCCGATCGCGGAGCTCGGCCCATCGCAGGATCCGTTGGTGCCCTGGCAGGGAGATTACTGGCAGAAGGATCCCTGGTCGTTGGTGTTGCCGCTCGCACAGCAGGGACTGTCGGAGTACGGCTTCACTCCACGCACCAACAACGTCAGCAACCAGACCAGCCTGCAACTGGACTGGGATCTGGGCGGCGCCAGGCTGACCTCGGTGAGCGCGTACCACTACCTGCACCTGGATTCCACCGCCTACCTGAACGGTACTCCATCGCTACAGAAGGAAACGGACGCGGAGATCTCGCAGGAGATCCGGCTTGCATCGCCGGCCGCGTCGGCCACCAAGTGGGTGGTTGGCGCCTACTACCATCGCGAGCAGCAGACCAATGACCTCTACTTCTACGACCAGGCCGGCCCGGGCACCGACTCGGTGCAGATCTTCCCGCAGATCGATACGCCTTCGTATGCGCTGTTTGGCCAGCTGACTTATCCGATCCGGCCGAGCTGGCGCGTGACGGTGGGTGTCCGCGGCAATAGCGACCAGAAGACCATCCAGGGTGCCATCAACCAGGTGAACTACGCGGTGGTGAACCCGCAGGACCTGGTGGTCCCGTTCACGGTTCCGCTGGTGGTTGACCGGACGACGCTCGTCGATGCCGGCTGCCCGCCGCCGAACCCCGCCGTGTGCCTGCAGGCGGCCCCGAATGGCTCGCTTACCGCGCGGCGCGTGACCTGGCGTGTCGGCACGGACTTCGACGTCGCCAGCCACTCGCTGCTGTTCTTCAACCTCTCCACGGGCTACAAGCAAGGCGGTCTGGACGCGAATCAGCCGCCCGACAACGTGTATCGTCCCGAGACGATCACCGCCTACGAAATCGGCAGCAAGAATCGATTCCTGAACGATCGGCTGCAGGTGAACCTCGACGCCTATCTATACGACTACAAGAACTATCAGGTCGACCAGCTCGAGTTCTTCCCCGGGATCAGCGCGCTGGTGTTCGGGGATTTCATCTCGAACGCCGCGAGCGCGCGGCACAAGGGCGTCGAGTTGCAGACCCAGGCGCAATTGAGCGCGCACGACCAGTTGTCGATGAATGTCGCCTATCTGAGCGCCGTGTTCGAGAACTACCAGTTCCCGTTGCCTGCCGATCCCGGCAATCCCTCGCTGAATATCCAGTTCCAGGACCTGTCGGGCTACACCGAGTTCAGCGCGCCGCGCTGGACCGGCACGTTGAGCTACCAGCATTCCTGGGGCTTGCCGCATGATGCGCAGCTGGCGTTCAGCGTCATGTCGCACGCCGAGAGCTATTCCTGGTTGTCGCCGAATCACGAGCCCGACAGCCGGCAGCCGGGCTTCAGCCGTTCGCAAATGGCTTTGCAGTACAGCAGTGCCAACGACAAGTATGAGATGCAGGCCTACGTGCACAACCTGGAGAACCGCGTCGTGTTCAACAATTACACGCACCAGGGTCAACCAGCGGGCGCGGTTGGCGGTCCATTGGGCTTTGGGCCGGGCGCCGGTAGCCTGGCAACACGCAACTTCGTGACGGTGAATCCGCCACGAACATTTGGCCTGAGTTTCCAGGTCAAGTTCTAGCCAGGGAGTCGAATCATGGGCATGCGCTTTCGCGATTGCACCGCTCGTCTGGGATTGGCTGCCGTGCTGGCCATGCTGGCCACGTCGGCGGTGCTGGCTCAGCAGCCGTCAACCCACTTCGCTGTGCTTGATCGCATACCCGGGCCCGACGGCGGCTGGGACTACGCGACCATCGATGCGGCCGCGCGCCGCTTGTACCTTGGCCGGGACGCGGGCGTCCTCACGATGGATCTCGAGACCCGTAACATCACCGCGGTGGCAGTTCCGGGCGAAGGCGTGCACGGGGCCACGCTGGTCGGCGACACCGGCCTGGTCGTCAGCACCAATGGCGACAGCAACACGGTCACCGTGTTCGAAGGCGCCACGAACAAGGTCGTGGGCACCGTCAAGGTGGGCAAGAATCCGGATGCCTCGGTGTACGATCCGACCACCCGGCTGGTTGCAGTCATGAATCACAGCGGCGGCACGGTATCGCTGGTGGACCCCGCCAAGCTGAAGGTCGTCCGGACGATTGTGGTCGGCGGCGAACTGGAGGCCGGAGCGGCCGGCCTGCACGGCGAGTTGTTCGTCAATGTGGCCAGCAGGCACCAGGTGGCGGTGCTGAGCCTGTCGGCGGGCAAGGTCCAGCGCCGCATGAATCTGCAGGGCTGCGAGGATCCCTCGGGCATAGCCTACGATGCCGGCGATGACCTGGTCGCCAGCGTGTGTGCCAATGGCGTCACCAAGATCCTGCGCGCGAAGGATGGTCACGAGCTCGCGTCCCTGAAGACCGGGTTTGGCTCGGATGGCCTGATCTACGACCAGAGCCGCAAGCTCCTGTTCGTGCCGGCAGCAAAGGAGGGCACGTTGTCGGTGATCGCTCTGAGCGCCAACAAGCCGCCGGTGCTGGTCGAGACTGCGAAGACCGCGCCCGGCGCCCGACTCGGCGCGCTGGATACCAGGACCGGCCGCCTGTATCTCCCGATGGCGAAGCTAGGGCCGCCCATACCTCCGGATCCATGGCCCAGCGTGGTGCCCAATACGTTTGCAATACTCGTGGTTGGGCCGCAGTAATTCATGTTGCCGGGGTCGTGGGTTCGGGCGCCACCTTGCGCGCCGAAGCCAACAGCATCCCGGCGGCATAGACGACCGCGACCAGTACCAGCCAGCGCAGCCATTGGAGCGGGAGCGACTTGACCAGGTAGATCGCCACCAGGACGCCCGGAATCCCGCCGATCGCCAGGCCGAGCGCGGCCTGGTAGTCGTAGCGGCCGCTGCGAATGAAGCGCACGCCGCCGAATGCCAGCAGGAATGCGCACGAGCCCATCATGATGGGGAAGGCCACCAGCGGGCTCATGCCGAGCAGGCTCACCAGTATGAGGCATGGCGCGTAGAGCCCGATGCCGAGCGACATGAGCCCGCCCAGGATGAAATTGACGGCGATCGCGAAGGGTAGCTTCCATCCGCTGAGTCCGACCGCCTCGCCTCCGGCCGGCACCCAGTGCATGTTGACGGCCAGCAATATTCCCGCGGCCAGCAACAAAGCCGAACCCATGGCCAGCTGCACCGATCTGCGCGGCAAGCGCGCCACCACTCCGGCGCCAAGCCAGACGCCGACCACTGAAGCCGCGATCATGCCGACCAGCGTGTCGACGTCGACCCTGACAACCGCGATGAAGATCAGGGCCTCGATGCACGTCGGGATGCCGTAGCCGGCATTCAGTGTGCCGGGAATGTTCTCGTCCGGCATGCGCCTGATCATCTTGAAGATCGCGGTCGTGGGCGCGAAATTCCCGACGCCCAGCGCATCGAAGAAATTGGTCGCGAAAGACAGCGCCAGATCCCGGGCCGCGAGCCTTGGCCGGGGCGCGCGTTCCAGTCGATACCAGCACCACACGTACCAGACGTAAACGCCAATCAGCGTTCCCAGCACGAGGTTACGGACGTTCATCGGCGCTTGCCATGACTCCCGATTCTACGGTGTGGATGCCGCCAGGACACAAGTGCTCGGTCCCCGCCGGGGACGTCTGCCCGCGCCCGGGGCGAACCTAATCGGGTGTTCACCTGGTCCCATTTCCGGGGCTACCGCCGATTGTTGCGGCCAGCGGCACTCGCTATACAAGAATCACATGGAGGCGCAGTCGGTGACGTTTCGCGAATGCCACGGCTGGTTGCCCGCCGGCAAGCGTGCAGCCGTGTGCTTCAATATCGACGACGTCCATCCGGCCACATCACGGGACGAATTCGAAGCGGGCGGTGAACTGGGCAACGGGGCGCTCGGCAACGTCGAGCGCCTGCTCGCACGGCATCCGCAATTGCGCGTGACCCTGTTTGTCACGCCCGATTGGCGCCTGCGGCGCCTGGTGCCGTCCCGGGGCTTCCTGACGCGTATGCCGGTGCTGCGCGAGCGCATCCATTGGGCGCCGGTAACGCCCAGGGGTCGATTCCGCGTCGATCGGTTTCCGGAATTTGTGGCCTACCTGAATGCGATGCCGCGCACCGAGTGCGCCGTGCACGGCCTGCACCATGCACATCAGGGACCACGCATGGCGATGGAGTTCCAGCGCCAGACGCGCGACGAATGCGGCGCCATGCTCCAGCTGGCTCGCGAGATCTTCCGGAAAGCGGGCTTGCGCCACGTCCGGGGATTTGCCGCGCCCGCCTGGAACACACCGCCCGCATTGTGCGAGGCGCTGCGCGAGGCGGGGTTCCATTTCGTCACCTCGGCGCGCGACCTGGACACCCCGATCAGGATCGATGCGCGCGCGGCGGGCGCCGGATTGCGTGGCGCACCGCTGCTGCGGCCGACGTGGGTAAGGGGAATCGTCGGCGACGAGGCAGGCGCGGCCGATGCCCGCGGCGGGCTGGTGCATTTCCCCACCAATTTTCAGGCGACTTCGGCTGTTGATCGGGCTCGCGCCATCATCGAGGACGGTGGGCTGCTGTCGATCAAGGCCCACATCTTCAAATGCGGCGGCGGCCTCACGATGCTCGACGGCCTCGACGCGGACTACTGTGACTATCTCGACGAGCTCTGGTCGCAACTCGCGCGCAGCTACGGCGAGTCCCTGTGGTGGACGACGCTGGCGGAAATCGCGGCTCGATGTCAGGGAGCAGCGCAATGGAAGTGCTGATCAACCCACGGGGAATGGGCGCCGAGTTTGACGCGGCGTTCCTGACGCGATGTTTCTCGACCGGCTGGACCGAGGCCATGTGCAGATGGTACCTGCGACGCGACTTTGGTGGTGAGCGCCCGGATCGGCTGCTACTGATGGACGATCAGCGGGCCGTGGCTGGGGGTGGTCTGGCATACAGGCTGCTCCGGACACCTGACAATTCGGTGCACCGGGTCAGCGTCGTGGTCGCCGCCTGCACCGCGCCAGGCGAGCGCGGGCGAGGCTGTTATGCGCGCCTCCTCCAGGCTGCCATCGCGCGCAGTGCCTCGCGTGGCTGCACTGCGCTGCTCGGGTTCGTCACGGCGGACAATGCCACCGGGCGCGGGCTGCTGCGGCAGGGTGCGACGGCCATTCCGAGCACCTATATCGCCTGCGCCGCAATTCCGGGCGCGGCCGGCGCTGCAGCATTGCGCGTGCGCGCCACGCGCATCACTGACAGCTGGCCGGAACGCGCCGGGGCACGTCTGCGTTGCCCGCCTGGCGAAGCGGGCTTCCAGTACCCTGATTTGAGTTCGTGGCGTTCGCAGATGGTCGAACGCCCCCATGCGATACAGCCGCTGTGCGTCGGCGGCGGCCGCGCCATCATAGAATTGGCCGGTGACACCGACCGGCTGCAGTGGCTCGATGCGGTAGCGACCGAGCGGCAAGCCCTGATCGCCTCGCTTTCCTTGCACGCGCGCCGGCGCGGCCGGAAGTTCTTCATGTACTCGACGCGCCCGGAAGATGCCGCGGCCGCAGGCCGGCTCGGACTCGAGGTCCGGCCGGGCTTCATGATGGCGCTTGCCACCGAGCGGCGCCACGAAATCCTGGTGCGCGGCTGGGCGGCACTGCCGTGGAACGTGCAGTCGGGTGATCGACTATAGCGCTCCGACTGTCCTCGTCCGGCTGATAGTGATCGCGGAACGCGCGCCGGCCCCAAAGGCGCAGCGTCATCCAGTTGGCGAATCCAACCGTGACCGGCGCGATGTGCAGCAGTACATAGAGGAAATAGACCGGCACGATGGGCGCCACGTAGGCGCGCTCGCTCTTCGGTACGACCACGAATAGCGCCAGCGCCGCGAGCGCCAGGTAGCTGCCGACCGCGGCCATGAAATATACCGGGTTGATCACCCTGATGTCTGGCAGCACGTTGAGCACGAACAGGTTGTCGATGATTGCCGCCAGGCTCACCAGCAGCAAGACGGCGCTGACGATCCGCAGCAGGTGCAGTCCCAGTGCGACCACGCCCATGTACACGATGAAGTTGTACATTGCGAACGGCGTGCGCCGGCCGATGCGCCACAGCTCGTGAAAGCGCTGCGTGTACACCCGCAGCAGTCCGAAGTACCAGCCCACGCGCTGCGAGAACCAATGGCCCAGCGAGCTCGGGCCCTCGGTGCTCACCACCAGGCGCCCGTCGTAGTAGATTCGTTCGCCGTCGCGCAGCAGGATCACCGCATTTTCCAGGTCTTCGGCGTATACCGACAGTGAATGTCGTGCCAGTGCGCTCTCCAGAGCGTCGCGACGATAGATCGACACTCCAGAGGTGACGCCGAAATCGGCCAGGCTGCGCCGGCCGATCACGAATGCGAGGGCATACTCGAGTGCCTGGAAGCGCCCCAGAAAACCGTCGCGCTCGATCACCACACGCGGGCATGCGGCTGCGGCGCCCGACAGTTGCAGGTCGGCCACGGCGCGCTCTAGCCCCACGGCACTGCCTTCGCCGCGCGGGCAGATCCTCACGTCCGGATCGATCACCATGACCGTGGAGATATGCGCCGGCAGCGTCGCCAGCAGGCGGCGCAGCGCAGCCGGCTTGCGGCGATTCACTTCTTCTTCCAGGCAGCGCCAGCCGGCCTGGCGGAGACGTTGCGCGGTGTTGTCGGTCGATCCGTCGCTGACCAGCCAGATGTGGTCGCGATAGGGCTGCAGCCGCTCCATGAAGTCGTCGAGCTGGTCGCCGAGATTGTATATCGACGCAACAATCGCGTACGGGCGTGCGCGAGCCGCGCCGGAGTCGCCGTCGCGCGTCGCCGCAAGGTCGACCGACAGCAGGGACCGATAGCTCCCGACAGGATCAGCCGCCGCCGCGGTATGCCGGCGATGCACGTACAGACGCAGCCAGAAATCGAGCGCATCGGTGAATACGATCACGCTCGCCAAGCCGATGAGCACGGGCGAGGAGTCGCCAGCGCGCAAATCCGCTGCCGAACATGCAATCCAGGCCGTCAGCAATAAGCCGGCGGCCAGCGCTGCGAGCAGCGACCAGGAATGGCCGATCCTCATGCTCGATCCCAGTACGGTGAGTTCTTTGCGCCAGAGTTGCGCACCCTCGTCATAGACGCGCCAGCTGCTCGGTATCCGCCCAGTCGCTGATGGCATTCTCGCCCTCTTCGGCCACGCCCGCCGGGTTCGCCTGTAGCAGCGTTGCAGCCGTGGGGTCACCCGGATGGGCCGCGGGTGCGGATGCCGGCGCGGGCACAGGTTCAGGCGGTGGCATTTGTGGCAGCACCATCGGGGGATATGTGTGGCTGCGCAGGCGTTCGAACGCGACCTCTGCGGCAACTGGTGCGGAATAGAAATGCCCCTGACCGAAGCTGCAGCCCATCCGCACCAGAGCCAGCGCGGTGGCCTGCGTATCGACCAGTTTGGCCACGGCGCGCAGCCCAAGGCTCGAAGCCATCTGCAGAATGGCCACGGTAATCGCGGCGTTCGCGCGTTCTGAACCGGTCAGGTTGACAATTGGCCGGTCGATCTTTAAGTAGTCGAATGGAAAGCGCCGCAGGTAATTCAGTGAGGAGTTGCCGCTGCCGAAATCATCCAGCATGAGTTCGACGCCCATGTCGTGGAGAGACCCCAGCGCCTCGCGCGCAGCACCCGGATTGTTGTCCAGCCCTGATTCGGTAAGCTCGAGTTTGAGATACCGGGGCGGAATGCGCGCGGCGGCGAGCACCGCCGCTACGCGCTTGCTTAGCCCGGGGTCGGCCAGCGCAGCGGCGGAGAGATTGACGCTGACGTAGAAATCGGCGTTGGCGTGCAGGCGTTGGCGCCACGCAGCGGCAAGTCTGCAGGCGCGCTCGATCACCCAGTGCGTCACCGGCACGATTACGCCGGCTTCTTCCGCAATGGCCAGGAATTTGTCGGGCGTCAGCACGCCCAGCGCCGGGTGACGCCAGCGCAGCAAGGTCTCGACTCCGACTGCGCGGCCCGCCCGCAGATCGACGATCGGCTGGAACACCAGGCCGAATTCGCGCCGGTCGAGTGCGATGTGCAGATCTGCCTCGAGTCCGATCAGGCTCTTCGCGGCGCCACCCATGCCGGGTGTGTAGGCCACCGACGGCGGTCCCTTCGGCTGCATGGCCGACGATAGTGCTATGTCCGCCTCGCGCAGGGCTTCCTCCGTGCGCTGCAGGCCGGAGTCGACGCAGGTGAATCCTATCCGGATGCCGATCCGGACGCGGTGCTTGCGCAGCGCGATTGGCGCCTGACATGCGGCTTGCAGATCGCTGACGATGGCGGGCGCGTCCGCGGCAGATTGCAGCGGACATACCAGCAGCGCCAACTGGTCCGTGCCCCAGCGCGCCAGCACCGATTCCGATCCCGCCAGCGCCTTTTCGAAGCGCTTTGCCACGTGCAGCAACAGCTCATCACCGGCCGTATGTCCGAGCGTGTCGTTGATGAGCGCGAAGCGGTCGATGTGGATCAGCCCGATGGCAATCCGTTCGAGATGGCGGGTGCGCATGTCGCGCAAGGCGCGATCCAGCCGGTTCATGAAATGGCGGCGATTTGGCAATCCGGTGGAAGGATCGTGAAAGCGAACGTAGTCGAGGCTCCGTTGCAGCGCCGCGTGTTTGTCGATCTCGGTTGCCAGCAACTCGTGGACCGCGCGCAGGCGGGCGCGCGCGTTTGCGAGCGCGGCCTGCGTGCGAGTCCGTCCGCGCATCAGGTCGTGCACGCCCCAGGCGAGCAGCCACGCCAGCACGCCGATCAGGCCGCCTCCGGTGGCGAGAGTCCGGGCCGGATACCAGCCGGCGCGCGGCCGGATCGCCAGCTCCAGATCTGCGGAGTTCGCACCCGCTGCGCGCGACGCGGGCGCATGAATCACAGCGCTCACGGCGCCGGCGAGTTCGCCGCGACTGGAGTGGAACAACCGGTTGTCATGGGCGGGCGCCAGCCGCTGGACCAATTCGAAATCGTAGCCTTCACGCACAAGCAGCCCGAAACGCGCCCGCAGCAGTAGTGCATCCAGGTCTTCGTAACTCACCACCAGCGCCCGTGGTGTAGCGGCAGCGTGCGGGTCCGGCAGGCCAATGGGCGCCTGCGCGGCAACGAACCACTGGCTGCCATAGCGCACCGGACCAAACAACTCGGCCGCCACCTGGCCATCGGCGCCACGCCGCGTCCAATCGCCGGCCAGGGTGCGGCTCACGGAAGGGTCCGAATCACCCGTGCGAAGTACCAGGCCAGCGTCCGTCATCCAGAAGGAATTGCGATGCGGGGCCACGGACACCAGCGGCACGCCGTTGGCTGCGGCTACGCTGGCCACGCGCCGCGACTCGGCACGTGCCGCGGTGACGAGCTTCTGCATCTCAATTTCAATGAGGCGCGCATGGCCAGCCACCATGTCTTGCGCGGCCACCCGCAGCCCGGCGGCACGTTGCTGCATACTGAGGGCCAGCAGCCGTGCACCCGCGAGCAGCACCACGGCCGCCACGACCATTGCTGGCAGCCAGTCCGATGCGTGTCTGCGGTCGCTCGCCCTCATCACGGTGGAGCGTAGTCACGCAGCGTGAGAATGCAGTTCAACGTGATCGAAGCGCGGCGCGTCCCAGCCACATTCTGGTAATCGCCAATCACCAGCCAGGTCGCGCGTCCTACGGATCGGCCCAGGCCGACATAGCCCTCTGTGAGCGAGGCACCGGGCACCAGTTTCTGCCCGACCAGGTCTACGACGGCTGGCGCCGCCGGGCCCCACACAACACCCGCCATGCCACGGCGATGGTTGTCATTGTAGTCGAGGCGCAATGAGGAGAGTCGCGTGCCAAGATTGCCCCCGGCCGAGCGGGCGTAGGACGCGGTGGCCGACAGATTCGGCGTGGCCAGAATGGACAGGCTTGCCTTGGGCAGGTGGCCGTGGCTCGTGTCGATATCGATGCGGCGCTCCTCGACCTGCAGCGTCACTCGCGGCGCCAGTGAGCCAGACGCACCGGCCGCCAGCAATGAATAGTCGAATGGGCGCGTGCCGATTCCGCCGGCCCCCCGGCGAACCTCCGCGTACAGGTGCAAGCGGCGCTGGCCCTGTCCCAGGCCGATGGAACCACTGAGCGTGCCCGCGGTCCAGTGGGCGTTTGCAAACTGCTGGTACTCGGCGCCGACGCCCAGCACTCGATCGCCGCTGAATTGCTGGATCCATGTCGCGGAGCCTCCGCTGCCGCTGGCGCTGCTCCCGCTGGGGTCGCCCGACAGCGTCGACCCGTCCGTGCTCAGCGCCAGGCGCTCTCCAGCGTGGGCGGTCGCTTGCGCATCGGCCATTGCGCATGCGCAGCAGCCGGCAACCCAGACCAGGCCGAGCAGCTGCGCCCCGGCCCTCACGGCCGACCCACCGTTGCAGTCAGCCCGGCCGTTGTCTGGTCGATCGCGGGCGCCATCTCCGCCGGCAGGAATGCGATGACGTAAAGCGGCATGTCTTCGCCCGGCAGTGGTACCGCCGAGCTGGTCACCTGGTAGGTGCGCCGTGCGACCACCACGTGCATCTTGCGGCGGCCACTCAGCCCAGGATCCCACCAGCGCGGCTCGCTGGCGCCCTCCGGCGCCAGCGATGCCACGGTCGCTCCGACTTCAGCCCCGGCCAAGATCGCACGCGCAGCCTTGTTCAGCGCCAACACGCGACCCTGCGCGTCGGCAATCAGTGCCGCATGCTCGGCCACGTCCAGCGCCGAACGCATGCACAGTGCCTCGGTCGTGTCGTTGATCAGTGCCAGAGCCAGGCGACGCCCGTTGTACGCTATGTGCTGCACGCGCACTTCCGCCGCGACCAGGGCATCCTGCAGACGCACCATGCACAGTCGCTCCGTGCCACCAACCCCGTTGACGAGGCGTTCAACGGGCTCGGGGTAGGAAAAAGTCAGTGCCTTGAACAAGTCGCGACCGACAACCGTTTCGTCATTGGCGAAGAATCGGGTCAGCGCGCCGGCGCTCACGCACAGGACCTCATGGGTGTCTGCATCCAGCAGCACCGCCGGCAGCGGCAGCCCTTCGACCAGCGCGGACCACAGTCCCTGGCTGCGCACCGCCTCGGCGCGGGTCGCAGCCACCTGCGCCAGCAGTCGCTCGAACAGGTTGCCGAGGTACTCCGCCGCCACCGCGCAGGCGAATACCATGACGATGAACACCTCGAGCAACACCACGAAGTAGGCCGATGGCGCGTAGAAGCTGGCAAAGGACGGATTGACTCTCGCACCTGTCCGGCCGAGAAACGCGCCCAGCCAGGCCACCACACCTCCTGGCAGCACGGCATACCAGCGCAATTCCGGCGCCTGCGCCGCTGCCACGAGCGCCACGATGACGGCGGCCAGGGCCGCCATCAGGTATGGGTGCCAGCGGGACAGGAAAATGGAACCGATGACCGGCAGAGCGAACGCAAACAGCAGCACCGGGTTCTGCAGTCCGCCAGCATGTTGCCAGATGAATGCGACCGAGATGACGCCGAGCGCGTGCAGGGCGGAAAGTGACCACATGCGACCGGCCGGATTGCGGCTCGGGCGTCTCGACAGGCCGGCAAACCCGAAGTGAATTGCGCTCAGCGCCAGAAATCCCAGCGTGGCGGCGTAGTAATCGATCACTACGCTGCTCAGCAACCACGGCACCGCGACTGCGAGCAGTATGGTTGACAAGGTGAGCAGCCAGGTATCTTCCAGGGGATGTGTCCGCGGATCCTGCCAGCGGAGCGCCGGCAACAGCTGCGTCGGGGACCGCTCATTCACCGCGTGCCAGCTCCTTGCCCGCGACCGGATCGGAAGCGACCTGCAGCGTATCGGCACGGAAGTTGTTGCCTTCCAGCACCGGCTGCGCTCGCACGGTCTGCCGGCCGGCCGCGCTGAAGTCCAGTACGTGCAGCGCGTAGCCATGCGGGCGCAGCACCTGGTTGTGCCGCAGAATCGGTGAGTCACCGATGACGTCGATGCCGTGGTACGCGGGCTCGACGATGGTGTTGTCGGTGGCAGTGCCGGGATGACCCGCCTCGCCGAGCACGAATGCAATGCCATAGCCGCAGCCGATCACGCGGTTGCCGCGCACCAGCGCATCCGGCGAGTCGCGCAGCATGATGGCGTAGGCGCTCAGCTGATTGAAGTCATTGTCGTCGATGCTGACGCCGCGTGCGTTCTCTGCGACTACGCCCATCGTCGCGGCGCCGCTGACGTGATTGCCGTGGATAACCGCGCCCGCGCCAACTACGTGCACTGCGGCATCCGGCGCATTGGCGGTGAAGTCGTTGCGTTCAATCACGATCGCTATGTTGCCCGCGACCACACCGGCGTGATTGGCGGTGAAGTGGTTCTGGCGTACATTGATGGCGGGGCTGCCGGCGTCCGCGGCGGCGCGTACCGCCCACAGTCCTGCACCGCGCGCGCCGATGAAGCTGTTGCCCGTGACCACCGCGGTGCCGCTGGGCGCGGCGAAGCGCACGCCGATGCGGTCATTGGCGAAGCGATTGTTCTCGATCAGGACGTCGCTGGCGTTTGCAGCCACGTCGACGCCCACATCGCAGGATTCAACGGTGGTCGATTGCAGGTGAAAGTGCGCGGACCGCAGCTGCACGGCGGCCGCGGGACAATTGCGGAGCACCAGACCTGCAAGCGATGCGTTCGCTCCAGTGACGTCGAACACCGGGCCGCTGGTGAGCGCCTGCGCGTCAATCTCGGCGCCAGGCGGGTCGGAGACGATCCGCACGCCGTGCGAATTCAACAGCGGCGGCAGGGCCGTGCGCAGCACGATGCGCGGGGTCTTGATGACCACGTTCGCCTGGCCATTGGCCGCGGCTACGACGAACAGCGCCTCCCGCAGCGTACCCGGACCGATATCGTCCGGGCTGGTGACATTCACGTTCAGGCCCGCTGGCCCGGCAACGATCAGTTTGGGGATCTCGCTGGAATGGCGCGGGCGGCCGATTACCGCCAGTAGCCCGAGCAGCAGGGGCAAGCCGAAGGCGACCGCAATTCGTGCGCCCTTGTTCATGTCAACCCTCGTCGCGTTGCAGGATGAAGACCATGTGCCATGACTGCCCGACCGCCCGGCGGCCGAGGGCTGCGTCGATCGGGATCGACAATGCCGTTGCGAGTGCGAGCGCTACAGTGCGCAGGTGCCGCGACAGGCGCGGCAGGTACGGCAGCACCCAGATCCTGAAAGGCGCCGGGTCGACCCCAGCGGTTGCCCGGACGCGCAGGCCGCAGTCAGTGAACAGCCGAAAATAAGTCGTGCGCGGGCGTGCCCGGAAGACCGGGTTGTCGCAGCGGCTGGTAGCCCGATGCGGCGCGGCCTCGAGCAGGATCATTGTCCCGTGGTCGGCGAGGTGAGCGGCCATGCGTTGCACGGCGGCGCGCAGCGCGCGCGGGTCGAGTATGTGCTGCAGAACCGTGACACCAAGTACGACATCGAACCGCTCGCCCATTTCCATCGCGGACAGATCCTGCACTGCAAATCGACATTTGCGCGCAACGCCTTCGAGGCCAGCCAGCCGGCCGGCCATGGCTATCATGGTGGGGCTGAAATCTATGCCGGTGACGTCGGCCCCGCGCGCAGCCAGCCTGCGGCTCCAGCGGCCGGTGCCGCAGCCGACGTCGAGGACCCGGGTGCCGCGGGGCAGCCGCAGCCACGGCTCGAGGGCCCGATGCTGGCTGCGGTGAATCGCCCGGTTGTAGAACTCGGGCATGCCGTACGAGCAGACGGCAGCGAGACCTTCGCCCTCGGCAGCAAATCGCCGGGCGCGCCATTCCCAGTACCGGGGTGGGGCGGCCGTCATGCGGACGCGAACCCAACGGCCGCGGGCGGGAGGCTTCGCTGCGGCAGTCTTGATTCCAGCTCCGCGCGCACCTCCACTTCGTCCGCGATGGTCCATCCGTGCGCTGCCATGGGTCGCAACGAGCACATGATCCACAACAGCGATCGCAACCGCGATGGCAGATGCAACGCGCGCGGCTGCAATTGCAGCAGTGCCTCATCGAAGGCCCGCTCGATATGCAGTACGGTTGCGGCCACCAGCGGATCGATTGGCAGTATCTTGCTCGGTTGCTCCCAGCTGACCGGCGTGCCCGCGATCGAACGGTGCTCATGGACCGTGTAGGCCTTCAGCGCGGGATCTGCCGCCATGGCCGCTCCCGAGAACGGAATGACGTATGGGTAGATGCCGATCTCGCAACCCCGCCGCAGCCAGCAGTAGGCTTCGCGCAACGTAGTTGCGACGTCCTCCAGACTCGCCCTGGGTGAACTGAGGATGAGATCAAGGAACGGCGTGATCCGCAACTGCAGTGCGGACATCAGAGTCGGGCGGATGCGGTCGTGGATATGCGCCTTGTTGAATTCGCGCAGCATGTTGCGCGAGAAGCTTTCAATGCCGAAGCCGAGTACACGGAATCCGACCTGACGCATCGCCGCCAGGCGCTCGTGCGACATGGCGTCGACGCGATTGGTGCTGATGAATTGCAGGTCGGGCGGCACGGAGCCGTCCAGTTTGGCCGTGCCGAGGGCTTCGCACAGCGGCAGGATGCGCCGATCCTTGGTGAACACGAAGATATCGTCCTGGAAGATGATCGTGCGCACCCGCGGGTGGGCGCCGACGATGCGCTGGATCATTTGCACGCATTCCCCGGCATCGAGGCGCGCGATGCCTGCGACACTGCCCTGCGCCTCATGCAGAAAGTTCGTGGACGAACAGAAGCTGCAACCCATCGGACAGTAATTGAGCGTGATCAGACGCACCGAGCGGATCTCGGCGAGCCTGGCCTCACGAGCGGCCTTGGTAGGCAGTGCGCCGACGCGGTAGGCCTCTTCGAGCCGATGCCAGTAGCGCCCGAAGGGCATCTTTTCATAGGGGATGCTGAAGATGGCGTCGCGCAGCTCGCCATGGTCGAGCGCCCGCTGCGCAAGTCGCAGGCACTGTCCGTCCCGGGTGCGCTCCGCGGTGCCCGCGATGCCGTTTAGTGACGTCCCGGCACGCAGCCGCTTCGCCAGCTCCAACAGCGGGCGTTCGCCTTCGCCAAGCGCGACCCGGTCGAATGGTCCGAGATGGAACATGAGTTCGGGCTGGAATGTCGCCTCCATGCCACCAGCGATCATCAGCGCCCGCGGCGCCAGGCGCCGCGCCAGGTGCGCAAGCTCGAGATCGAAACGCAGCGTCATGCCGGTGGTCGACACCCCGATGCAATCCCAGTCCGATTTCAGCAGCTCGCGCTCGAGTGCGCGGGCAACCGGTCCGTCGCAGCAATTTGGATCGAATACCCTGGCATCTACTCCGGCGCCCTCGAGCACGCCGGCCAGGCGCCACACGCCCAGCGGAGGTGCGAGAAAAGTGTATTCGCCGCAATGCGGATCGTAGGGGCCGATCAGCAGCATGCGCGGCGGTCGCATCATGGCAATGCCAGTTGCGCGAGCGGCCGGGTATTGCAGGGCGCCGTCTTGAACATCTTCCGCGGACGCCGCACTGGGTCGCCTCCCTGCAAGCATGGAGACCGCTTGGGGTATCGCGTCTGCCACGATGACGACAACTGTAGTGCGGCGGTGGCACCGTTCAATCGGGACTACTCCGTGATCGCCGCACGGCCAATCGCCCAAGTTAGTGTCAGGAAAATCCTGATTGTGCCCGGCGACTCGGAACAGCGGCCCGCCCGGTCAAGGAATGCCGAAAATCATCGTGCCAGCGGCCAACGGACGCGCGAACTTCAGCCCAACTGCACACTCGTCAGCCGATAGTCGCTCGCAATAGACGACGGTGGCCTCAGTGCGCAGGTCACCGAGCGACGAAGTAAGTACCAGCTGCTCGTGTGGGTGCCAGGTCCTGTGGCAGTGAATGCGGGCGCCGCGATTGCTGATATTGTGGATCCAGACGTCCTCGACGACTAGCGGAGTGCCGGCGCTGTGGACGGTTGCGGCGACGGTCATGGCGCCACGGTGTTCGCTGCGTCCGATCTGCATGCGGGTAGCCTACAGCCGCTGCCGTCGACGGCAATCAGGTGTGTGCCCGAGTTGGTCATCGGGAATCCTCCGCGCGTGAGGCACATGCCAATCGCTTTAGCTGCTGAGGTTCAGGCGGCGATTGCGCGGCAGACAGCCGCCCGGCATGGAGCGCATTCGCGAGCTTGTCGCCATACATCGCCACGTCCGCCTGCTCGAGCAGATCGGCCAGCGACAGTGGCCGCCGCGGATCAAATCGGGCCATGCCTGCGCTGAGCGACAGATGGGGCGGGCCGTTGTTGGCGTTGCAGGATGCGATTGACTCGTGAAGGCGGGTCGTGATTGCTTCGCCGGCCTTGGGGTCGGAGCATGCCGCCAGCACGGCGAATTCATCCCCGCCGAGGCGGCACAGAATATCGCGCTTGCGAAACACGCGCCGCAGCACCTTTGCCGTCCTGAGCAGCAGCACATCACCGGCAGCGTGCCCGGCGGAGTCATTGTCAACCTTCAGGTTGTCGACGTCGAAATAGAACACCAGCGCGCCATGCTGGTCGCGGCGCAGCGCCTCCAGCAATCGGCAGCCTTCACGCATGAAGCCCCGGCGATTGCACAGACCGGTCAATTCGTCGATCAGGGCCATGGACCGCAGTTTCAGGAATACCGACTCGAGCACCTTGAGCTGCCGCTGGAATTGCTCATCCGAGCGACGCACCGGGCGTGCCAACAGGCGCGCCAACGCTCGCCGGGTATTGGCCCCGTTGCCGTCCAGGGCCGCGCTGCTGAGCTCTAATGCCCATTCATTGGTTGTGGAAATCGAAGCTGCGGACTGCGATGTCGAGCGGAGGTGCGCGTTCGTGTCCATAGGATCCGTTACTCCTGGATCTGCCCGAATGTCGGGCATTTGCGGTGGCAGGCGGAAGCTTAGCAACATCAGCCGCGCACCCAACGCGGGCATACCTGAAGCGTTACTCCGGGTGAATGGCTATACGGCCGTGCGGAAATCCCCGAGTGCGTCAGTCACGCCTGCGATTCCCGCCTGATGCCGCTGACGGGCCATCAAGGCCGGGAACTCCGGCGCTCTGCGAACGCCTGGCCGGGCAACGGGCTTGTTCACGACGACGAGGTGGTGGAACCGAATCCGGCCTGGCCGGCGGATTCCGCCCGGCGGGCGCGCCAGCGGCAGAAGGAGGCTCGCGCCCGGTCGATGTACAGGTAGACGACCGGTGTCGTGTACAGGGTCAGCACCTGGCTGACCAGCAGCCCGCCCACCATCGCGATGCCGAGCGGGCGGCGCATCTCGGTGCCATCGCCAGAAGCGAGCGCCAGCGGCAGCGCGCCGCAGATCGCCGCGCAGGTGGTCATCATGATCGGGCGGAAGCGCAGCGCGCAGGCCTGCGCGATGGCGGCGCGCGGCTCGAGCCCCTGATTGCGCTGCGCGTCGATGGCGAAATCGACCATCATGATCGCGTTCTTCTTCACGATGCCGATCAGCAGCAGGATGCCCAGGAAGGCAATCAGGCTGAATTCGTTGCCGGTCGCCATCAACGCAAGCAGCGCGCCGACACCCGCCGACGGCAGCGTCGACAGGATAGTCAGCGGGTGGCTGTAGCTCTCGTAGAGGATCCCAAGCACCACGTAGATGGCCGCGAACGCGGCCAGCAGCAGCAGCGGCTGACTTTTGGTGTTCTGCTGGAACAGCCGCGCGGTGCCGTACGAGCCACCCCGGATCGTCGCCGGCACGTGGATCCGGTTCATCGTGCGATCGATCGCCGCGAGCGCGGTGCCGAGCGATTCCCCTTCCGGCAGGTTGAAGGCGATCGACGTGGAGGCCGAGGTGCCGGTGTGGTTCACGCTGACCGGGGTCGTGCCGGTCGCGAAGTGGCTGAAGGCCGAGAACGGCACGACCGCTTCGCGCGCTACGCTGACCGCCGAGCCGGTCGACGTGTTGCCGCGGCCCGCGTTGGCGAGCGCATTGGAGGCCGCGTTGCGGGCGGCATCCTGCGCGATCGCGGCGGTGCTCGCTCGCGCCTCACTCGACGCGCTGGGCTTCAGCCGGGTCGTGCCGGCGACGGCCTGTGTCGCCTGGGTCCCGCTGACCGCACCGCCGGCAGTGCTGACGTAGAGCTGGTCGAGCACGTCCGGGTGTTGCCAGAACTCGGGCGCGACCTCCATGACGACATGGTATTGCTGCGGACTGTACGGATTGTAGATCGTGGACACCTGCGCCTGCGCGAAGGCATCGCCGAGCGTGCTGTCGATCTGCGCGCTGGTCAGCCCGAGCCGTGCGGCGGCGTCGCGATCGACGATCAGGTCGGTCTCGAGGCCGCCGGGCTGCAGGTCGGTGTCGACATCGGTTACTTCCGGCACGTCCTGCAGTGCCTTGCGCAGCTTCGCGGACCAGTCGCGCAGCTCGGCCAGGTCGTCGCCCAGCAGCGTGTATTGGTACTGGGAACTGGCCAAACGCCCGCCGCCGCCGCCGCCGATGTCCTGCACCGCCTGCAGGAAGGCCTGCACGCCGGGCACCTGCGCCATCTGCGGGCGCAGCCGCGCGATCACGCGGTCGGCGGAATCCCTGCGGGCGGCGAGGGGCTTGAGCGCAATGCTGACATTGGCGCTGGCGCCGCCGCCCCCGAACGGACCGCCGCCGCCGACCGAGCCGACGACAGTGGCCACGGCGGGGTCCGCGCGGATGATGTCGACGACCCGGGCGAGCTTGCCCTTCATCAGCTGGAACGAGGAAACCGCATCGCCGCGGATACGACCGCGCAACTGCCCCGTGTCCTGCTGCGGCAGGAAGCCCTTCGGCACGACGATGTACATGTAGATATTGAGCCCAATCGTTGCGAGCAGGATCAGCACCACCAGCCGGCCGTGATCGAGGGCCCAGCCGAGCGACTGCCGGTACCCGCGCGCCAAGGCGGCAAAGCCGCGCTCGAAGGCCTCGGCCCAGCGCCGCGGCCCGCGCTGCCATCCGCGCGGCAATTCGCTCCGCGGCCGGCGGCCGGCGAGGTGCGCGCACATCATCGGGGTCGTGGTCAGCGAGATCACCAGCGAGATCAGGATCGCGACCGAGAGCGTGATGGTGAACTCCCGGAACAGCCGGCCGACGATACCGCCGACGAGCTGGAACGGAATGAACACGGCCACCAGCGACAGGCTCATCGACACGACCGTGAAGCCCACCTCGCGGGCGCCGAGCAGCGCGGCCTCGCGCCGGGGCATGCCGGCCTCGATGTGGCGGGTGGTGTTCTCCATCACCACGATCGCGTCGTCGACCACGAATCCGGTGGCGATGGTCAGCGCCATCAGCGAGAAATTGTTGAGGCTGAAGCCGAGCAGGTACATGGCGCCAAAAGTGCCGATCAGCGATACCGGCACCACCACCGCCGGGATCAGCGCGGCGCGCGCGCTGCGCAGGAACACGTAGACCACCAGTATCACCATCGCGACGGCCAGTGCCAGCGTCCGCTCCACCTGCCGGAGCGAGGCGCGGATGGTCACCGAGCGGTCGTTGGTGACCGCCAGGTCGATCTTCGGATCGAGCTCCCGCTGCAATTGCGGCAGCGCCGCCTTTACCTCGTCGACCACGTCGATGACATTCGCGCCGGGTTGCTGGTAAACCTGCACCTGCACGGCCGGCTTGCCGTTGTAGAGGCCGTAGTTGCGGATGTTCTCGGTCGCGCCATCGTCGATGTCCGTGATCGTGGCGACATCGCCGAGTCGCACCGTCGCGCCGTTGCGGTTCGCGATGATCAGCGAGCGGTACTGCGCGCCGGTCCTGGCATTGTCATTGGTGTAGAGCTGGTAGCGGAGCGCCGCCGACTCGATCGCGCCCTTCGGCGCGTTGGCGTTCGCGTTCGAGATCGCGGCGCGCACGTCCTGCAGTCCGATGCCGTACTTCGATAGAGCCAGCGGATTGAGCTCGACGCGCACCGCGGGCAGCGCACTGCCGGCGACGTTGACGTTGCCGACACCCTTGAGTTGCGACAAACGCTGCGACAGCACGGCGTCGGCCGCGTCGAAGATCTGCCCCTGCGTGAGCACGTCGGAAGTCATCGCCAGCTGCATCACCGGGAAGTTGGCGCTGTTGAGCTTGCGGTAGCCGGGATTGCGCGTCAGGGTCGAGGGCAGGTCGGCGTGCGCCGCGACGATGGCCGCCTGCACATCGCGCGCCGCGCCGTCGATGTCGCGATCCAGCCCGAAGGTCAGCTGGATGTTGCTGTTGCCGACGCTGCTGGTGGAGGTCATGTCGTCGACGTCGGCGATCGCTCCGAGGTGCCGCTCGAGCGGGGTCGCGACGCTGCTCGCCATGACTTCAGGGCTCGCGCCGGGAATCGAGGCCGAGACGAAGATGGCCGGCGCCTCGATCTTCGGGAGCGGCGCGACGGGCAGCAGCCTGAAGGCCACGGCGCCGGCCAGCGCCACGCCGGAAGTGAGCAGCGTGGTCGCCACGGGCCGCGCGATGAATGGCGCCGACAGGTTCATGCGGCCGCGCCGCGCGCGCCGCGGCGACTGCGGATGCGGTTGCCGAGCCGGTCGAAGTACAGGTAGATCACCGGGGTCGTGAACAGCGTCAGCACCTGGCTGACGGCGAGGCCGCCGACGATGCTCACGCCGAGCGGATTGCGCAGTTCGGAGCCGGTGCCGGTCCCCAGCATCAGCGGCACGGCGCCGAACATCGCGGCGACCGTGGTCATCAGGATCGGCCGGAAGCGCAGCAGGCAGGCCTGGAAGATCGCCTCGCGCGGCGACTTGCCTTCGTTGCGCTCGGCATGGATCGCGAAGTCGATCATCAGGATGGCGTTCTTCTTCACGATCCCGATCAGCAGGATTATGCCGATCAACGCGATGATCGTCAGGTCCTCGCCGAACAGCATCAGCGCGAGCAGTGCGCCGATGCCCGCCGAGGGCAGCGTCGAGAGTATCGTGATCGGATGTATGTAGCTCTCGTACAGCACGCCGAGCACGATGTACATCACGACCACTGCGGCGAGCAGCAGCCAGAGCTCGTTGCCGAGGTTGTTGCGGAAGGCGAGCGCTGCGCCCTGGAAATTCGTGCTGATGCCGGAGGGCAGGCCGAGCTCCTGCTCGGCCTGGCCCACGGCATCGACGCCGGCGCCGAGCGACACGCCTGGCGCGAGGTTGAACGACACGGTGCTGGACGGGAACTGCGCCTGATGATTGATCAGCAGCGGCCGCGTTTCCTCGCGCACGGAGGCGATCGAGGTGAGCGGCACCTGTCCGCCGCCGGCCGAAGGCAGATAAATCGAAGCGAGCGACTGGAGCGACGCCTGCAGGGCAGGATCGGCTTCGATGATCACGCGATACTGGTTCGACTGCGTGAAGATGGTCGAGACGATGCGCTGACCGAAGGCGTCGTAGAGTGCGTTGTCGACGGTCCCGACGCTGATGCCGAAGCGCGCCGCGCTGTCGCGGTCGATGGTCACGGAGGCGGCCAGGCCATTGTCCGCCTGGTTGCTGGTCACATCGGCGAACTCCGGTCGTTCGCGCAAAGCGGCAACCAGCCGCGGTGTCCACGCCGACAGCAATGCCGTGTCCGCGGCTTGCAGCGTGAACTGGTACTGCGTGCGGCTGACGGTGGCGTCGAGCGTCAGGTCCTGTACGGGCTGCAGGTACAGTGTGATGCCGGGTACGGCTGCGGTTTCGCTCTGGATGCGGCGGACGATTTCCGCGGCCGTGCTGGAGCGATCGCCCCGCGGCTTCAGGTTGATCAGGAATCGCCCGCTGTTGAGCGTGACGTTGTTGCCGTCGACGCCGATGAACGAGGACAGGCTGGCGACGTCCCGGTCCCCGAGGATCGCCGCGCCCAGCGCCTGCTGGCGATCGGCCATCGCGGCGTAGGATACGGACTGCGCGGCCTCCGAGACGCCCTGCAGGAGGCCCGTGTCCTGCGTCGGGAAGAAGCCCTTCGGTATCACCAAATAGAGGAGCGCGGTCAGCGCCAGCGTACCGACTGCGACGCCGAGCGCGAGCGGCTGGTGATCGAGCACCCAGGTCAACCGCCTGCCGTACCACTCGACCAGCCGTGCATACCACTGGCCGGTCCCGGCGGCTTGCGTGGGCTGGGCTCCCGCCGGCCGCGGGCGCAGTAGCCGCGCGCACATCATCGGCACCAGCGTGAGCGAGACCACCGCGGAGATCAGGATGGTCACGGCCAGCGTTGCGGCAAATTCGCGGAACAGCCGTCCGACCACGTCCTGCATGAACAGCAGCGGGATCAGCACCGCGACCAGCGACACGGTCAGCGAGATGATCGTGAAGCCGATCTGCCTCGAGCCCTTCAGGGCGGCTTCACGCGGCCGCTCGCCCTGTTCGAGGAAGCGTGCGATGTTCTCGATCATCACGATCGCGTCGTCGACGACGAAGCCGGTGGCGATCGTGAGCGCCATCAGCGACAGGTTGTTGAGGCTGAAGTGCGCCAGGTACATCACCGCAAAGGTGCCGATCAGTGACAGCGGTACTGACAGTGCCGGGATCAGCGTGGCCGGGACATTGCGCAGGAACAGGAAGATCACCATCACCACGAGCGCCACCGCCAGCGCCAGCTCGAACTGCACGTCGCGGATCGAGGCGCGGATCGTGGTGGTGCGGTCGGTCAGCACCTGCAGCTCGACGCCCGCCGGGAGCGCCGCCTGCAGGCTCGGCAGCAGTTTCTTGATGCTGTCGACCACGTCGACGACATTGGCGCTCGGCTGGCGTTGCACGTTGATGAGCAGCGCCGGCGTGCTGTCCATCCAGCCGCCGAGCTTGGTGTTTTCCGCGCCCGCGACCAGCGTCGCGACATCGCTGAGCCGCACCGCGGCGGCGTTGCGGTAGGCAACGACGATCTGGCCGTATTCCGCCGCGCTCCTGAGCTGGTCGTTCGCATTGATGGTGTAGGCGCGCGTCGGTCCGTCGAAGGTGCCCTTGGGCCCATTCTGGTTCGCCACCGCAATCGTGGTGCGCAGGTCATCCAGGTTGAGGCCGTAGGCGGCGAGCGAGCGCGGGTTGACCAGCACGCGCACGGCCGGGCGTTGGCCGCCACTGATACTGACCACGCCGACGCCGCGCAGCTGGGAAATCTTCTGCGCGATGCGCGTATCGGCCATGTCCTGCACCGCGGTGAGCGGCATGACCTTGGAAGTGAGGCCGAGCGTCAGCACGGGTGCGTCGGCGGGATTTACCTTGGCGTAGATCGGTGGCGCGGGCAGGTCCTGCGGCACCAGGCTCTGCGCGGCGCTGATCGCCGCCTGCACTTGTTGCTCGGCGATGTCGATCGGCAGGCTGAGGTCGAACTGCAGCGTGATCACCGAGGCGCCCGCCGAACTGGTCGAGGACATCTGGTCGAGCCCCGGCATCTGGCCGAGCTGCTTTTCCAGCGGCGCGGTGATCGCGGAAGTCATCACCTCGGGGCTGGCGCCCGGATAGAAGGTCTGCACCTGGATCGTCGGATAGGCGACCTCGGGCAGCGCCGACAGCGGCAGCTGCAGGTAAGCCATGCCGCCCGCCAGCAGGATCGCGATCATCAGCAGCGCGGTCGCCACCGGCCGCAGGATGAAGATGCGCGAGGGATTCATCGCGACTCAGCGCGAACCCGGAGCGCCGTTGGCCGACTTGCCACCCCACTGGTGATGTACCGAGCCGCGACGGTTCCGGCCGTTGCCCGGGGGCGCGCTGGGCGCGCCTCCGGCCGCGCCCGGCCCATTCTGTGGCAGCATCACGGTCGCGCCGTCGCGCAGCCGGTCGCCGCCTTCGGTCACCACGACGTCGCCGGCTTTGAGCCCGGAGGCGACCGCGACCCGTTCACCGTCAGTGACGCCGAGCACGATCGGCCGGACCGTTACCGTGCTGTCGGCGCCGACCAGGTACACGAAGGTGCTGTTGGCGCCGCCCGGCGCGCCGTGCTGCACGGCCGCGAGCGGAATGATCACCTGGCCCTTGAGCACGTCCTGCAGCAGCTGGATGTTCACGAACTGGTTGGCGAACAGCGCGCCGTCCGCATTGGCGAACAGCGCGCGCATCTTGATCGTGCCGGTGGCCGGGTCGATGACATTATCCATGCTCTGCAACTCACCGGTGGCGAGCCTGGTGGTGTTCGCCTTGTCCCAGGCCTCGACCGTCAGCGCCGCACCGTCATGCACGCGCTTGCGCACGCCCGGCAACTTGTCCTCGGGCAGCGGGAAGATCACCGAGACCGGCTGCAGCTGCGTGACGACGACGATGCCGTTGGCATCAGCCGGCGTCACGTAATTGCCCTGATCGACCTGTCGCAGGCCCACGCGCCCGGCCACTGGCGCCACGATGTGCGTGTACTGCAGGTTCAACCGCGCGTTGCTCACCTGCCCCTCATCGGTCGCCACCGTACCTTCGAACTGTTGCACCGTCGCCTGCTGCGTGGCGACCTGCTGTTCCGCGACGACGCCGTGGGCGCCCAGGTCCTGGTAGCGCTTGAGGTCGACGCGGGCGTTGGCCAGCAACGCCTGGTCGCGGCGCAAGTTGCCCAGCGCCTGCGCGAGAGCCGCCTGGTAGGGACGCGGATCGATCTGCGCAAGGAAGTCGCCGCGCTTGACGAGTTGGCCCTCCTTGAACGCGATCTGCTGCAGCTGGCCGCTGATCTGCGTCTTGACGGTAACGGTGGCCAGCGGTGTCACGGTGCCGAGGGCGGGCAGCCGGACATCGATGTCGCCGATCGCCGCGGTCGCGATCGCCACCGCCATCGGACCGCCGCGTCCACCCTGGCCCGCAGCCTGGAGCCCGCGGCCGTGGCGGATGATCAGCGCGACCACGGCCACCAAGGCGACGATCGCGATGAGGGCCCACGCGCGGCGTGAAGGCATGCGCCGCCAGACGGGCGGGGTGGACTCGGGAACATCGTTCATCATGTGCACTCACTCTGCCACGGTCCGCAAACGGGCCGTGGACACTCGCCGGGGTAGCGGTTCTGCTAGTTAACGCTGTAGCCGCGGCCTTCCAGGCACGCCCGTTGCGCGCGCTGGTAGGCGTCGCGCTTGGCGTCCGCGTCTGCTGATGATACGCCGCCGAGCGGTTGGGTCGGGTCGAAGCCGCTCTGGTCGCTCGCCCAGCGGTGGCATTCATAGCGGTCCGTCGCCTGCTGTTCCCGGTTCTGTCCGTTCTTGGGGTACGCGTACAGTTCGGTGCTGGTCGGGGGCGCGGTGGTGGCCGGCTCAGGCGCCACCATCGGCGTGCTGGCACAGCCGCCCAGCAAGACCAGTACGCCGCCGGCCAGCGGCCGGAGCGCGTGGATGATTGCTGAAGGATTGCCCGTCATGGGCGCATCGCTCCTGTTCCGGATTGCATCGGGAGGAATTGTCGATCCACGGATGTCGAAACGCGGCAGCGCGCTTTGCGTTTACATCGGTCTCCGTATGGTCGGCAAACCGCGTGCGGCGCCGATGTCAGCGCTGCCGGCCAGGGTTTCAATTGCAATCGAGGACCGGTCGAATATGGATGTGTCGAACACAAGCCCGTGGCGGGCTATCATGCCGCGAGAGACCGCAGCACTCGTGGCATTGATGACCGCCGTCGCTCCCCATGTCCTCGCACTTGACGATGACCCCGATATCCGCCGGGTGCTGGTCGATTACCTGTCCGGCCAGGACCTGCGCGTGAGCGCCGTGTCGACCGGCCAGGAGATGCTCGCCATCCTGGCGAACGAGCCCGTCGACCTGCTGCTGCTGGACCTGCGCTTGCCGGGTGAGAACGGGCTCGAGCTCGCGCGCCATGTGCGCGAGAACTCCAGCGTGCCGATACTCATCCTCAGCGGGCAGAGTGAAGAGGCCGATCGGATCATGGGACTCGAGCTGGCGGCTGACGACTACGTGACCAAGCCCTTCAGCCCGCGCGAGCTGCTGGCGCGCATCCGCGCGGTGCTGCGGCGCATGCAGGCGAGCGAAAGTCGCGAGCCTGCGCGCAAGGAGCTGCGCGCCTATCGGTTCGCAGGCTGGGAACTCAATGCGCGGCTGCACCACTTGACCGATCCCGCTGGCCGCAGGGTGCCGCTGACCAACGGGGAATTCAGCCTGCTGTGCGCCTTCCTGTCGGCGCCGCGGCGCGTGCTCACGCGCGACCAGCTGCTCGAGCGCTCGCGGCTGCACAGCCTCGAAGTGTACGATCGCTCGATCGATGTCACGATCCTGCGGCTGCGCCGCAAGATCGAGGCGGATCCCTCGAATCCGCGGCTGCTGACGACCGAGCGCGGCGCCGGCTACACCTTCACCGCGGAAGTCAGCGTACTGCGCTAGGGCCTGTTCCCACTCAGGACATCGATGCGTTGCTGCTCAAAAGGCTTTCAGACCAGGCGCGAGGCGCGCCGCGTGGTCATTCCACGTCAGCGCCGAGCAACGCC
>JAGWPD010000049.1 GCA_028870705.1 Gammaproteobacteria bacterium
GCCTGCCGGTGATCGACCTGCTGAGCAGCGAAGCGGTCGAGCTCATCGAGCGCAACGCCGAGACAATCCTGGCGGAGATCGGCGTCGAGTTCCGCCGCGACCCCGAGTCGCTCCGGCTGTGGCGCGGCGCGGGCGCCGACGTGCGCGGTGAACGCGTGCGTATCCCGCGCGGCATGGCGCGCGCGCTGCTGGCCACGGCGCCGCGGGAATTCACGCTGCACGCGCGCAACACTGAGCGCAGCGTGCGCTTCGGGGGCGACGCCACGGTATTCTCGCCCGTGGGCGGGCCGCCCTTCGTCACCGACCTCGATCGCGGCCGGCGCTACGGAACGCTGGATGACCTGCACAACTTCATCAAGCTGGCGCATGTGGCGCCCGCGATCCACTTCTCGGGCGGCACGGCAGTGGAGCCGATGGACATCCCGCCGGGCAAGCGCCACCTGGACGTGCAGTACGCTTATTTCCGGCTCAGCGACCAGGGGTGCGAGGCGACGCCGGAAACACCCGGTCATGCGGCAGACGCGGTGCGGATGGCCGGGATACTGTTCGGCGAGCACTACCTCGAGGACCACGTGGTGGTACTCGGCAACATCAACTCCAATTCCCCGCTGACCTTCGATGGCCGCATGCTGGGCGCATTGCGGGTGTTCGCGGCCAGCAACCAGGGCACGATCGTGGTGCCGGCGGTGCTGGCCGGTGCGATGGGGCCGGTCACCGCGGCCGGTTGCATGGCCGAGATCCTCGCCGAGACGCTGGCAGGCATGGCGCTCACGCAGCTGGTGCGGCCCGGTGCGCCCGTGATCATGGGTTCGTTCGTCGGCGCGGTGTCGATGCGCACCGGCGCGCCGACCTTCGGCACGCCCGAGGCCACGCAGATGATCTTTGCGACCACGCAGCTGGCGCGGCGGCTCGGCGTACCGTGCCGCAGCGGGGGTTCGCTGTGCTCATCCAAGGTGGCGGACGCGCAAGCCGCCTACGAGAGTGCGCATACCCTGCTGCCAACCTTGCTGGCCGGGGTCAACCTCGTCACGCATGCCGCGGGCTGGCTCGAGGGCGGGCTGGTCAGCGGCTACGAGAAATTCGTCATGGACGTCGATCAGCTGGCGATGATGCAGGTGCTCGCCGCGGGGATGGACCTGAGCGAGCGCGGCCAGGCGCTCGATGCGATCCGCGAAGTCGGGCCCGGCAACCATTTCCTCGGCTGCGCGCACACGCAGGCGAACTTCGAGACGGCATTCCACCAGTCGAACATCGCGGACTATTCCTCGTACGAGCAATGGTCGCTCGAGGGGAGCCTCGACGCCGGGCAGCGCGCCAACAGGGTGTGGAAGCAGATGCTGGCCGACTACGAGGATCCGGGCATCGATCCGGCGCGCGACGAGGCGCTGCTCGCCTACATCCGGCAGCGCAAGGCGGAGCTGGCCGATGCCGTGGAAGAGGAGTAGCCGGGCTTGAAGAGCCAGTACCGCGTGGTCGTGATCGGCGGCGGCATCGTAGGCACCAGCATCCTGTACCACCTGGCGCGGCGTGGCTGGACCGACATCGCGCTCATCGAGCGCGCCGAGCTCACGGCCGGGTCGACCTGGCACGCGGCCGCGGGCTTCCACGCGCTCAACGACGATCCGAACATCGCCGCGCTCCAGTCGTACACGATCAGGCTGTACAAGGAAATCGAGGCCGAGAGCGGCCAGAGCGTCGGCATGCACATGCCCGGCGGCTACAGCCTGGCGACGACGCCGGCACGCTGGGAATGGCTGCAGGCGGAATGCGCGGTCTACCAGACACTCGGCATCGGCGCGCGCCTCGCGACCCCGGAGGAAATCGTCGCCGACTGTCCGATCGTCGAGCCGAGCGGATTGCTCGGCGGATTGTTCGATCCCCACGAAGGTGCGGTCGATCCGCACGGTACGACGCACGCGTTTGCGCTCGCGGCGCGCAAGCGCGGGGCGGATGTGATCCTGCGCAACCGCGTCACGGCGCTGGCGCCGCTCGCCGGCGGACAATGGCGCGTGTCAACGGAGCAGGGCGCGATCATCGCCGAGCACGTGATCAATGCCGCCGGCCTGTGGGCGCGGCGCGTCGGGCGCATGGTCGGCCTCGACCTGCCGTTGACGCCGATGCAGCACCACTACCTGATCACGGAAGACCTGCCGGAACTCCTGGCGCGGCGGGAGGAGATGCCCTGCGTCACCGACCTGGAGGGCTTCACCTACCTGCAGCAGGAACGCAAGGGCGTGCTGCTCGGTGTCTACGAGCGCAATCCGCGCCACTGGCAGACCGAAGGCGCCGCTTGGGATTACGGCATGGAACTGATCCCCGAGGACATCGAGCGCATCGGCCCGGAACTCGACATCGGCTTCCGTCGCTTCCCCAGCCTGCTGAACGCCGGCATACGCAAATGGGTCAACGGCGCCTTCACCTTCACGCCGGACGGCAACCCGTTGGTCGGCCCGGTGCCAGGGCTGCGGAACTACTGGGCGGCCTGCGGCTGCATGTCGGGTTTCTCGCAGGGCGGCGCGATCGGCCAGGTGCTCTCCAGCTGGATCGTCGATGGCGATCCGGGCGCTGACATCTTCGGCATGGACGTCGCGCGCTACGGTGCATTCGCGAGCAATGACCGGTAC
>JAGWPD010000050.1 GCA_028870705.1 Gammaproteobacteria bacterium
AACGCTCGCGTTGAGCGGCCGGCCGCAAGCGCTTCAAGCACGCGGACGGCGCCAAATGGCGGGCGCGCCGGATGCGCGCCCGCGAGGATAGCGAGCCGGTCCGCTCGAACGCGTAGTTAGGCATCTCAAAGCGCCCTGTCCACCGCGTACTGTCGCATGTCGAGAGAAAGCCGCCACGCCTGCGCATAGCCAAAGAGCTCCGAGGAGAGCGGCTCACCATTCATTGTTGCCGTTAGAGTGCATTTCCTCCAAGTCAGTGGCATTAATGCAAGGTCACGGTCCTTGAACTCAAGAATGAAATTGTGACCGATGCAATTTCGCACCAGTCTCGCGAAGTGATACCACAGCTGTGTTTTCAACTCTCGTGCCAGGCCACGTGTCTCTGCGTGGTGCTTCACAAGTTCAAATGTGTCCTTGACCAAGGAGCATACGAGCATCATTAGAAAACTCTTCACAGCGTCGTCTCGGTGGGCTGGGACACGCATTAGGTCAGCAACCTGCGAGAACTGTACTGTAAACCCACCGAACGTGGCTTGGTCTGAGCGGAGTTGGGCCTGCGAACTCTCTGCAGTAAGCAGCCCAATTGCGGCCAGCCCTAATACGTAGTTGTTCTGGACGGTCTTTAGGCGCTCAACGAGAGGGTCTTCGCGTACTTGCGCCATAGCGTTCATAAGATGCCTAACTACAAATAGACCGCCGAAATGGCGGATTGCAAGGGGCCACTTGTGGCGGCTAAAGTGTGTTGGGAAGATGTAACCATTTGAATACACTAAAGCACTGATAATTTAGTACGTCAATAGTGGAGGGGATCATGAGCGCCACCGCCAGGCTCACGGAATCCGCCGAAAACATCAAGGCCCCGCGCTTGCTCGATCAGCTGCGGCACCAGATCCGGTTGCGTCACTACAGCTACCGTACAGAACAGGCCTACGTAAGCTGGACGAAGCGTTTCATCCGGTTACACAACCTGAAGGACCCGGCGCATATGAGGGGACCGGAGGTGGAAATCTACCTCTCCTACCTGGCATTCGATCGCAATGTTGCCGCGGCGGCACAGAGCCAAGCCTTGTCAGCCGTGATGTTTCTGTACAAAACGGCGTTGAATACAGATTTGCCCTGGCTCCAGAACGTGGTACGCGCGACGCGGCCGCGGCGGTTGCCGGTGGTGCTGACCCAGGCCCAGACGCGGGCGGTGCTGGGGCAGCTCGATGGCGCCATTTGGCTGGTGGCGAGCCTGCTCTACGGGAGCGGGTTGCGGGTGCTCGAGGCGCTGCGCCTGCGCATCAAGGACATCGACCTGAAGTTCCAGCAGCTGACGGTGCGGGACCGCAAGGGTGCCAAGGATCGTGTAACGGTTTTGCCCGGTGCGCTCGTGCAGCCGTTGACCACGCACCCGGTGCGGGTCCGTGAGCGGCACGCGCTTGCCGTCGCGGGTGGGTTCGGCGGCGTCGAGCTGCCATTTGCGCTCGCGCGCAAGTATCCGCGGGCTGAGTTCGATTGGGCCTGGCAGTACGTCTTTCCCTCGACCAACGCCAATGTCGATCCGCGCACCGGGGCGCGGCGACGTCACCATCTGCTCGCGGCGAACTACGACATCCGCAAGATGCAGGAGCCGCTGGGCCACCAGGAAGTCTCCACCACGCAGATCTGCACGCACGTGATGCAGAAGGGCGCGAACGCGGTCATGAGCCCGCTCGATCGCTGATCACTGGTCGCTATTCGACGGTAACGCTCTTGGCCAGGTTCCTGGGCTGGTCGACATCGGTGCCGCGCAGGATGGCGACGTGATACGCCAGCAGCTGCAGCGGAATGGTGTACACGATCGGGGCCTGGAAGTAGCTGACGTGCCGGGGCATGAGGATCACGTGCACACCGTCGCTCGACTGGAATCCTGAGTCCGGGTCGGCGAACACGTACAGTTCGCCGCCGCGGGCGCGCACTTCCATCAGGTTCGACTTGAGTTTCTCGAGCAGTTCGTTGTTGGGCGCGACGGTGATCACCGGCATGTCGGCGTCGACCAGCGCGAGCGGGCCATGCTTGAGTTCGCCGGCGGCGTAGGCCTCGGCGTGTATGTACGAGATTTCCTTCAGCTTGAGCGCGCCTTCGAGCGCGACCGCGTGCAGGGCGCCGCGGCCAAGGAACAGGGCGTGCTGCTTCTGCGCGAAGCGTTGCGCGAGCTGCTTGATCACAGGGTCGAGCTCGAGCGTCTGTTCGACCATGCCGGGGAGTTCGATCAACCGGCTGACCAGTCCTCGTTCACTCTCGGCATCGGCGCCGTTGTGGCGGGCGAGCGCGATCACCAGCATGCCGAGTGCGGTGAGCTGGGTGGTGAAGGCCTTCGTCGATGCAACGCCGATCTCGGGGCCGGCGCGGGTGAGCATCACGAGGTCGGCCTCGCGCACCAGCGAGCTCTCGGGGACGTTGCAGATCGCGAGCGCGGCCAGGTACCCGAGCTGCTTGCCGAGTCGCAGCGCGGCGAGCGTGTCGGCGGTCTCGCCCGACTGCGAGATCGTGACCAGCAGCGAGTTCTTCTGCACTACTGGATTGCGGTATCTGTATTCGCTGGCGATCTCGACGCGGCAAGGAATGCGGCACACCTGTTCGATGAAGTACCGGGCGACGATGCCGGCATGGAAGCTCGTGCCGCAGGCGACGATGTGCACGCTGTCGGTGCGCTGGAACACCTGCGTGGCAGCCGGGCCGAACGCAGCTTCGAGGAGGCGTCCATTGGCGACGCGTTCCTGGAGCGTATTGGCGAGCGCCAGGGGTTGCTCGTGGATCTCCTTGAGCATGAAGTGCTCATAGGGTCCTTTTTCCGCCGCCGCGGCGGACTGGGTGCTTTCGCGGACCTCGCGCGTCCTCTGGTTGCCGTCACGGTCGATGATGCGGACGCCCGTGCGGGTGACCTCGGCGACATCCCCCTCCTCGAGAAACGTGAAACGGCGCGTCACCGGCAGGAGCGCGGCGACGTCGGAGGCGACGAAGTTCTCGCCGTCACCGTAGCCGACGATCGCCGGGCAGCCTTCGCGGGCGATGATGATGCGGTTCGGGTCCTGCTGGCTGATTACCGCGAGCGCGTAGGCGCCCTCGAGTTCCGCGACGGTGGCGCGCACGGCCTTGTACAGGTCGTGCAGGCGGGCGAGATGGAAGTGCACGCGGTGGGCGACCACTTCGGTGTCGGTCTCCGATTCGAACACGTAGCCGCCGGCGCGCAATTCGCCGCGCAGTTCGTCGTGGTTCTCGATGATGCCGTTGTGGACGAGTGCCAGCCCGTCGCGGGAGAGGTGCGGGTGGGCGTTGCTCTCGGTGGGCGCGCCGTGCGTGGCCCAGCGGGTATGGGCGATGCCGAGCTTGCCGGCGGCGGCGTTGCCGCTGGCGGCGATGGCTTCCTCGAGCGCGCGCACCTTGCCGACGGTTCGCATCCTGGCCATCGAGCCGCGCGCACCGAGCACCGCGATACCCGCGGAGTCGTAGCCGCGGTATTCGAGGCGCTTCAGGCCTTCGATGAGTGTCGGCACCACATCGCGGTCGGCGATCGCTCCAACGATTCCACACATGGTGCTACCGGCTTGCCTGGCGCTCTGTCTGCGGGTGTTATTGCTTGACTGGACGTTGCCAGTGTTCGACCGTGTGCTGCGAGCTTCGCTCCAGCGTGAGCTTGCCGGGCGGGGCATCCTTGGTGATCGTCGAACCGGCGCCGATCGTGGCGCCATCGCCGATCTTCACCGGCGCGACCATCATCGTGCCGGAGCCGATGAACACGCCATCGCCGATCTGGGTGCGCCATTTGTTGGCGCCGTCGTAGTTGCAGGTCACCGAACCGGCGCCGATGTTGACGCGCGAACCGACGGTCGTGTCGCCGATGTAGGCGAGGTGATTGGCCTTGGTGCCGGCGCCGATGTCCGACTTCTTCACCTCGACGAAGTTGCCGAGATGGACGCCATCGTGGAGCGTCGTCTCGGGACGGATGCGGGTGAACGGGCCGATTTCACAGGCCGCGCCTATGTGCGCGCGCTCGATCACGCAATTGGGTTTGATGTTGGTGCCACTTCCCACCTGCACCTGGCTGAGCACGCAATTGGCATCGATGCGGACACCGTCGCCGAGCTGCACTGGCCCTTCCAGTATCACGTTGACATCGAGCACTACATCGCGTCCGCAGCTCACGCTGCCGCGGACGTCGAGCCTGGCGGGGTCGATCACGGTGACGCCGGCCTGCATCAGCGCGTGCACGCGCGCGCGCCGGTACTCGGATTCGAGCAGCGCGAGCTGCAGCTTGTCATTGACGCCCTGCACCTCGATGGCGGTGGGCGCCACCAGCGGGTCGATCGCGACCTTGTCCTTCACGGCCATCGCGACGATATCGGTGAGGTAGTATTCGCGCTGGGCATTGGCGGGCCTGAGCTGCGCCAGCCAGCGCCTGAGGTGCTTCGCATGGACCGCGAGCACGCCGGTGTTGCACTCGCGGATCCGGCGCTCACGCGCGCTGCAGTCGCGCTGCTCGACGATGCGCAGCACCTGGCCCTTCGCGTTGCGGACGATGCGACCGTAGCCCTCGGGCGCATCGAACTTCGCGGTCAGCAGCGCCATGCGCTTCGGGGCCACCAGCGCGAGCAGCGTGCGCAGGGTCGCGGTGCGGATCAGCGGCACGTCGCCATACAGCACCAGCACGGTGTGCTCATCCGGAATGCCGGGCAGCGCGCACTGCACCGCATGGCCGGTGCCGAGCTGCTCGGCCTGCTGCACCCAGCGGAGGTTCTCGGCGCGCACCGCGAGCCGCACCGCCTCGCCGCCGTGGCCATAGACCACATGGATGAGCGCGGGTTCGAGCGCGGTGGCGGCATCGAGCACGTGCGCGAGCAGCGGGTGGCCGGCGAGCGGTTGCAGCACCTTCGGCAGGTCGGATTTCATCCGCTTGCCCTGTCCCGCGGCGAGGATCACGATCGAGAGCGGTCTGGATGGAGCGGCCATGACTTGTGGCGCGGCCGTGGTCCTAGCCCCTGATCTTGCGCAATCGTTCGATGAGCCTGAGCTGGGCCGCGGCGCGCGCCAGTTCGGCCAGCGCCTCGGCCTGTTCGAGCTTGTCGATCTTGCCGGCAAGCGCTTCCTCGGCGCGTGCTCGCGCGGCGAGTGCGGCGGCTTCGTCGAGATCCGCGGCGCGGGCCGCGGTGTCGGCCAGCACCGTGACCTTCGTCGGCTGCACTTCGAGCGCGCCGCCGCCGACGTAGAACGACTGCTCGTCGCCCTCCTCGGGCTGGACGCGCACTTCGCCGGCCTTCAGCAGCGCGAGCAGCGGGGCGTGGCGCGGGGCGACGCCGATCTCGCCCTCGGCCGCGGGCAGGAACACCATCTTCGCGGGGCCGGAGTAGATCTCGCCCTCGGCGCTGACGATGTCGACTTGAATGGTGCCGGCCATCTCGTGGGTTCCCGTCTGCTGTTCCTGCTCTACCGTTACTGGCGCGCTACTGCAGCGACTTCGCCTTGTCGATCACTTCCTCGATCGCGCCGACCATGTAGAACGCCTGCTCGGGCAGGTGATCGTAGTCGCCGGCGAGGATGCCCTTGAAGCCGCGGATCGTATCCTTCAGCGGGACGATCTTGCCATCCTGGCCGGTGAACACCTTCGCGACGTTGAACGGCTGCGAGAGGAACCGCTGGATCTTGCGGGCGCGGAACACGGTCAGCTTGTCCTCTTCCGACAGCTCGTCCATGCCGAGGATCGCGATGATGTCCTGCAGCTCCTTGTAGCGCTGCAGCACCGCCTGCACGCCGCGCGCGGTGTTGTA
>JAGWPD010000051.1 GCA_028870705.1 Gammaproteobacteria bacterium
CGCGACGGCGCGCGCCTCGCGCGGGTCGCCGACAACCTCCGGCGGCTCGGGCGCGAGGCGCGGCTCGTGCAGGCCGACCTGTGCGCACCGCCGGCGTGGTGGGACGGCACGCCCTTCGATGCGATCCTGCTGGATGCGCCCTGTTCCGGGACCGGCGTGATCCGCCGGCACCCGGACATCAAGTTGCTGCGCCGCGCCGCCGACATCGGCGGCTTCGCCGCGCGCCAGTCGGCGCTGCTGCGTGGCTGCTGGCCGCTATTGCGGCGCGGCGGCCGTTTGCTCTACGCCACCTGCTCGGTGCTGCCGGCGGAGAACGCGGCCGTGCTCGGCGCATTCATGGCCGCGACCCCCGGCGCCCGGCTGCTGCCGGTGCCGGAACCTCTGACGCGCCTGCCACTCCATGATTGCAGGCCCGGCTGGCAGTTGTTGCCGGGGGCGGTCGGCGACGGCTTCTATTATGCTTGCCTGCAGAAAGAGGGGGACGAGCCGGGCCCGGCGCACGGGCCCCCGGGACACGACTGATGGCCAGCTTCCGCAAAGCACTGCCGTTCGTGGCCGCCCTCGTGGCGTGGGCCGCCGTCGGTGTGGCGCGCGCGGAGGATCCGCTCGACGGTGAGCTCGAGATTCGCTCCGCGTACGCGGTGCCCAACCATGGCGTCATCATGCTGAGCGCGCACGTCGCCTATCCGGGCGGCAGCCTGCTTTCGGCCTCGCTCAAGGATGGCGTGACGCTCAGCTTCGATCTCGAGTGCATCGTGACGCGCCACCGCCGCTTCTGGTTCGACGCCGAGGCGGTCGATGTGGTGCAGCACCGCGAGCTCACCTACCACGTGGTCACCGACCGCTACCTGCTGCGCAATGTCGATGCCGGCACCCAGGAATCCTTCCCGACGCTCGAGGCCGCGCTCGCCAGCGTCGGCGCGGTGGTGGAATGGCCGATCGCGGTCGATGCGCAGCTGCCCGGCGAGGGTCCGTGGCAGATCGCGCTGCGCGCCGGCGTGCGGCGCGGCCACATGCCCGACGCGCTGCGCGCGCTGATGTTCTGGTCCAATGCCTGGCACCGCACCAGCGATTGGTACACATGGACCCTCGTGCGCTGAAGCGCTGGGGCTTGCGCGCGCTGACGCTGCTCGGCTGCGGCGCGGGCGTGTGGGCGCTGCTGCTGCTGGCGCACAGCGCCGAGAAATCCGCCGACTTCAACCGCCGCCTGCTGTGGATCCTGCTGCTCAACATCGGCGCGCTGCTGGTGCTCGGCGTGCTGCTGGCGCGCAAGCTCTACCAGCTGTACCGCGACTTCCGCGACCATGTCCCCGGTTCGCGTCTTACGGCACGCACGGTGGGCATGTTCGGCACGCTGGTCGTCGTGCCGCTGCTGATCGTCTACCTGTTCGCGCTCGAGTTCCTCAACTACGGCATCGACAGCTGGTTCCGCATCGACGTCAAGCAGGGCCTGAACGACGCGCTCGAACTGTCGCGCTCCGCCCTCGAGCTGCGCCTGCGCGAGCAGTCGCGCCGCACCGAGAATTTCGCGCACGCAATCGCGGCGCTGACCGGCCCGGACCTGGCGGTGCGGCTCGATGCCGAGCGGCGCGCGACCCAGGCGGCCGACGTCAGCGTCTACGATGCCGGCGGCCGCGTGCTGACCTTCAGCAGCGCCAATCCGACCGCGGGGCTGCCGGCGCCGCTGCCGGCGGAAGTGCGGCTGCAGCTCGCCGCGCACCACAGCTATTTCGCGCTGCAGCCGCCCACCGCCGGGCGCGCCACGATCGTGACTGCTGCGCCGCTCGCGCGTGCGGCGCGCGTGGCCCCCGGACGTTTCGTCGTCATCAACTACGAATTGCCGGCCAAACTGTCCGCGCTGGCCGATGCGGTGCAGTCCGCCTACTCGAACTACGGCGACACCTCGGCGACGCGCGAGCCGCTCAAGATCAACTTCATCATGACCCTCACGCTGGTGCTGCTGATCACGATGCTGGCCGCGGTCTACGGCGCAGTCTGGTCGGCGCAGCGGCTCACGCGTCCGGTGAAGGATCTGATCGCCGGCACGCGCGCGGTCGGCAAGGGCGACTTCGGCACGCGCCTGCCATTGCCGTCGCGCGACGAAATGGGATTCCTGGTGCACTCGTTCAACGACATGACCAAGCGGCTGCGGCGCACCAGCGAGGAGGCACGGCTCGGGCGCCAGGCCGTCGAGCGCGAACGCGAGCGGCTGGCGGTGATTCTCTCGCGCCTCTCGAGCGGCGTGCTGGTCGTCGACGCGCAGCTGCAGCTGCGCAGCGCGAATCCGTCGGCCGGCGCGATCCTCGGCGGCGACCTGGTCGCGATGGCCGGACGCAGCCTGGCCGCGATCTCCGGCGCGGCGCCGCTGCTGACCGAGTTCGTCGGTGCGCTGCGCGCGCGGCTCGGCGCCGGGCGGCGCGAATGGCGCGAGCAGCTGACACTGAAGGACGAGGCCGGCAACCGCGTGCTGCTGTGGGCCTGCACTCCGCTCCCGGACGCGAGCGATGAGCCGGGCCTGGTGATCGTGTTCGAGGACGTCACCGCGCTGCTCACCGCACAGCGCAACGCGGCCTGGGGCGAGGTGGCGCGGCGGCTGGCGCACGAGATCAAGAACCCGCTGACGCCGATCCAGCTGTCGGCCGAGCAGCTGCGGCGCAAGCTCCTGCCGGGCCTGGATACCGAACACGCGCGGCTGCTCGAGCGCGGCACGCACACGATCGTGCAGCAGGTCGACGCGATGAAGCAGATGGTCAATGCCTTCAGCGACTACGCCCGCGCGCCCGAGGTGCAGCTGGCGCAGTTCAGCCTCAACCAGCTGACCGCCGAGATGGTCGAGCTCTACCGGCTGCAGGACCCGGGCGTGAGCATCGTGATGGAGCTCGACCCGCAGCTGCCGGAGATCGAGGCCGACCGGGGCCGGGTGCGCCAGATCCTGGCCAACCTGCTGAGCAACGGCATCGAGGCCGTGGCCGGGGTGGCCAGTGCCGCCATCACCGTCCGCACCCGCTGGCTGCGCACGCTCAAGCCGGCGCAGGCGGAAATCACGGTCAGTGACAACGGGCCCGGGTTCCGCGAGGATATCCTCCAGCGCGCCTTCGACCCGTATGTCACCAGCAAGGCGCGCGGCACGGGCTTGGGCCTGGCGATCGTCCAGCGTATCGTGGAGGAACACGGCGGCCGGATCAGCGCCGAGAACCTCGCGACCGGCGGCGCGCGCATCCGCGTGCTGCTGCCGGCCACCGCGGGCAGGCGCACGGAGTTGCGGAGGGAACGGGCATGAATGCGAGCCGGATTCTCGTGGTCGACGACGAGGCGGACATCCGCCGCCTGCTGCAGGAGATCCTCAGCGAGGAGGGCCACGACGTCGACGTCGCGGCCGACGCCGCGCAGGCGCGCGCCGCGCGCGCGCGTTCCGCGCCCGACCTGGTGCTGCTCGACATCTGGATGCCCGACACCGACGGCATCACGCTGCTGCGCGAATGGTCGGGCGATGCGCGCCACGATTGCCCGGTGGTGATGATGTCGGGTCACGGCACCGTCGAGACCGCCGTCGAGGCGACGCGCCTCGGCGCCTTCGACTTCATCGAGAAACCGCTGTCGCTGGCCAAGCTCCTGCCGACGGTCAAGCGCGCGCTCGACGCGCGCCGCACGCGCCAGGCGGGGGGCTATGCCGCGGCGCGCGCACAGGCACCGCTCCACGGACGCAGCCGCGTCGCGCTGCAATTGCGCAGCGAACTGCTGCGGCTGGCGCCGTACCCGGCACCGCTCCTGCTGATCGCCGAGCCCGGGAGCGAATCCGAGGCGCTGGCCCGCTTCGTGCACCAGTCCGGCCCGCGCGAGCGCGCGCCGTTCGTGAGTTGCAATCCGCGCGCGCTGCAGGACGAACAGGCGGCGGGCGCGCTGCTCGGCGTGAATGGCCACGCCGGGCTGCTCGAGCAGGCGGCGGGCGGCACGCTCTACATCGGTGAGGTCGAGGAACTGCCGGAGACCGCGCGGCGGCTGCTGGCCGGCGTGCTCGAGGGCGGCAGCTTCGCGCGCGGCGGCCACGGCGCAGGCGTCAGGTTCGATGCGCGCGTGATCGCCACGGCGCTCCCGGGCATCGAGAGCCGCGCCGGCGGCGCCACGCTGGGCCGCGACCTGTACGCGCAGCTCGCGGTGCTGCCATTGCGCGTGCCACCGCTCCGTGAATACGCCGAGGACGTGCCCGACCTGCTGCGCCAGTGCGTCGACCAGCTCACGCAGGGCGAGAACCTGCAGTTCCGCCGTTGCAGCGTCGCGGCGCAGAACCGGCTGCGCAACTACCCCTGGCCCGACAACCTGCGCGAGCTGCGCAACCTGCTGCGCCGGCTCCTGCTGCGCGGCGGCCCCGAGGAGATTTCGCTCGAGGAAGTGGAGCGCGAACTGGCGGCGCAGGCGCCGATCGACGCGCCGCTCGTGCAGCAGGACCTGCTCGCGCTGCCGATGCGCGAGGCGCGCGAGCACTTCGAGCGCGCCTACCTGCAGCAGCAGCTGCAGCTGTGCGGCGGCAAGGTCGGCCAGCTCGCCAAGCGCGTCGGCATGGAGCGCACGCACCTGTACCGCAAGCTCCGCTCGCTCGGCATCGAGATCAGCCACGTCGCCGAAGACTGAGTTGCCCGGGCCGGCCTAGTCGTCGACGCGGATTACCAGCGAGACGATCCTGGCGGCCTGCAGCTGCTGGCGAATCCGGTTCAGCTGCCCGAGGTCGCTGACCGGTCCGATGCGGATCCGATACCAGACGTCGGCATCGAGTGCGACGCGCTGCACGTTGGCGCTGATCTTCTGGCGCGCGAGCTGCGCCTGGACGCGGTTGGCCTCGTCGACGTTGCGGTAGGAGCCCGCCTGCAGGAAGTAGGTGCCCGGCCGGCTGACGCGCGCCGCCGCATCGACGCGCGTGGCGTGCTCCTTCTCCGGCACCAGCACTTCGAATTTCGGCAGGCCGTCGTAGAAGTCGTACTTCTCGCCGGCCGCGGCCG
>JAGWPD010000006.1 GCA_028870705.1 Gammaproteobacteria bacterium
AGCTGGATCTCTCCGCCCGCCCCGCGACCCACCTGGCGGAGCTGGTCGAAGATGCCCGGCGTCAACACGTACCGCCCCACCACCGCCAGCGTGGATGGGGCCACCGCGGGCTTGGGCTTCTCCACGATGCTGCGAATACGCGTGACGGGCGCGCGGCGCGTGACGACTTCGACGATGCCGTACTTGTCGGTGTCGCGGCGCGGCACCTCCTCGACACCCAGCACGCTGCCGCGATGGAAGTTGTATGTGGACGCCATCTGCTTGAGGCAGGGCACGTCTGCATCGATCAGGTCGTCGGCCAGATGCACGAAAAAGGGTTCACGGCCGACCGCGGCCTCGGCGCACAGCACCGCGTGGCCGAGTCCGAGCGGTGCGGGCTGGCGGATGTAGATGCAGGTCGCGTACGAGGGCAGCACGCCGCGCATCTGCCGCACCAGGTCGTTCTTGCCCTGCGCCTCGAGGAGCTTTTCCAGCTCCGGGTCGGAATCGAAATGGTCCTCGATCGCACGCTTCGCCGCGCCCGTGATGAAGACCAGGCGCTCGGCGCCGGCCGCCAGCGCTTCCTCGACCGCATACTGGATCAGCGGCTTGTCGACCACCGGCAGCATTTCCTTCGGGCTGGCCTTGGTCGCGGGCAGGAAGCGGGTGCCGCGTCCGGCAACCGGAAATACGGCGGTCCTGATCTCGGACTTCATCGGGTTCTCGGCTGCGTTGAGAGGTGCAGCCATTATAAGGCCCCGGCGCAGCCACGCTTTGAGCGCTGGCGCACGCCCGGCAGATTTCATCGCCGGGCGCACGTCCGTTGCGGCGGCTTCAGCGGCGTGTGGCGGGCCTGGCGGCGGGCCGTGCCGCGGCGGCGGGCGCCGGCACGCCCTGGCCAAGCCGCAGATCGGCGCGGTTGCGGTCGATCAGCTTCTGGCTGATACCCTTGACCTGGGCGAGCTCATCGACGCTGCGGAAGGCGCCGTGCTTCTGGCGATACTCGACGATGGCCTGCGCCTTCACCGGGCCGATGCCCCTGAGCTCCTGCGCCAGCGTAGGCGCATCGGCGGCATTGATGTTGACCGGCCCGCACCAGCAGACGCTCGTGCCTGTGACCAGCAGCGCGGCCAGCGTGACCAATGGGCGATGGATGTTCATGGGCGGCCTCCTGGGGAGCGGGTGGAAAGTTCCCGTTCACTCTAGGAGGCCGCAATCGCGGCCGCGAGCGGCGAAACTGCCGCGATCGTGCCGCATTGCCCGGCCGCCGCGACGCTTCAGTCGCGGATCGGCCGGTTGGTGCCTTCGTTGACGCGTTCGCGCAGGTCCTTGCCGGGCTTGAAATGCGGCACGTACTTGCCATCGAGCGCCACCGCTTCGCCGGTCTTGGGGTTGCGACCCTGGCGCGGCGGCCGGAAATGCAGCGAGAAGCTGCCGAAGCCGCGGATCTCGATGCGATCCCCCTGCGCGAGCGCGTCGCTCATGATCTCGAGCATCTGCTTGAGCGCGAGTTCCACGTCCTTGGCCGGCAGGTGCTTCTGCTTGGTCGTTATGATCTCGATCAGTTCGGATTTGGTCATGCCAGGCCCCGCCTCGCTGGATCGACGCCCGTGGCCGCGCGCTGCTCGCCGGCCACGGGCGTCCTGCTCTTAGCGCCCTACAGCTTCAGTCGCGCTCCGGCGCGTTGATCTGTTCCTTGAACAGGTCACCGAGGCTCGTGCCCGACGAGGGCTGCTCGGAGCGGTAGTTCTGCACCGCTTCGGCCTCCTCGTGCACTTCCTTCGCCTTGATCGACAGCGAGATCGAACGCGTCTTGCGGTCGACGCCGACGAATTTCGCCTCGATCTCATCGCCCACCTTCAGCACCTGGCGCGCGTCCTCGATGCGATCGCGCCCGAGTTCCGAAGCGCGCAGCTGGCCTTCGATGCCGTTGCCCAGGTCGATGATCGCGCCGCGCGCATCGACCTCGCGCACCGTGCCCTTGACGACGCTCCCCTTCGGGTTGTCGGTGATGTAGCCGGAGAACGGATCCTTCGCGAGCTGCTTGATGCCGAGCGAGATGCGCTCGCGCTCCGGATCGATCGCGAGCACCATCGCCTCGACCTGCTGTCCCTTCTGGTAGTTGCGCACGGCTTCCTCGCCGGGCACGTCCCAGGAGATGTCGGAGAGGTGCACCAGGCCGTCGATGTTGCCCGGCAGGCCGATGAAGATGCCGAAGTCTGTGATCGACTTGATCTGGCCGGCGACGTGGTCGCCACGGTTGTGGTTTTCGGCGAATTCCTTCCATGGGTTGGCCGCGCACTGCTTCAGGCCGAGCGAGATGCGGCGCCGTTCCTCGTCGACGTCCAGCACCATGACCTCGACTTCCTGGCCGGTATGCACGACCTTGGCCGGATTGACGTTCTTGTTGGTCCAGTCCATCTCGGAGACGTGCACCAGGCCCTCGACGCCGTCCTCGATCTCGACGAAGGCGCCGTAGTCGGCGATGTTGGTGATCTTGCCGAACACGCGCGTGTTGGGCGGGTAGCGCCGCCCGATGTTTTCCCACGGATCGGCGCC
>JAGWPD010000052.1 GCA_028870705.1 Gammaproteobacteria bacterium
CGGACCAAGCGCCGGCCTCGCCGCAGTAGCTCAGTTGGTAGAGCACCTGATTTGTAATCAGGGGGTCGGGAGTTCGAGACTCTCCTGCGGCACCACCTGCCGAAATTCCGCAACGCTGCCGAAGGGCGGTCGAAGTGCGCCAGATTGCCGATTCCCAGGGCCCGCTTATGTCCGCAGACCCGTTAATTTCCGCGATGTGACCGTATCGGCGGTTGCCGCAGGCCAGCGGGAGCATCTTGGGCGTAGCCATGAGTGGCAATAGCGCGGGAGCTGGTCTTGCCGGCGACACTTTCCACCTTCGGGCGACTCGTCAGCACCATCGTGCCGCGCGCGGGCGGCGCGGCGCTGTTCGATCGCCAGGGACGCGTGCTGTGGGCGGCCGGCGGCACGGTGCCCGAGGAGATGCGCGCGCTGGTCGCCGACCTGCTGGCGAGCGCCGACACCGGCGGCCCCTCCTACACACTGCGTTGTGTGCTCAAGTCAGCCGCCAGCTATGCTTTCGTGATGCGCACGGGCGATGGTGAACTCGCGGGGGCGCTGGCCTTCGCGATCGGCGGGCCATTCCGGCGCGACGAGCTGCTGTTGCCCGGCGCGCTCGAACAGCGGCTCGCACCGCTCCTGGCGGCCGGCGCGCGCGCGGTCGCCGACCCGGTCGAACGGGTGCTGGCCGAACTGGCGATGGGCGCGCGTGCCGACGCGGCGGTCGTCTGCGTGCCACGCCAGCGGCTCTTCCGCTGCCATTCGGCGGTCGGTTCGCGGCTGCCGCGGCTCGGCTCGCTCCGGCGCATCGCCAGCGGTGAACTCGCGTGGCGCGCCGAAAGCGGCGGCGAGGCGCTGCGCGTCAACCGGGCGCGCCTCGATCCGGATGACGATCCGTTCCGCTTCATCAGCATGCCGCTGCGCAGCGGCGCCAGGGTGTTCGGCGTGCTGGTGCTGTTCGCGCATGCGTCGCGGGCGGGTTTCGAGCCTGCCGACAGCGAACTGGCGGCGCGCAGCGCGACCCAACTCGCCGCGCTCCTCGCCCCGGACGCCGGCGGCGCCAGCTACTTCAGCAGCCGGCGCCTGATCAACAGCACCGACACCGATACGCCGCAGGTCGCGTAGCCGGCGAGCACCAGCACGTCGAGCAACGGGTGCGCCATCGGCGTGCCGAGCGTGAGTCCGCGCGCCAGGTCGGCGCCATGCGTCAGCGGCAGCACCGCGCCGATTGCCTGGACCACCGGCGGGAGCGCCGAGCGCGGGTAGAACACACCCGACAGGAACATCATCGGCGTGATCACCAGCGTGAAATAGAAGATGAAGAACTCGTAGGACTTCGCCAGCGCGGTCATGATGAGCCCGAGGCCCGAGAAGGCCAGCCCGATCAGCAGCACCACCGGCATCACCGCCAGCGGCCGCAGCCCGTGCACCAGGCCGAGCAGGTACATCGCGATCAGCATCGCCGCGCCCGACAGCGTGGCCTTGAGTGCGGCCCAGATCCATTCGCCGAGCACGACGTCGGCGGCGGTCATCGGTGCGTGCATGATGCCCTCCCAGGTGCGCTGGATCTTCAGGCGCGAGAAGGCCGAGTAAAGCGCTTCGAAGGTGGCGCTGTTCATCGCGCTATAGCAGAGCATGCCGCCGGCCAGGAAGTTGATGTAGCGCATGCCCTCGATCGCCGGCATGAAGCCGCCGAGCCCGAAGCCGAGGCCGACCAGGTAGATCATCGGGTCGGCCATGTTGCCCAGCATCGAGGCGTACATGAGCTTGCGCCACACCAGGAAATTGCGCCCGACCACGTGCAGGTAGCGCAGCCCGCAGCGTTCGATCAGCGGCTCAGTCACGGATGTCCCGGCCGGTGAGCTTGATGAACACGTCCTCCAGGTTCGCGGCGCGCGACAGGGCGCGCAGCGCGCTGTGGGCCTGGAGCGATTCGAGCAGCGGGGCGGCATCGCGGCAATAGCAGAACGCGGTCTCGCCGGTCAGCTCGACGCGCTGCGCGTAGCGCGGCGCGGTGTCGCGGGCGAATTCGCGCACGCCTTCGCCGTAGATCTCCACCACGTGCGGCTCGATCTGCGCGCCGATCAGCCGGCGCGGCGCGTCCTCGGCGATCATCGCGCCGCGGTCCATGATCGCGACGCGGTGGCACAGCCGCTCGGCTTCGTCCATGAAATGCGTGGTCAGGATCAGCGTGCGCCCGGACGCAGTCAGGCTCTTGAGCCGGTCCCAGATCAGGTGGCGGGCCTGCGGATCGAGCCCGGTGGTGGGCTCGTCGAGGAAGATGATCTGCGGGTCGTTGACCAGTGCGCGCGCCAGCGTCAAGCGCCGCTTCATGCCGCCGGACAGCGCATCCAGCCGCGCGGCCGCCTTGTCCTCGAGGCCGGCGAATTCCAGCAGGCGCGGCACCCGCTCCCGCATGAGGTCGCGCGGTATGCCGAAGTAGCGGCCGTAGACCACCAGGTTCTCGGCGACGGTGAAATCGGGGTCGAGGTTGTCGAACTGCGGGCACACGCCGGTGCGGGCGCGTGCGGCCCGCGCCGCCGCCGGCACCGGCAGGCCAGCGAGGCTGATGTGGCCGCCATCGCTCGCCGTCAGTCCCAGGCAGCAGCGCAGCGTGGTGGTCTTCCCGGCGCCGTTGGGCCCGAGCAGCCCGTAGCATTCGCCCGCCGCGACCGCAAAGCTGACGCCGCGCACGACTTCGGTACCGGAATAGGACTTGCGGAGTTCGGCGACCTGCAGCATGCAGGCTAGTGTGGCACGTCAGCGCGCGGCGTAGGCGTCCATCATCAGGCCGGTGCCGCCGCCCGAGATGTGCGCGACCACCGCGGTGCGACGATGCACCTTGGTGACCGCGCCCAGGTCGATCGCGAACGCGAGCTCGACCTGCTGGCCCTTCTTGAGGCCGAGCGAAGCGGTGCGGATGAACACGCCGTTGGCACTGAGGTTGATCGCACGGCACAGGCGACGCTTGCCCGCCGGCAGCATGATGTATACCGTGGTGCGTGCTCGATGCCGTGTATGCAGGCGTCTTTCCATGGACTGCTCGTCTTCCCCTGGGCAGCGGCTCCCACTGGCTGTGGGTATGAACGCTGTCAGCCTCGATTATGCATGGATTCCACTGCAATCCAACCCGGAGCTAACTTAATCAAGACGCAGCCGCACTGCAACCGGGCAGTGATCCGAAAGCTTAAGGCGCCAGGCCGCGGTCGGCGCGTACACCCATCGCTCGAATGATCCGGGCACCAGCGTGGGCGCCAGCGAATCGCCGAGCAGGATGTAGTCGATGTAGCCGGTGTGGATCTGCCCGGCGTAGCAGTTGCGGAAGAATCCGCCCGCCGCGGTGTTGAACAGCCTGGCCTCGTTCGTGTCCGCGCCGATCCGTTCCCACAGGCCCTCGCCGCGCTCATGCAGCAAATCACGATTGAAATCGCCGAGCACCGCGTAGCGATGCCCGGCGCGGCGCTCGGCGGCCAGCCAATCGTGCAGCGCAGGCGCCTGGCGCGCCAGGCGCCCGCAGGCATGGTTCCGCGATGACAGCGAGCCGCGCGCACAGCCCGACTTGAGGTGTACCGCGAGCAGATGCAGCTCGCGAGCGCTGCCGGGATACAGCACCAGCGTGGCGCCGCGCCGCAGCTCGTCGCCGAGCGACAGCTCGAGGAGGTCCGGCCCGCAGCGATGGGGCAGGCCGCGGCGAATCGCGAAGCCGGTGTTCTGCACTGTGCGTCCGCCGGTGAAGCAGAAATCATAGCCGTGGAACACCTGACCGGCGGCGGCTGCGCCGTCGACCTCCTCGAGCGCGACCAGGTCGGCATTTAACACCCGCGCTATTCGCGCCATGGCCCCAATATCGATCGCGCTGCGCTCCAGCGTCGCTGCCACGTCGCAGGGGATGCTGCGCGGCTGCCAGCGATGCGCGCGATCATTGCGCGTGCACGCGCCCTTGAGCTCATTGAAGGTGGCGGGCGTCAGGAACCATTCCAGGTTCCAGGTGGCGAGCTTGAGCGTGGCCTGGGCCGCGGCGGCGCCGGTGCCCGCAAGTGCCGCCAGCAACGCCAGCAGGGCGCTGGCGGCGCCGTGGCGGCGGCGGCCAGGACGGTGGCGGACGATGACCGGTACGGGCGGCATGGCGCGACCTTAAGGTAAACCAGGCCGCGCCGTCACGCCGTTCATCGGCCCCAACCGGCCGTTAATCGGCTACTCCTGTACCGGGGTGGCGGCGGACCTAGGATGGCCCCATGGACCGCTCCAGCTACAAGGGCTTCACGCTCGTCGAACTGATGATCACGCTCACCGTGGCGGGGATCCTGGTCGGCCTGATGGTGCCCAATATGCGTGATTTCATCCGCAATAACCGGCTCACGGGCGGCGTGAACGACATGCTGCACTCGCTCCAGGTGGCCCGTACCGAGGCCATCAAGCGCCAGAACGGCAATGTGGTGATGTGCGGCACCGCCAATCCGACCGCCGCCGACAATGCGATGGCCTGCGACTACGCGACCTTCAATGGCTGGTTCGTCTTCCAGGACATCAATGGCAACTGGCAGCACGACAATGGCGAGCCGATCATCCAGCGCCATGGGCTGCTCGACCCGAGCGTCACCGTCAGGACCGACGCCAACGATCGCATCATCAGCTTCAGCCCCAGCGGCTTCGCCAACCCGGCCGGCGTGCGCGTGCCGGTCGGGACCATCGTGCTGTGCGATTCGCGCGGCGTGCTGCAGTTTGGCAACTCCGCCAGCGCGCGCGCGCTGCTCATTGCGCCCACGGGGCGGGCGCGCACATCTTCGACCTGGGCGGACGTGCACGACACGGCGCTGCCGCTGGTCGGCGGAAGCTGCCCGTGAGCGCCGGCGTGAAGTCACGGTGGCAACGCCGTCGCGGGCGCCCTGTCACGCTGGCGCACGGCTTCACGCTGGTCGAAACGATGGTCGCGCTGGTCGTGCTCGCCGTCGGCATGCTCGGCATCGCGGGTCTCTACGTGACCACGCTGAAATCCGGCGGCGGCGCGATCTACCGCATGCAGGCGGTCAACCTGGCCGCCGACCTCGCCGACCGCATCCGCGCCAACCGCGGCGCCAACGTGGCCTATGCAGGCGCTGCGGCCGACAACAACTGCTACGGCGCGGCCTCGGTCGACTGCGCGCCGGCGCTGATGGCCGCCAACGACCTGTTCGTCTGGCAGCAGCAGGTCGCGGCGATCCTCCCGGGCGGTGTCGGGACCGTGGTCGTGCCCCCCGTCGCAGCTGGTCCCTACACCTACACCATCACCATCAACTGGACCGAGAGCGGCGGCGCGCCCCTGAGCTACGCGCTGACGCTGCAGATATGAACGCCCGAAGAGCGCAAGCCGGCCTGAGCCTGATCGAAATGATGGTGGCGATGGTCATTGGCGCCGTGCTGATCTTCGGCGCCGCGCAGGTCTATGTGAACAGCAAGAGCGCCTATGGCGCCAACGAGAGCGTCGCGCGCCTGCAGGAGACCGCGCGCTATGCGATGTCGGTGATCGAGCCGGACGTGCGCATGTCGAACTACTGGGGGCTGCTCAAGGGCGCCGCGGTCATCGGCGGCCAGCTGCCGCAAAGCGCCGCGAGCGCAGCGCCAGTCGCCGCCGGCGCCGCCGCCAATGTCTGCGGCCGCAATTTCGCCACCGACGTGAGCACCAACCTGCAGGGCGACAATAACGCCTACACGATAAGCCCGACCAGACAGGCGGGCTGCGATACGCTGCTGGACCTCGGCACCGGCGTCGCCTGGACCACCACGCCGGTCACGACTGCCGATACCCTGACCGTACGCCGCGCCTCGGTATTCGATGCCGCGCCGGGTCCCGCGGGCACGCTGCAGGTCTGCACTTCGCGCATCGCCGGCCGACTGATGAGCGATGGGCTGGCTTCATCCTGCCCCGCCGCGGTCGTCGGCCAGCCCGACGCGCTCGCGGTCGCCAAGCTCGAGAACCTGATCGTCGACACGTACTACGTCGACCAGAATTCGCAGCAGCAGCAGAACCTGCCCTCGCTCCGGCGCAAGACAGTCACCTCGGTCGGCGGCGTCACGCAGTTCCGTGACCAGGAGATCATCGCCGGCGTCGAGGACATGCAGGTGCAATTCGGCATCGACCCGATCGGCAACACCGGCGTGGCCACGCGCTACGTGAACCCCGACGGCGTGCCGGCCGGTGCGCAGATCGTCGCGGTGCGCATCTGGTTGCTGGTGCGCGCCGAAACCCCCGAGAACAATTTCCTCGATGCGCGCATCTATCAGTACGGCGACCGGCTCCAGGCCACCGGCCTCACGGGCAACCTCGACAACGCGGCGGACGCGGGCAAGGCCTACCAGCCTTCGCTCAGCGCCGATGCCTCGTATGCCACCGGCCCGGCGCGCGTGCGCCGGTTGCTGATCTCGCGCACGATCCAGGTGCGCAATGCGCTGGGGACCTGAAGTCATGCGCAACTCTTCTCCGCCAATGATCGTGCAGCGCCAGCGGGGCGCAGCGCTGGTCGTCGGCCTGCTGCTGCTGCTGGTGCTGACGCTGCTGGCGGTTTCGGGCATGAATTCCGCCAGCCTCGAGTTCATCATGGCCGGCAACGAACAGTACCGCTCGAACGCGTTCCAGGCCGCGGAAGCGGGCATCGAGCAGACGATATCTCTGGGCGCCTTCAATCCCGGTTCGCCCGCGCAGACGCTCAATGGGGCGCCGACCGCGACCGACAGCTGGACGGCCACCGTCACGCCGCAGCTGCTGGGCGTGCCGCTGCCGGCCATCTGGGGCAACTCGTGGAACAGCTTCTCGACCTACCATTTCGAGATCGCGAGCATCGGCACGTCGAGCCGCAGTGCCACCGCGAACAACCTGCAGGGCGTCGCCGTGATCTCGCCGTGGGACCCGACCGTGCAGCCCGACCCGAACGCCGCCACCACCGCGCTGCAGTAAGCGACAGCAACAGGATCCTGGAGAGCAACATGAACAGTTCGATCAAGACCCTGATCCCGGCATCACTCCTGGCATTGGCCGGGCTGTGCGCGCCGGCGCAGGCGCAGATGCCCCCCAACGTGGTCCTCGAAAACTCGGTCGAAACCACCACCGACGCGGTGATTTTCCCCGCCGGCCTCGACGGTCGGGTGAGCGTGCGCAACTGCCTGGGCTGCCTGCACTCCACGCTGCAGCTGGACCAGAACACCAGCTGCATCCTGGCCGGCCACACGGTGAGCCTGCGCGAGATGGCGGCCTATGCGCGCCAGAACGTCGGCAAGCCGCTCACCATCAGTTACCGGCTGAGCGACCTGGTCGTCAGTCGTATTGCGGTACTCGAGAAATAGCAGCGCCTGGCGCTGAAGGATCACATCATGCGATTCCCTAAGTCGCGATTGTTCGCGGTGGTGTCCGGAACCCTGGTTGCGCTGGTTGCCGGCGCGGCGGCTTATGCCGACGACACCGAGATCTTCTTCAACCAGAACAACGGCAGCATTCCCGCCAACATCATGTTCATCCTCGACACCTCGGGCAGCATGAACGATCTGGTGACGACGCAGCTCGACTACAATCCCGCGCATACCTACAACGCCGACAAGTGCGCTTCGGCCTTCGACAGCAATTATTACTATTACAGCTCCAAGGGCATCCCGGCCTGCGGCTCCGCCGCGAAGATCGCCAAGGCGCAATTCAAGTGCGCGAACATGCTCGCGCCGATCAACAGCACCGGCTTCGCCACCGACGCTTTCACCCAGTGGGGCTCCACGGCCGCCAGCAAGACCAAGGGCAAGGTCACGACCGCCACCACCACCTACGGCTGGAAGGCCTCGATCAACAGCGCCAACACCACGGGCTACGTGGAGTGCAAGGCGGACGCCGGCAAGGACGGCGATGGGGTCAACCTGCTCCTGCTGTATGCCTCGACCGATACCTTCACGATCCAGACCACGACCACGAATCCGCCGGGCACCACGGTCGTCAACACCGACACCGTAAGCGGGTTTCCCGAGCGCCTCACCGGAGTGTGGGATCTGAGCAAGAACTACTTCTCCGTCGCCAGCGGCGGTACCTACACCATCTATTCCGCCAACTACCTCAGCTATGTCAATGATTCGAGCCAGTCTTCGACGCGTTCGAAGATGGCAATCATGCACACGGCCGCCTCATCGCTCCTCAACAGCATGACCGGCGTCAACGTCGGCCTGATGCGCTACAACTACCGCGGCACCGGCGGCATGGTGCTGGCGCCGATCGCGCCGATCGACACCGGTACGAACCGCGCCGACCGCGTGAACCTCGTCAGCAGCTGGGCGCCGTCGGGTATCACGCCGCTGTCGGAAACCTACTACGAGGCCTACCTGTATTTCTCCGGCCAGAAGGTCCTCTACGGCAACAATTCCTGGTCGACTTCCTGCAATGCCTGGAGCGCGGTCAACGGTACCTGCTCGGGTGTCACCAGTTTCCTGGCGCCCAGCGTCGCCAGTTCCAGGGACGGCGGCACGCTGGCGAGCAGCAACTACGACAGCCCGGCCGACTATTCCTGCCGCAAGAATTTCATCGTCTACCTGACCGACGGTCTGCCGAACGAGGTCGGCGCCTCCGACGCGGCCATCAAGGCCCTGGGCGTCAAGTGCGACACCACGACCTTCCCGGGCGCCAACGGCGGCAAGTGCATGTCGGCGCTGGCGGGCTACATGTACAACAACGACATGCGCCCGGACGTCGCCAAGGTGCAGAACGTCACCAGTTACTTCATCGGCTTCGGCGTCGACTTCAACAGCGGCGGCGCGCCGACCGCGGCCTTCAACTATCTCAACAACGCGGCTGTCGCCGGTGGCGGCAAGGCGTTCACGGCCACCGACCTGACCGAGCTGACGAGCGCATTCAACGAGATCCTGGCATCGGTGATCAAGACCAACACCACCTTCTCCGCGCCAGCTGTCGCGGTCAACGCCTTCAATCGCACGCAGACGCTCAACGACCTGTATGTGTCGGTGTTCAGCCCGCGCGTCACTTACCATTGGCCGGGCAACATCAAGAAGTACAAGGTGGTGGGCGGCAAGGTGGTCGACGCGCTCGGCGCGGCCGCGGTTGATTCGAACACCGGCTTTTTCACCGATACCGCGCGCAGCTACTGGAGCCCCGTGGTCGATGGCTCCGACGTGACCATGGGTGGCGCGGCCAGCCGGCTGCCCGATGCGGTCAACCGCACCGTCTATACCTACACGGGCACGACTTACCCGAGCGGCCTCACGCCGCTGACCTACACGAGCGTGACCAATGCGGATCTGAACATCGGCGCTGCCGGCGATCCGGCGCTCAACGACCTGGTGGACTGGGCCAAGGGCCTGGACGTGCAGAATGCGGTGCCGCCCGCGGGCACCACCGATTCACGCCATGAGATGGGCGATCCCATCCATACGCAGCCGGTCGCGATGATCTACGGCAAGAAGCTCGACGGCACGGACGACACGGTCATATTCGCGCCCACCAACGACGGTTACTTCCATGCGATCGACGCTAGCGCGAATCCGGACGGCACCGACACCGCCACCAGCGGCCAGGAGCTGTGGGCGTTCATCCCCAAGGACATGTTGACGCACCTCAAGGACCTGTACAACAACAATGCGCAGACCACCAAGCACTACGGGCTCGACGGCCCGATCGCGGTGCTCAAGTACGACATCAACGGCGATGGCACGATCAACGGCAATGACCGCGTGATCCTGTTCTTCGGCACCGGCCGCAATTCCGACACCGCGGCCTACTACGCGCTCGACGTCACCGACAAGATGAACCCGAAGATCCTCTGGAGGATCGACGGCTCGACGCTGCCGGGTATCGGCCAGGCCTGGTCGACCCCGACGATTACGCGCGTGAACATCGCGGGCGCCAGCCAGAACACGCAGCACCTGGTGCTGGTGATCGGCGGCGGCTATGACGCGGCCGAAGACAACGGCACCTATTACAGCGCCGACTCCGTCGGCAACCACATCTACATGGTCGACGCGCTGAGCGGCAACCTGCTGTGGAGCGCCGGCAGCAGCGGCGCGAGCTTCAACAACGCGCGCATGGACCACGCGATCCCGGCGCCGGTGTCGGTGCTCGACCTGAACGGCGATGGCTACGCCGACCGCATGTACGTCGGCGACATGGCCGCGCAGGTGTGGCGTTTCGACATCAGCAATGGCAACAACGCGGCGGGGCTGGTCGCGGGCGGAGTGATCGCCTCGCTCGGCACCAAGGAAGACGCGCTGCACTCGTCGGCCGACGTGCGCCGCTTCTACAGCGCGGCCGACGTGGCCGCGGAGCAGAAGCCGAAGACGGTGCCGTTCCTCAGCGTGGCGATCGGCTCGGGCTACCGCGGCCACCCGCTCGACAGCACGGTGCACGACCGCTTCTACGACATCCGCGACTACAACGGCTTCCAGCAGCTCTCGCAGGCGCAGTTCAACGGCCTGACGATCGTGCGCGATGCGCTGAGCGCCGCGGCCGTCTCGAGCAAACTGGTCGACATCACCGGTTCGGCGGCTCCGGGCCTGCCCTCCGATGCGCTCGGCTGGCAGCTCAACCTCAACACGCATCCGGACTGGACCGGCGGCGAAAAGTCGCTGGTTCCCTCGCGCACCTTCAACGACCAGGTCATCTTCACGACCTATTCGCCCAACACCACGCCGCCCACCGATCCGTGCACCGGCATCGGCACGGGCACCAACCGCGTCTACGTGGTCAGCGTGTTCGACGGTTCGCCGGTGATCGATCGCAACAAGGACGGTACGCTGACCACCAGCGAGCGCAGCCAGGATCTGCGGCAGGGCGGTATCGCGCCCGAGGCCGCGTTCCTGTTCCCGGGCAACGATCCAAGCAGTCCCGGCGGCGGCGCTTCAGGGGGCGGTGGGCAGGTGACCTGCCTCTCGGGCGTCGAGGTGCTGGGCGTGTGCTCGAACTTCAACCAGCGTCGCAAGACCTACTGGCGTGAAGGCATGGCCAACTAGCGCACGGGTATGAGCATGAGCACGCAGCACATTGCACGGCAGCCACGCGGATCCGCGCGCGGCTTCTCGCTGATCGAACTGATGATCGTGGTCGCGGTGGTGGCGATCCTCGCGACGCTCGCGACCTCGAGCTACCGCAACTACGTGCTGCGCACCAACCGCACCGAAGCGCGCATGGCGCTGTTGTCGATCCAGGCGGCACAGGAACGCTACTTCCTGCAGAACAACCAGTACGCGCAGGACATGGCCACGGTGATCAGACCGGCGAACCTCGGCGGCCTCGGCGTCACCAACCTGACGGCCGCGGGCGCGACCCCTTCCGGGAACTACACGATCAGCTTCGCGGCCGTGGCGCCCAACAGCTATACCATTCAGGCTGCCGCCACCGGGCCGCAGACGAGCGACACCGCCGCCTGCCTCAGCTTCACGGTCGACGACCAGGGCGTGCGTACGCCTCCCGACCCGAGCGGCTGCTGGAAATGATCGCGCGCAGGCAACAGCCCGCGGCGGGTGGCATCACCCGCCGCGGGCCCTTGCCGTCAGCTTCGGAAACCCGGCTTCAGTAGACCCGGAACGGCCGGAACCCCGCATCGCCCGGGAAGCGCAGCACGTTCAGGCGGCGGCGCTGGTGCCGGGCGGACGCGCCCTCGCGCGGCGTGCCGGTGGTGACGGTGCTCGTGTCGAGCGCCGGCACGGCCACTGTCCTGTCACCGGCGAAACCGCCACCGGTCGCGGGCTTGAAGTTCAGTTCGTTCATGCTGGTGCTCCTTACAGTCCGATAACAATAAGTAGGCAAGCGATATCGTTTGCTCTACGAACGATATGATATACGACAATGTATGCACTGCAAGAGACAATGGCGTTACCAGCAGATGAAATGTTCGTGATGTGAACCATTTCACAATGAAACCAATCGTTTGCGAGGGCACGCACCGCGCCGGTGGGGGCCATGCCGGCCGCACTGCGTTGCAGCACCGCGGGCGGCGCTGAGGCGCCTCAGGCGAGGAAGGCGCGGATCTCGGCGTCGAAGCGCGGGATGTCGACCAGGAAGGCGTCGTGCCCCTCGAGCGAGGCCAGGCGCCGGAACAGCGTGGGGACACCGCTGGCCTCGAAGGCCTCGGCCAGCGCCGCCTGCTCGTGGATCGGGTACAGCAGGTCGCTCTCGACCCCGATCACCAGCACGCGCTCGGCGCGGTTGCCGTTGAAGGCAGCCGGGTACGAACCGCCGTGTTCGGCGAGGTCGAAGCGGTCCATCGCCCGCGACAGGTACAGGTAGCAGTTCGGGTCGTAGACGCGCACGAAACGTTCGGCCTGCGCCTCGAGATAGCCTTCGACCGCGAAGCGCGGCGCGAACGGGCTGGCGCGCAGCGCGTTGCCGGCCAGCGGCTCGCGCCCGAAGCGCTGCCGCCATTCGGTGGCCGAACGATAGGTGATCGTGCCAAGCTTGCGCGCCAGGCGCATGCCGTTGCGCGGCGGCCGGTCCGGTGGATAGTTGCCGCCCTGCCAGTCGGGATCGCGCAGGATCGCCTCGCGCTGCACCGAGCGCAGCGCGATCGCGAACGGCGAAGCCGCAGGCGAACCGGAGATGCTCACCAGGCGGCGGGCGCCGTCCGGAAACAGCGCCGCAAAGGCCGCGACCACCGAGCCCCCGAGCGAAGCGCCCATCACCACATCGAGCCTGGTGATGCCGAGCGCGCGCGCGGCCTCGAAACCGCAGCGCGCGATGTCCTCGACCGCGACTTCCGGGAAGTCGAGCCGGTAGCGTTCGCCGGTTGCCGGGTCGATGCTGGCAGGTCCGCTGGAACCGAAGCAACTGCCGATCGAATTCACGCACAGCACGAAATAACGGCTGGTGTCGAGCGCGAGCGCCGGCCCGATCATGCGTTGCCACCACCCGGGCGCGGGATCGGATGGCGTGGCCGCTGCGTGCGCCGAGGGCGACAGGCCGGTGAACAGCAGGATCGCGTTGTCGCGCGCCGCGTTCAGCTGGCCCCAGGTCTCGTAGGCGATGCGGCCGCCATGCAGCATGCCACCGCGGTAGAGCCTGAACGGATCGGGCAGCGCCACGCTGTCGGGCGCATGCTCGCTCGCGCCCGGCGCGGACAGCGTACGCGGTGCGTCGGCCACGCGGGGCTCAGCTTTCCGGATCGGACCCATCCGGAATCCCTTCGAACAGGGCGGTGCTCATGTAGCGCTCGCCGGTATCGGGCAGCATCGCGAGGATGGTGGCGCCCGGGCCCGCCTCCCTGGCGACCTTGAGCGCCGCGGCGAAAGTCCCGCCGCTCGAGATGCCGACGAACAGGCCCTCCTGGCGCGCGAGCTGGCGCGCCGCGTCGATGGCCTCGGTGTCGGTGACGGTGACGATGCGGTCGGGCACGTTGCGGTTGAGCACCGCAGGCACGAAGTCCGGCGTCCAGCCCTGGATCTTATGCGGTGCAAACGGCTTGCCGGAGAGGAGGGCGGCGGCCTCGGGTTCGGCGGCGGTGATGCGCACGTCAGGGCGCGCGAGCCGGATCATCTCGCCGGCGCCCGTCAGTGTGCCGCCGGTGCCCCAGCCGGTCACGAAGTAGTCGAGCCGCTTGCCGACGAAGTCCGCCAGGATCTCGGGACCGGTCGTGCTGCGGTGATAGGCCGGGTTCGCCGGATTCTCGAATTGCCGCGCGAGGAACCAGCCGTGCTTCGCAGCCAGTTCGGCCGCCTTGCGCACCATGCCCGTGCCGCGCTCCGCCGCCGGCGTGAGGATCACCTTGGCGCCAAGCATGCGCATGATCTTGCGGCGCTCGATCGAAAAGGTCTCGACCATCACCGCGACGAAGGGATAACCCTTCACCGCGCAGACCATCGCCAGTGCGATGCCCGTGTTGCCGGAGGTCGCCTCGACTACTGTCTGGCCGGGCTTGAGCTCGCCACGCCGTTCGGCGTCCTCGATGATGGCGATCGCCAGGCGGTCCTTGACCGAGCCCAGCGGGTTGAAGAATTCGCACTTCACATACATGTTCACGCCAGCGGGCGCGAGCCGCTGGATGCGGATGATGGGCGTGCGGCCAATGGTGCCGAGAATGTCTTCGTAAATCATGATGAAGGCACTGTAATGCTGCGTTACCGGGCAAGCGATAAAGAAAAGGCCATCGTCTGATAACGCGTTGTTATAATTTCATCGGGATAATAGCCACGGGTCCAGCCCATGAATTTTCATCAGCTCCAGTACGCGGTGGCGATAGCGCGTCACGGCCTTTCGGTGACCCAGGCGGCTTCGGCACTCGGCACTTCCCAACCGGCCATCAGCCGGGCGCTCAAGGCGCTCGAGCGCGAACTGGGCTTCGACCTGTTCGTGCGTGAAGGGCGGGCATTCTCGCGCATCACTCCGCAGGGCGCGCGCGTGCTCGAATACGCGACGCGCGCGCTGGCCGAAATCGAAAGCCTCAAGGCGGTCGCCGCCGACCTGAACCAGGACAACCGCGGCACGCTCTCGATCGCGACCACGCATACCCAGGCCCGCTATGTCCTGCCGCCGGTGGTGCAGGCGTTCCGTGAGCGCTACCCCGAGGTGGAACTCCACCTGCACCAGGGCACTTCCGAGCAGATCGCCGAGATGGTGGCCACGGATCGCGTGCAGCTCGCGATCGCGACCGGTTCGGACGGCCTGTTCCCGGGCCTGGTGCTGCTGCCGGTATATCGCTGGCACCGGCAGGTGATCGTGCCGAAGCACCACCCGCTGGCGGCCAACCGCAAACTGACTTTGCCTGAACTGGCGAAATATCCACTGGTGACCTATGTGTTCAGCTTCTCCGGCGCGTCCTCGCTCCAGACCGTGTTCTCGCGCGAAGGCCTGGTGCCCAAGGTGGCGCTGACGGCGCGCGATTCGGACGTCATCAAGACCTACGTGCGCCTGGGACTGGGCGTGGGCATCGTTGCGAGCGTCGCGATCGAGCCCGCGCACGACTCGGACCTGGTGAAGCTCGATGCCTCGCACCTGTTTCCGATCCACACCACCTGGGTCGGCTTCCGGCGCGGCACGCTGCTGCGGAATTTTGCCTACGACTTCATGCAGCTGTTCGGTCCGCACCTCACGCATCAGCTGGTCGACCGCGCGATCGAGGCGCGCGATGGCGACGGACAGAGCGAGCTGTTCCGCAAGATCGCACTACCTTCCCGCTGAAGCGGCGCGGGCACGTTCTTTGGAACGGATCCAGAAACTGCTCGCGAATCTCGGCCACGGCTCGCGACGCGAGATCGAGCAATGGATCCGGGACGGGCGCATCAGCGTCGACGGGCGCGTGGCGCAGCTGGGCGAACGCGCGGCGCCAGGCGCCGCGATCCGGCTCGACGGCAAACCGCTGGCGAGCGCCGCGGCGCCCGCGCGCAGCGTACTCATCTACAACAAGCCGCAGGGCGAGGTCACGACGCGCCGCGATCCGGATGGACGGCCGACCGTGTTCGAACGGCTGCCACCGGCGCCGAGCGGTCGCTGGGTCGTGATCGGGCGGCTGGATGTCAATACCACCGGCCTGCTGTTGTTCACGACCGATGGGGCGCTCGCGCACCGCCTGATGCATCCTTCGGCCGAGATCGAACGCGAGTACCTGGTGCGGGTGCATGGGCGCCCGGGGCCGCAGGTGCTCGAGCGGCTCCGCCGCGGAGTGCAACTGGAGGACGGGCCGGCCCGCTTCGAGCGAATCGAGGCTGGTGGCCACAGCGAAAGTCACAGCTGGTACCGGGTGACGTTGCGGGAGGGGCGCAATCGGGAGGTGCGGCGGCTTTGGCAGGAGGTCGGTTTCGAGGTCAGCCGCCTGAGCCGCCTGCGTTACGGCCGGGTCAGCCTGCCAGAGGACTTGCGACCAGGCGGCTGGCGGTTGATGCCGCCCCCGGAAGCCCTCCTGCTATAATAAGGAGTATGAAAACGGCATTCGATTTTAAAGCGTGTCGATATCAGCGCGAAAACTATCGATCTTCGTCGATCGTGACGTTAATGTGCGCCTTTATGGCCGTATTGGCGGCCCAATCGGCACCAGCGGCCGATTCGGTTTCGATTACGACCAGTTTTGATGCCAAATACGCCAACGCCGTGCTGCACCAGGTCAGTCGCGTGTACAGCGGCGGCTTCGGCGCGGCGGAGGCCAACCAGGTCAACCAGGGCATCAACGCGCTGAAGGCCGACCAATCCAGGTCCTGGCGATTCACCGTGCAGTACAAGGGCAGGACCGAGGCGCTCGAGATCCGGGCGGCCATGGACGACCTGGGCAGCGTCGACCTCGATTTTTCGGCCAGCGCGGCCGCTGCCCCTGAGGTGCGCGCCGCCGTCGACCGGTATCTCAATTCCCGCGGCCGCTAGACCTGATCCCGGCTCATCCGCCATCCACTTGTCCGGATGGCTGGCCGGCGCCAACTGATGCGCCGCGAAAAAAACCACGTTTGGCCCGAAATCTGCATTGACACCCTTCGGCCGCGAAATCAGAATACGCGGCTCGTTTTTTCTTGGGAGGGGTACCCAAGCGGCCAACGGGAGCAGACTGTAAATCTGCCGGCTTACGCCTTCGTAGGTTCGAATCCTACCCCCTCCACCATGGCGCGTGCGCCGGGTGAGGCAGGCGAAAAAGCGGGCTGAGTGCGGTCAGCAGGTCGGGTACTGCCATTGTTACGGCCACAGGCGGGTGTAGTTCAATGGTAGAACCTCAGCCTTCCAAGCTGATGGTGTGGGTTCGATTCCCATCACCCGCTCCAGATCGTGAGCGGTGGTCGGAGGCGTGCTGAGCGGCTGAAGTTTCGAGGTTCTTGCCCACGTAGCTCAGTCGGTAGAGCACGTCCTTGGTAAGGACGAGGTCACCGGTTCGATTCCGGTCGTGGGCTCCAGCCGACCGGAGCAAGATTTGGTTTTGATTTTTGGTTCTTTAATCTTAATGGACGCGCATCGCCGCAGGTGATGCGCGTTAACTGTTGGCCGAAGGCCATGAAAAGGTAGCCATGAGCAAGGAAAAGTTCGAACGCACCAAGCCGCACGTGAACGTGGGGACGATTGGCCATGTGGACCATGGCAAGACGACCTTGACGGCGGCGCTGACGAAGGTGATGGCCGAGACCTATGGCGGTCAGTTCATGGCCTATGACCAGATTGACAAGGCGCCGGAGGAGAAGGCGCGCGGGATCACGATTTCGACGGCGCACG
>JAGWPD010000053.1 GCA_028870705.1 Gammaproteobacteria bacterium
AACAGGCGCTGAACGAAATCGAGCAGTTGCGGCGGGAATTCGGCAAGTAGCCCGCAGGCCTGGGAGCGCCGGCGTTAGTTCGTAGGCAGCACGCGCGGCCGCGGGCTGCGGCCGAACGCGGCGTCCAGTGCGCCCAGTTCCGCCGCCGTCAGTTCGAAGTTCGCCGCCCCGGCGTTCTCGCGCGCATGTTCTATGCGCGCAGCCTTGGGAATCACGAACAGGTTCGGGTAACGCAGCAGGAAGTTGAGCGCCACCTGCCGGGGCGTTGCTCCATGCGCCGCGGCGATTGACTGCAGGACACGGCCGCTGGCCGTCCCGGCCGCATACAGCGCGGGCGAATTTCCGAAGGGCGTGTAGGCGACGACCGCGGTGCCATGAGCCTCGCACCAGGGAATCACCGCGTGTTCGATCGCGCGCTCGCCCGGGTGGTAGAGCACCTGGTTACAGGCGGGCGGGCCGGCAAAGGCCGACACTTCATCAAGGTCCGTCACGTCGAAGTTGCTGACACCCCAGGCGCAGATTTTGCCGGCGCGCTTGAGCGACTCGAACGCGGCGATCGTTTCGGCGAGTGGGACCTTGCCGCGCCAATGCAGCAGGTAGCAGTCGAGGCGGTCGGTGCCGAGGTTCCTCAGGCTCTGCTCGCAGGCGCTGGCCACGGCGCGCGCAGCGGCATTCGATGGTAGCACCTTGGAGACGAGGAACACTTCTGCGCGCCGGCCGCGAATGGCCTCGGCAATGACGCGCTCCGCCGCGCCGTCGCCGTACATCTCGGCGGTATCGATGTGCGTCATGCCGAGGTCCAGGCCCGCGCGCAGCGCCGCCAGCGCATCGGGCCGGCGGGCGAGTTCGATCTGCCACGTTCCCTGGCCGATGATCGCGACTGGCTCTTTCGAGGTGCCGAAGGGTCGCAGCTGCATGCCGTCGCGACTTTACGCCGCTCGCTCGATCGCCGCTAGCGCGCTCGCCGCTAGCGGGGCCGCGGGCGCAGGAAAGTCACCGATGAAGTCTCGCCGGCCTTGTCGTCGCGCGCGCGCACGGCACCGGCTGGCCACACGGCAGCGATCCGCGCCTGGGTTTCCGGGATGAAGGCGGCGAGGTCGTGGAGCGGCGCCGGCGGGGCGATCAGGAAGCCCTGCACCTGGATGTCACCGCAGCTCACCAGTGCGTCGAGTTGCCCCGGGCGCTCGATGCCCTCGACGGTGACCGCCAGAGCGCGGCTCTGGCAAAGCTGCACGCAGGAATGTGCAAACGCCGCGGCATTGGCATTGCCCTCGATATTGCGCACCAGGCTGCGGTCGAGCTTGACGCGCGTGAGCGGCAGCTCTTCGATCGATTTGAGCGTGGAGTAACCCGTGCCGAAATCATCGAGCGCGACCGCAACGCCCAGCCGGCGCAATTCCAGCAGCGCCTCGGTGGCGCGGCGACCCGTCTGCAACGCGTTCTCGGTCAGTTCGATTTCCAGACAGTCGGCGCCCATGCGCGCATTGCGCAACGCCTTCTCGACCGACCCGACGAAGCGGCCGGCGATGAACTGCTGCGGTGACACGTTGACCGCGACGCGCGCGCCGGGCCACGGACCGGCGCGCAGCTCACGTGCGGCCTCGACTGCACCCCGCAACAGCCAGTCGCTGAGCTCGAGCAACAGGCCCGATTGCTCGGCGATGTCGATGAACTCGCCCGCTGTCGTGAGTTGCCCGTCCGGTCGTTGCCAGCGCAACAGCGCTTCCACTGCCGTGGTCCTGCGCGTCAGCAGCGAAACCTCGGGCTGGTAGTGCAGGCGGAAATCGCCGTTGCCGAGTGCGTGGCGGAGCGCCTGTTCAGTGTGGAAGCGGTGTGACGCCCCCGCCAGCAGCTCCGCCCGGTAGAACTGGAAGCCACTGCGACCCTTCTCCTTGGCGTCATGCAGCGCGGAATCCGCGGCGCGCAGCAGCGCCTCGGCCGAATCGCCATGCTCGGGATAGAGGGCGATGCCGGCGCTGAGGCTAACCAGCAGGTCGCGCTCGTCGACGCGCAGCGGCGTGGCGAATTCCCGCAGCAGGTGCGCCATGAAACGCTCGACCGCCAGCGCCTGGCGCACCGTCGGGATCACCAGCGTGAATTCATCGCCCCCGAGCCGCGCCAGGAACCCAACCTTGCCGGCAACGCGCAGCAACCGCGCCGCGATCGCGCGCAGCACGCGGTCGCCGTACTGGTGGCCGAGCGTGTCGTTGATGGTCTTGAAATTGTCGATGTCGAAGTACAGGACGGCGCACGAGCTCGAGCGGGCGCGCGCTTCCTCGATGGTCGCGGCAAGGCGGCGGTGCAGATCGCGGCGGTTCGGCAGCTCGGTGAGCGGGTCATGGTGGGCAAGATGGTGCAGGTCCTCGGTGCGCTGGGCGATGCGTTCCTCGAGCACCGCCTGGTGCTCGCGCAGCGACTGCTGCGTGCCGTGCAGGGCCTCCGCCATGTCATTGAAGGCCACTGCCAGTTCGTCCAGCTCACGCACGCCGCCGCGCGGCACGCGCGCGTCGAGCGAGCCGCGCGCGAGTCGCCGTGTGCCATCGAGCAGCCGCCGCACGGGCGAGACGATGCCAAGCTGCGCGATCGCCGCGATCAGCAGCACGACCAGGATGATGCCGAGCGTAACCCGCGTGAGGTTCACTTCGGTGCGCTCGGCCGCGGCGCGCGCCTTGCCGGCGGCGGCCGTGAGCGCTTGCCAGGCGGGCTTCTGCAGCCCGCTCTCGATCGCCGCATCCAGTTCACGCTCCGCCTGGTCGAAGTCGTGCAGCGAGGACTGGATGGTCTGGTCGAGCGCGATGAAGTGGACGCGGCCCTGCGTGGCGGCCGTGAGATCATCGCGCATCAGCTCGAGCCAGGCGCCGCCCGGCGAGCGCGCGAATTCCTGGGCGTGCGCACGGAACAGCGAAGTCAGCGCCGCGTCGCTGGCGGCGGCCGCCTGCGCGGTGGCGTCGGAAGGCGAGGCGAACAGCATCAGTACGCTGGCGCGCAGCGCGGCGGCCGCGCGGGACAGCTCCGACAGCGACTTGCGCGTGTATACCTGGTCACCGGAATCGAAGCCGCGCGCAGCCAGGGCGGCGCGGCTGGCGAGCGAGTTCAGCGCGGTCAGAGCCGTGCGGGTCTGCGCTTCGCGCTGCCGGCACAGTTCCGCGATGGATTGGCCTTGCGCACGGATGACCTGGAGCCGCAGGCGTATGCCGGAGCTGGCCGAGCCGGCCGTGGTCGCCGACAGGCGCGCGTATTCGTCGAAGGTCGCAACCAGGCGGGTCCCGGCGCGCTCGATGTCCACGGCTGGATCAGCGGTGTTCGTGTGCGTGTGGTCAGCGACCACCCGTTCGTAGTCGTCGAGCGCTTCCTCGAGTTCGCGGGACTTGCGCAGCACCGGCTCGTACTGGCGCTCGACGCTGCCGATCAGCTGCGCGGCCTGCTCCGTGCTGCGATGGGCAAGGCGCATGCCCAGCGCCAACGCCAGGAACACCACGGCGAAGGCGATGGCAAGCGAGACGCCGATCGACGGTTTGATCGAGGTCATCCGCCAGCCGAGTTTGTGCGCGATCGAATCCATGGACCTGCCTGCTGCCGCGGTCCGCCATGCCCCACGTTAGCGGATCCGGATGACGGCAACGCCTCATCGTATCGTGACTGAGACCCGATTCACCGAAAATCGGCGTTATGTCACCTGACATGGCATCATCAGCAATATCGGCCGCGAGGTACGCATGGAATCCCAGGGCGGCGAGTTCTACCACGACCGCATGGTCGAGATGCTCCAGGCGATCTGGGGCGAGGGTTTCCTTTCGCCCGGCGGACCGGCCGAAGTCGCGCGCCTGGTCGCCGGCACGGACCTGACGGGGCTGGCGGTGCTCGACATCGGTTGCGGCGCCGGCGGGATCGATGTCGCACTGGCGCGCGAGCACGCGGCCGGTTACGTGACCGGCGTTGACGTCGAGGACACGGTGCTGGGCTTCGCCCGAGCGCTCATCGCACGCGAGAAGCTGGGCGCGCGCGTTGGGCTTGCCAAGGTCGCCCCGGGGCCGCTGCCGTTCCCGCCCGCCACCTTCGCTGTGGTGTTCTCGAAGGACAGCATCGTGCACATTCCGGACAAGCACGCGCTGATGGCCGAGGTCCACCGGGTGCTCGAGCCAGGCGGCTGGTTCATCGCCTCCGACTGGCTGATCGGGCACGATGGCGCGCCCTCACCCGAGATGGCGGCCTACATTGCCGCCGAAGGCCTGGATTTCGGCATGGCCTCGCCGGCGCGCTATCTCGATGCGCTGCGCAGCGCCGGCTTCACCGAGATCAGCATCACCAGCCGCAACGCCTGGTATCGGGAGGCCGCCCGGCTGGAACTCGAGCGGCTGCGCGGTCCGGTTGGCGCAGCTGCGGCACTGCGGGTTGGGGAGGAGTTCGTCGCGCAGAACATCGGCATCTGGCTGCGGATGATCCCGGTGCTCGACAGCGGCGAGCACTGCCCGACGCACTTGCGCGCGCGCAAGCGGCGCTAGTGCAGGCGCGTCAGCCGACGCTGGCGACGTCCTTGAGCGCGGCGTAGCGGCCGGAAGGCGAGAGGTCCTCACTCCCGGCCCGCGAAGTCCACAATTCATTGCGCCGTGATACGAACGAGGTCGATGACAGCTGCGCCAGCGAGCCGGGGGGCGCGAACAGGTAACCCTGCCCGGCGACACAGCCCAGGTTCAGCAGCGCGTCGACCTGCGGTTCCAGCTCGATGCCCTCGGCGACAGTGTCGAGACCCAGCGTTTCGCCGAGCGTGATCACGGCGCGCGCCAGCTCGGGGCCGTTGGACGAATTGATCAGGCGGCCGACGAACGAGCGATCGATCTTCAGGATGTCGATCGGGAAGCGATGCAGGTACGAAAGCGATGAGTAGCCGGTGCCGAAATCGTCGATCGCGAGCCGCACGCCGAGGGATTTCAGCTGCACCAGGCGCGCCAGGTTGGCCTCGGTATTGTGCATGATCGTGCTCTCGGTCAGCTCGATCACGAGGTTGCCCGGCTCCATGCCGGATTCCTGCAGCACCTGGGCGACATCCTGCGCGAGGTCGCCGTGTTCGAGATGGCGGGCCGATATGTTGACGGCGAGTCGCAGTCCCGCGCCGCCGGCCACCGAGCTGCGCCACGCACGCATTTCGCGGCAGGCGCGACCCAGCACCCAGCGGCCGAGCTTGACGATCTGGCCGCACTCCTCGGCGATCTGTATGAAGCGGTCGGGCATCAGCACGCCCAGTTCCGGGTGGCGCCAGCGTGCCAGCGCCTCGACCCCGAGCAGGCTGCGCGTGCCGAGGTCCACGATCGGCTGGTACTCGACGAAGAACTCCTCGGTGGCGACCGCGCGGGCGATGTCAGCCGCCAGCCGCGTGCGCTCCTGCAGCAACTCCTGCATCGGTGGCTGGAATGCGACGTAGCGGTTCTTGCCCGCCGCCTTGGCGTGGTACATCGCGATGTCGGCCTTGCCGAGCAGCGCCTCGGCGCTGGTTTCGAACCTGGAGTAGGCAACGCCGATGCTGGCCGAGACGCGCACCTCGGTGCCACCGAGCGCGAAGGGCTGGTCGAGTTCCCAGATCAACGAGTGCGCCAAGCGTTCGATTTCGGCGCTGGTCGCGATTCCCTCGAGCAGGATCGCGAATTCGTCGCCCCCCAGCCGCGCCACCGTATCGGAGAAGCGCGTCGACTTCACCAGCCGCTGCGCGACGGCCTGCAGCAGCCGGTCGCCCACGTCGTGGCCGAGCGAGTCGTTGACGTTCTTGAAATTGTCGAGGTCGACGAACATCACCGCGACCTCCTGGCGCGCGCGCTGCGCGATCGTCAGCGAGTGCTGCAGGCGGTCGCGAAACAGGCTGCGGTTGGCCAGCAGCGTGAGCGAATCGTGGAATGCCAGTTGGCGCAGCTGCTCCTCGAGCGTCTTGCGCTCGGTGATGTCGCGCAGGTTGAGCGCGAGGCCCTGCACGGCCGGATCCTGCATCAGGTTGCTGCCCACGATCTCGAGCACGTAGCGCTCGCGGCCGCGCTCGATGCGCATCTCGACCGGACCCACCGGTTCGCCGGCCGAAGCGGCAACTTCGCCCAGGAATGCCCGCAACCGCTCCGCGTCCTCGCCCGCCCAGACGCCGAGCAGGTTCTTGCCCGCCGCTTCGTCCGGCCTGAGGCCGAGCGTGCGCTCGGAAGCCGGCGACGCGAACATCAGCGAACCATCGGGCGCGACGGTCATGATCACATCGGAGGCGTTGGCGATCAGCGAGGCGTAGCGTTCCTCGACCAGGCGCGCCGCGCGCCGCTCGCGTATCACCGCATCCTCGCGCAGCACCAGCGCCTGGCGCAGCATCACCAGCAGCGCCAGCACGAATACCACGATGGTCATCACTGTGGCGGGATTGCGCAGGTCGCCGTGCGTCAGCGACACCAGCACCAGCAGCGCGGCCAGCGTGGCGGCGTAAGGCAGGGCCTGCGCGAAACCCTGCGACATGCTCGCGCCGGCACCGGCCTCGCTGTGGCGCATCTGCTCGCGGCCGGCCGCAGCCAGCGGCACGTAGCAGGAGACATACAGTACATCCTCGAGGTCGCCGGACAGGTAGTGTCCAGTGATCTTGGCGACCGACCACAGGACATCGGCCAGCAGCATGGTCGTGAAGCCAAGCGATAGCAGCAGTGGCACGCTGCGCACGCTCTTGTTGCCGGCGCCGGCCAGCAGCAGCACGCCGAGGGCAAGCACCAGCACGCAGTTGAGCGCGATGTAGATCTGGCTGAGCGTGAACTTCACCAGGTCGATCTCGGCGCTGGCGGCGGCCGGCCTGATGATCAGGAACCAGAAGAAGGCGCCGAATCCGGCCACCAGCACCGTGGCATCCAGCAGGAATTGCGTCCAGCGGATCCGCACCGCGGCCGCGCGGATCATCAGCGCTACCGCCAGCATGAAGAAGGGATAGAAGGCAAGGTAGCAGAGATCGGCAGGACCGGGGAACGGGTCGCGTCCGTTGAGCCAGGAGCTCACGCCTATCGTGGTGCCGACCAGATACAGACCGAGCGCGGCCGACAGGCTCATCCACGCCAGCCGCGACGCGCCGCTCGGCGTGCGGCGCGCCGCCGTGATCGTGACGATCAGCGCAACCAGGCTCGCGGGCGAATCCGCGAGCAGCCCGACGTAGTGCCGAACGCGTTCGCCGCCGATTCCGGTCAGCATCCACGCCGAGCAGATGAGCACGTAGACCACAAGCCCGAGGCAGAGCTTGTCGATCCAGGCCGGTGGTGTCCCGGGCCTAGTCTGCCGTGCCGGTCCGGCTGCCTCGCCCACCCGTGCTGCCCTTTGACATGTCGATTCCCAGGCCCGCCCTGCGGCCAATACTCGCGCATCCACGCCACGTTACAGAATGCGGTGCGATGGCGGGACAGGCAAGGCAGCGGCTCGCGGGTTGCGATGCAGGTCTCGTTATCAGAGCGGTTAAGATGTGAGGCGCGACACACGGGTCACGGAGGTGCGGCTTGGCGTGGATCGAACCCCTGGTGCTGAGCGGTCCCGGCGTCAGCCTGCTGCCGCTGTCGATCGACCACCACGACGAACTGGTCACGGCAGTGCGCGATGGCGAATTGTGGAAGCTCTGGTACACGAGCGTTCCCAGCCCGGAAACGATGCGTGGCGAGATCGAGCGACGCCTGGAACTGCAGGCGCGGGGAGCGATGCTGCCCTTCGCGGTGCAGGCGCGCTCGACCGGACAGATCGTCGGCATGACGACCTACCTGAACATCGACGCGCCCAATCGGCATCTGGAGATCGGCGCGACCTGGTATCGCCGCAGCGTGCAGCGCACCGCGCTCAACACCCGGTGCAAACTGCTGCTGCTGGCGCATGCCTTCGAGGAGCGCGCCGCGATCGCGGTGGATTTTCGCACGCACTTCTTCAACCAGCAGAGCCGGCGCGCGATCGAACGGCTGGGAGCACGGCTCGACGGGGTGTTGCGCAACCACATGATCGGCACCAACGGCGTGCTGCGTGATACCTGCGTCTACAGCATCATTGCGGGTGAATGGCCCGCCGTGAAGCTGCACCTGCAGGCTGCGCTGGCGCGCGGCGCGTAGCCGCCGCGCCACCCGCGGCGATTGCAGCCAGTCACGCGACCGGCGCGGTTCAGTGCTGCTGCAGGCCCAGGTCCTCGTAGAAGGGCTCGTAGCTCACCGCGCGGCCCAGGAAGCGCCGCAGCAGCACATCCGGCTCTTCGGATCCGCCCGGCACCAGGATCTGCTGCCGGTAACGCAGGCCGACCGCGGGGTTCTCGAGCCCGGCCCGCTGGAATTCGGTGAACATGTCCTGCGCATAAACCTTTGACCACAGGTATCCGTAGTAGCCGGCGTCGTAGCCAGCCATCAGGTGGTTGAAGGATGCCTCGGGATAAGTGCCTGGGATCTCCGGAAACACGGTCAGTTTCGACTTCAGCCTGAACCACAGTCCGGTGGGATCGGGCTTGCCCGGCAGGCTGTGCAGCCGCAGGTCGTACTCGGCGTAGAAAGCCTGCGTGCCCCAGGTCACACCGTCGGCCACATGGCGCGCGGCGATCAGCTTGCCGATCAGCGCATCGGGAAGCGGTTCGCCGCTGCCGACGTGCCCGGAGATCTTCTTGAGCACGGCGGGCTGCCACATCCAGTTCTCGAGCATCTGCGAAGGCGCTTCGCCAAAGTCGCCGCGCACGTTGATGCCATAGAGCGTGGCGTAACGCGTGTGCGAGAGGGTTTCGTGCATCACGTGGCCGAATTCGTGGAAGAACACCACCACTTCGTCGTGATTGAGCAGCGTCGGCTGGCCTGCTTCGGGCCGCGGCCAGTTGCCGATGATCGCGGACACGGGCGTGCGGTAGCCCCCGTCAGGCAGCAGCCGGCCGGAGCGCAGCGGGAACGCCGCGAAGTGCTCGAACTTGCCTTCGCGCGGGTACAGATCGAGGAAGAACCAGCCAATTGCGTCGCCGGTGGCCACGTCATAAATGGCAAATTCGCGGACGTCCGGCGCCCAGGCCTGCACCGGCGTGAGCGGCTCGAAGCGCACGCCCAGCAAATGCGAGTAGATGTCGAGCACCGCCGGCAGCACCGTGTCGACCGGGAAGTACTGCCGCACGGCTTCGGCGTCCACCGCATAGCGCGACTTCTCGAGGCGGCGCTCGTAGTAGGCGTAGTCCCATTTCTCGAACGGACTCCGATCGCCGTCGGCGCGCTTGAGCGCAGCGAGTACCTTGACCTCGGCGCGCGCCTTCGGCAGCAGTGACCGGCCTACCTGTTCCACCAGTGCGGTGGCGCGCGAGGTGGTCTTGGCCATCTTGATATCGAGCTGGTAGTCGGCCCAGGTCTTGAACCCGAGCAGCGGCGCGAGCTGCTGGCGTATGGTCACGGCCTCGGCCAGCCGCGCGACGTTCTGCAGGCCGCCGCGCCTGCCATAGGCGGTCGCGTATCGCCGGCGCGCCGCGCCCGAGGACTCGTTCTCCATGAACGGACCGATGGTGCTCTCGTTCACCGCGATGCGCCCGCCCTGGGCATCGTGCGTGATCGCGCCCGCCAGCGCCGGCGGCAGTGAGGCCAGCTCCGTACCGCGCAAGGCTATCGTGGTGTGGTCTTCCGCCAGCGCTCGGCCGAATTCGATCTGCAGCTTGTTGAGGCGGTCAAGCAGGCCGGTGACCTTGGCGCGCGCGGGCGGTTCGAGCGCGGCGCCGGCTCGGCGGCCATTCTCGAGGTAGATCTTGGCGAGCTGGCGGTCTTCGGCATCATGCGCGGCAGCGGCGGCGTCCTGCGCCAGCCTGTACACCGCCGGGTCCGCGGCCAGCTCCACGCCAAACGCGGCGTAGTCGTTGCTGCACTGGGTGGCCGCATCGCGTACGTCCTTGGCGACCGCGAGCACCGCAAGGTTCGTCGGGGCACTCAGCGCCTCGCCGAGATCGGCGACCACGGTGTCGATCGTGGCAAGCCCGCCCTGTGGCGCGGTCGAAGCGGAAGGCGGCGATTCAATTGCGTGAATGCGTTCACGCGCGCTGGCGAGTGCCTCCTTGCAGGTGGCCGCGACGCCGGCTGGCGACAGGTTCCAGTCGATGCCGGTGTCGGCGCCGAGTGTCGTCGCGGCGGGCGCGGCCTGCGCGGCCGCGGCGAACAGCGTCGCGAGGAGCGCGAATCTGCCACACCGGAATACAGTGTTCGACATGACAGTTCCCCTTGGTGCCCGATTGGTGCCCGGCAGTATAGGGGAGCGTGATTCCACGGTACATTGGCGCCATGACGCACCCGCTCGACAACGTCATCTGGAATACGCTGGTGGGGCCGCACGCGGTATATGCCGCGGGCGACCGTGGGGCGCGCCGTTACGCGCGCGGCTTCTCGCCCATCGCCGGATTCGCCGATCCGCTCGACCCTGATTTCGGGGCATTGCGACCATGGTGCGAAGCGGGCGAACAGCTCTATTGCAGTGGTTGGGACGGGCCGGCGCCCGCGGGCTGGCGGGTCGAAGCCGATGCGAAGATGTGCCTGATGGTTTGTGCGTCGGACCCGCCGCCCGCTTCTGGCGTCGTGCCGGATGCGGGATTCGGGCAGCCATTGAGACTCGGGCCGCAGCATGCGCAGCAGGCGATGGAGCTCGCGCAATTGACGCGCCCGGGCCCGTTCGGACTGCGCACCATTGAATTGGGGGATTATTTCGGCTACTTCGAAGGTGCGCGGCTCGCGGCCATGGCCGGGGAGCGCATGCACCTCGGGCGCCTCCGCGAGATCAGCGGCGTGTGCACGCACCCCGACTTCCAGGGACGTGGCCTGGCCCGCGCGCTCATGCTGCGCCTCATGGCGCTGCAGCGCGGGCGCGGCCAGACGCCGTTCCTGCACGTCATGAGCGCCAACGGTGGCGCCCGGCGCCTCTACGAGCGGCTGGGATTCCGCAACTACCTCGAACCGGTCGTGCGGGTCATTTCGGTGCGCACGCCGTGATCGGCGTGCGCTACGACACGGGGCCCATGGTCGGCGCGGCCGAAGTGCTGTGCTACGGCACCGCGGTCGTGGTCGCTCCGGTCAGTGCGCCCTGACCGCCGCTCGTTGCGGGTGGATGGCGCCGCGCGCGGGTAGTCTCGCATTCGCTGGCGCCTGTCTGCCACGGCCGACACATTTTCACGGAACTCAGCGTCGCGCTGCCGGGTCTAGCCGACAGAACCGCACGCCTACGCTTGGATGGATCCGACCATGAACGAGTTTGATCTGCAGTACACCCCGGGCATGACGCCGCGCTTTGCGCCGCGGATCCCGGCGCTCGGCCTGGCCGGCCTGCCTTCGTTTGCGCATGCTTTGCGCAAGCGCGGTCTGGTGGCGCCGGTCGAAACCGGCAATGGAGAAGCCTGGATCCCGGTGCTGTCGGTATTCGAGGCCCACCTGAAGCGTCGGGCGATGGAGCAGGCCTTCGCCAGCCTGCGCGGCGACCACGGCTGAGTGTGCCGTGTGGCGGCTAGCGCTGCCTGCGCTTTTCGGCTTTCGCGGCGCGCTTTTCCAGCAGCGACTTGGCGGGCTTCTTCTTCGCTTCCTTCTTGCGGTCCATTCCCTTGCTCATCGGGTTCGCTCCACGGTGAATGGTCGGCCAAAGCCCGCACTCTAACTCCTCTGCCTGGGTGGCGCCACGTCGCTAGTGCCTAGAACGCGCTGCGACCCGTCAACTCGCGCCCGACCGCGAGTTGATGCACCGTCTCGGTGCCCTCGTAGGTGATCACGCTCTCGAGGTTGAGCATGTGGCGTATCGGTCCGTACTCGGCGCTGATGCCGGCGGCGCCCAGCATATCGCGGCAGTCGCGCGCGACATCGAGCGCCACGCGGCAATTGTTCCACTTGGCGAGCGAAACCTGCACGGGCTCGAGCGTACCCTGGTCCTTGAGGCGCCCCAGCTGCAGCGCCAGCATCTGCGCGGCGGTGATGCCGCGCGCCATTTCGGCGAGCCGCACCTGGATAGCCTGGTTCTGCGCCAGCGGGCGGCCGAACAGCTCGCGTGTCGCGGTGTATTCGATGAGCTGCGCGAGGCAGGCCTGCGCGGCGCCGATCACACCCCAGGCGATGCCATAGCGGGCTTGTGTCAGGCACGACAGCGGCCCCTTGAGCCCGGCGGCGCCGGGCAGGCGCTGCGAATCGGGTACGCGCACCTCGTCGAAGAAGAGCGCACCGGTATTCGAGGCACGGAGCGAGAACTTGTGCTCGATCTCGGTGGCCGTGAATCCCGGCGTGCCCTTGTCGATGATGAAGCCGCGCACGCCGTCCTCGGTGTCGGCCCAGCATACGCAGGCATCGGCGATCGCGCCGTTGGTGATCCACATCTTCGAGCCGCTGATCAGCCAGTCGCCGCCGCTCCGGCGCGCGCGTGTCTTCATGTTGGCCGGATCGGAGCCGCCGTGCGCTTCGGTGAGCCCGAAGCAGCCGATCAGCTCGCCGCGCGCCATGCGCGGCAGGTATTGCTGCTTCTGCGCTTCGCTACCGTAGCTCCAGATCGGATACATCACCAGCGAGGACTGCACCGAGACGAAGCTGCGCAGCGCCGAATCGCCGCGCTCGAGTTCCTGGCAGATCAGCCCGCTGGCAATGGAATTCAGCCCGGCGCAGCCGTAACCCTCGAGGCTCGCGCCCAGCAGGCCCTGGGCGGCGAGTTCCGGCACCAGCTCGCGCGGGAAGCGGTGCCGCTCGAAGCATTCGGCGATGATCGGCAGCACGCGCGTGTCGACCAGGCGCGCGACGCTGTCCTGCACGAGCTGCTCATCCTCGCTCAGGGAGCCGCGGACGTCGAACAGGTCGAGCGCGTTCATTCGACCGGGAACTGCACGCCCTGCGCGAGCGGCACGGCAGAAGAATAGTTGACGGTCTGTGTCTGGCGGCGCATGTAGGCCTTCCAGGAATCGCTGCCGGATTCGCGCCCGCCACCGGTTTCTTTTTCCCCGCCGAATGCGCCGCCGATCTCGGCGCCGCTCGGGCCGGTGTTGACGTTGGCGATGCCGCAATCACTGCCGGTCGCCGACAGGAAGGTCTCGGCCTCGCGCATGTCGGTGGTGAAGATGGCCGAGGAGAGCCCCTGGCGCACCCCGTTCTGCAGCGCCATCGCTTCCTCGAAGTTGTCGTAGGGCAGGATGTAGAGGATCGGCGCGAAGGTTTCCTCGCGCATCGCCTCGAATTGCGAGTCGCTCTCCACCAGCGCTGGCCTGACGTAATACCCGCCATCGAGGCCCGGTGGCACGATGCGGTCGCCACCGACCACCGTCGCGCCGGCCTGGCGCGCGGCCGCGAGCGCGGCCTGCATGCGCACGAATGCCGCGGCGTCGATCAGCGGTCCGACCAGCGTGTCGCGCTCGAGCGGCGAACCTACGGCCAGGCTCGCGTAGGCCTTGCGCAGCATGCCCTTGAGCTGTGTGGCGAGGCTGCGGTGCACGATCAGGCGGCGCAGCGTGGTGCAGCGCTGTCCGGCCGTGCCGGCGGCGGCGAACACGATCGCGCGCAGGCTCAACGCCAGGTCGGCCGAGGGCGTGACGATCGCGGCGTTGTTGCCACCGAGTTCCAGCAGCGTGCGGCCGAAGCGCGCCGCGACGCGCGGCCCCAGGGCGCGGCCCATCGCCGTGCTGCCGGTTGCGCTGACCAGCGGGATGGCTTCGCTGTCGGCCAGTTGCTCGCCGGCTTCGCGGCGCCCGATCACCAGCTGCGAAATGGCCGGATGCGCGGCCGCGAAATCGCCGATGACCTCGCTCATGATCCGGTGCAGCGCGAGCGCGCACAGCGGCGTCTTCTCGGAAGGCTTCCAGATGACTGTATTGCCGCACACGAGCGCGAGCGCGGCATTCCAGGCCCACACGGCCATCGGGAAGTTGAAGGCGGTGATTACGCCGACTGGCCCGAGCGGATGCCAGCGTTCGAGCAGGTGATGGCCCGGGCGCTCGGAAGCGATCGTCAGGCCGTAGAGCTGGCGCGAGAGGCCAACCGCGAAGTCGCAGATGTCGATGACCTCCTGCACTTCGCCCAGGCCTTCGCTGAGGATCTTGCCGGATTCGAGCGAGATCAGGCGGCCGAGCGCCTGCTTGTCGCGGCGCACGCGGCGCGCGAAGCGGCGGATCAGCTCGCCCCGGAGCGGTGCCGGCACCGCGCGCCACACCAGGAAGGCTGCGTGCGCCGCCGCGATGCGCGCGGCGATGGCATCCGCGCCGTCGATCGGCACCGTGGTGAGCGCCGAGCCGTCGATCGGAGTATGCGCCTGCAGCCCGAGCGCGGCCGGCGCCGCGGCCGGCGGGACGCCGGCCTCCTGCATGATCGCGCGGAAGCTCATGTGCCGGTCATGCCCAGGGCCTGCGGCGGGCGCATCGAGTAGATGCGGCCGAAGCGGTTGGCGAGGAAATCCTTCAGCGGCACGTCTTCCTGGCGCACGAAGCCCTGCGGAGGCAAGCGCTTGTCCGCGAGCAGGTCGAGCACGCCGCAGATGCCCGCGGCGGTGGTGAGCTGGATCGCGCTGCGCTCCACGCCGTTGAGCGTCTGCCCATAGATCTTGTTGGCGTAGGTTTCCTGCACCAGGCGTCCCTTCTTCATGCCAGTGACCGTCACGAACACGATGACCACGTCCTGGAGCGTCGTCGGCAGCGAGTGCTCGAGGATATCCTTCAGCACGTCGCGCCGTTCGCGCAGCCGCAGGTCCTGCAGCAACGCCTTCATGATCGCGGCATGCCCAGGGTAGCGGATTGTACGGTAATTGAGGTTGCGCACCTTGCCCCGCAGGGTTTCGCACAGTGTCCCGACGCCACCCGAGGTGTTGAAGGCCTCGTAGGTCACGCCGTCGAGCGAGAATTCCTCGCGCTCCTCGAGCGGCGGAGCCTGCACCAGCTCGCCATTGGCGATTTCCTCGCACGGCTCGCAGTACTCGTTGATGACTCCATCGGTGCTCCAGGTCAGATTGTAATTGAGCGCATTGGAGGGGTACTGGGGCAGGGCGCCGACGCGCAGGCGCACGTCCTGCAGCTGGTCGAAGTGCCGCGCCAGATCGTAGCCGACGATCGTGATGAAGCCCGGCGCCAGCCCGCATTGCGGGATGAAGGCGGTGCTGGCCGTGGCCGCCAGTGCGCGCACGCGCCGCGTATTGGCGACATCCTCGGTGAGGTCGAGGTAGTGCACGCCGGCGAGCGCCGCAGCCTCGGCAATCTTGCCGGTCACCTGGAAGGGCGCCGCGCTCAGCACGGCGAAGCGGCCACGGAGCGAGCGCGCCACGGCCTGCGGGTCGTCGACATCCAGGGCGATGCACTCGATCGGCGTCGCGGCCTTGAGCCGGGCGAGCTGCTCGGGAGACTTGTCGATGACGGCGACCTGGTAGTCCCGGCTCTGGACGAGCATGTCCGCGATCATGTGGCCGATCTTGCCGGCCCCGACGATGGCTACTTTCTTCATGGCGCACCCCAATTGATACAGCCTCCTATTCTGGCGGGGTTGCATGCATAAAGCAGCGCAAAAAGTGCCAATATGACGAGATCTTTTCGTCACTATGACATATAATTATTTCGTTATGACGACCGATGCCACCGATCGCCAGATACTCGCACTGCTGCGGGAGGACGGCCGCGCATCCACGGCCCGGCTCGGCCGCCGGCTTGGCTTGTCGCGAACCACGGTGCACAGCCGCATCGAGCGGCTGCTGGCGCGCCAGGTCATCACGGGTTTCACCGTCCGAATGGGGCCGGACCAGGAACGCGGTCAGATCCAGGCGCACGTGCTGATCACGGTGGTGCCGAAGCTCCAGGCCCGCGCCGAGGCCGCGCTGCGCCGGCTCCCGGAAGTGCGCAAGCTCTACGCGGTGAGCGGCCAGCATGATTGCATCGCCATCGTGGTGACCGACACGGTGGGCGAGATGGACCGGCTGCTCGACCTGATGGGTTCGCTCGACGGCATCGATCGCACGGTGTCGTCGATCGTGCTCTCGACGCGCATCGACCGCTGAGCAGCGCGGCGGGCGGGGTTCGCCCTCGATCCCGGCTCGCGGCCGCGCGGCGCTCCGCCTTCAGGCCAGCGTGTGGAACACGCGCTGCACGTCCTCGTCCTGCTCGAGCAGGTCGATGAGTTGGAGCGCCTCGGCAGCCTGCGCCTCGGGCAGCTCGGTCGGCGCCGCGCAGATGTACTCGTGCTCGGCCGACAGCGGCACCACGCCACGCGCTTCGAGTGCTTCCTGGAGCTTGCCGAAATCGGCGAAGTCGCAACGCAGCACCAGTTGCGGTTCGCCTTTATCACCGGTGCTTTCGCCCATTTCCTGCAGGCCATGGTCGATCATGTCGAGCTCGAGCGAATCCTGGTCGATGCCGGCCGGGTCGAGCCGGAACACGCCCATCTTGCGGAACTGGAACGCAACGCTGCCGGTCGTGCCGAGGTTGCCGCCGTGCTTGGCGAAGATGTTGCGCACGTGCGCGACCGTGCGCGTCGGATTGTCGGTCGCGGTCTCGACCAGCAGCGCAACGCCGTGCGGCGCGTAGCCCTCGTAGATCGCCTCGTGATAGTTCGCGGCATCGCGCCCGGAGGCGCGCTTGATCGCCGCCTCGACCTTGTCCTTGGGCATATTGACCGCGCGCGCATTCTGGATCACGCGCCGCAGCGCCGGGTTCGATGACGGGTCGGCGCCGCCGGATTTCACGGTCATCGCGATGTCCTTGGAGACGCGCGCGAACTGCTTCGCCATGCGGTTCCAGCGCGCGAACATCGCGTGCTTGCGGACTTCGAATATGCGGCCCATCGCGCGCTGGTCCTCAGTTCTTCGGTGCCGGCCGCACCGGAATGGGCGCGTTGCACAGGTCGATGTACCCGGCCGGCCGTACAAACCAGCCATCGTGGCGATTGCGGCGCGCCGCCACGAGCGCCGCGAAAGTCGGCGTGTCGGTGCGCAGCACTTCGAGCGGCGTGCGCTCGGCCGGTGGCAGTTCGCTCGCGAGCCGCACGGACTTGATCGGCGTGCGCTCGGCCGCCGTGGCATAGAAGCCCAGCTCGGCCGTGCCGCGCGGCAGGCTGGCGAGCAGCTCGATGCCCTGGCGCACGCGGCCGACCACCGTGACATTGCGGTCGAGATGACGGGGTGCGTGGCCGATCACCGCGTAGAGCTCGCTCCCGTTGCCGCTGGCCGGATCGGTGCCGCGGCCGACGCCGACCGCGCCGTAGCAGTGCGTCAGCCAGGCGAGGCCCGCGGGCGGGTCGCGCGCCGCCGGAAAGCCGTCGACGAAACCCACCTGCGGCGCATACCCGTCCCGGTCAGCCAATGGCGTGAAGGCGATGTTTCCCTGCGGGACCGCGAATTCGGGGGCGAGTGTCTGCAGCTGCCTGGGTATCGGGCGCGTGCCATCGGCATCGCCCCACTGCGCGACGTAGTTGTCCTGCAGGCGCACGATCGCCAGTCCGTCGAAGTAGTGGAGCCGCGCGAAGGCCTCGATGTTCGCGACCGTATGCGGAGCAAGCGCCGGTTCCAGCTCGATCACCACCCGGCCGGCGGGCAGCTCCATGTAGAGGGTGTGTTCGTCCGGAATTCTCCGCCAGGCGGAAGCCGGTGCGGCCGCCAGGATCTCCGCCATCGTCGGGGCAGGCTTGGCCGGGGCCGAGGCCGCGTGCGGGGCGGATGCCGGTGTAGCCGTGGCGGGTGCGGCGACGGATGCGGCCGGTTCGATGGTAAGCAGGAGCGCCGCTGCAACCGCCAGCCAGCCGCAGCTGGCGCAATTGATTCTGTGCATGCCTGGAGCATCCTGCCGGTGGCCGGGGCGGCAAATGCTAGCAGCCGGCCCGCGTTTGCGCCTATCTTTGCAGCCATGACCGGATCGGACCCACCATCGCCGACGGTTCCCGCGGCTCCCTCGGCGCCGGCAACCAGACCGCGCTGGTACGCCTCGCTGTATACGCAGGTGCTGTTCGCCGTGGCCGCTGGTGTGGCGCTCGGTTACCTGGCGCCGCACGCCGCGGTGAGCCTGAAGCCGCTCGGTGACGCCTTCATCAAGCTCGTGAGGATGATCATCGGACCGGTGATCTTCTGCACGGTCGCGAGCGGGATTGCCGGCGTCAGGAGCCTGGAAAAGGTCGGACGTGTGGGCCTGAAGGCAATTGGCTACTTCATCGTCGTGTCGAGCCTGGCACTGGTGATCGGCCTGGCGGTCGCCAA
>JAGWPD010000054.1 GCA_028870705.1 Gammaproteobacteria bacterium
CGACCGCGGCCTCGAGCCCGGAGCCCCGACGGCGCGGCACTGAGGAGCAGGGGCCGCCTCAGCGGTAGGTGGTCCAGATCGTCTTCAGGTCGGTGTATTTCTCGATCGCATGCGGGGAGCGGTCGCGCCCGAACCCGGACTGCCTGAAGCCGCCGAACGGAGTGGTCATCGCCGACTTGAAGTAGGTGTTGACCCATACCGTGCCGGCGCGCAGCGCATTCGAGACGCGGTGCGCGGCGTCCATGTCGCGCGTCCACACGGCAGCGGCCAGCCCGAAGATCGAATCGTTCGCCAGACGCAGCGCCTCGGACTCATCGCGCGCCTCGGTCACGGCCAGCACCGGTCCGAAGATTTCCTCGCGTGCCACGCGCGTCGATGGTTTCACCCGGTCGAGTATCGTGGCCTCGACATAACAGCCACCGCTCTCGCGCAGCGCCTGCCGCCCGCCGAGCGCCAGCTCGGCTCCTTCGCGCAGCCCCGTGTCGATGTACCCGAGCACGCGCTGCATGTGGCCGGCATCGATCAGCGCGCCCATCTTGGTGGACGGATCGAGTGGATGCCCGAGCGTGATGGTCGCGGCGACCCGCTTGACCTCGGCGAGCAGCTCGCTCTTGATGCCGGCATCGCAGATCAGGCGCGAGCCCGCGTTACACGATTCGCCCTGGTTGTAGAATATGGCCCAGGCAATGTCGGTGGCCGCGGCCCCGAGATCGGCATCGCGCAGCACGATCTGCGGGCTCTTGCCGCCCAGCTCGAGCGCGACGCGCTTGAGGTTCGAATCGCCGGCGTAGCGCATCATCAGCTTGCCCACCTGCGTCGAGCCGGTAAAGGTGACCATGTCGACGTCCGGATGGCGCGCCAGCGCCTGGCCGGCTTCCTCGCCGTAACCCGGCACGACGTTGAGCACGCCCGGTGGAACGCCGGCCTGCAATGCCAGTTCCCCCAGGCGGATCGCGCCCAGAGGCGACTGCTCGGCCGGCTTCAGCACCACCGAATTCCCGGCCAGCAGCGCCGGGCCGAGCTTCCACGCAGCGATCACCAGCGGATAGTTCCAGGGGATGATCGCGCCGATCACGCCGAGCGGTTCGCGCCGGATCAGCGCCAGGTCCTTCGGCCCGGTCGGCGCGATTTCGTCGTAGAGCTTGTCGGCGAACTCGGCGTAGTAGGCGATGCAGTTCGCGGTCGAGGGCACATCCGAGGCGAGCGAATCCTGGATCGGCTTGCCCACATCGAGCGTCTCCAGCAGCGCCAGATGCTCGAGATCCGCGCGGACCTGCTCGGCAAAACGCAGCAGGATGCGCTTGCGCTCGGGTGGTTCCATCTGCCGCCAATGGCCGGTTTCGAAGCTGGCGCGGGCAGCCGTCACCGCGTCGTCGATGTCGGCCGCGTCGCAGCGGGCCACCGCCGCGATGAGCCGACCATCGATCGGACTGATGGTGTCGAAGGTCCGGCCGTCGCGGGCCTGGCGAAATTCGCCGTTGATCAGCGCCCGGGCTTCAGGGCGCAGCTCGCGGGCCAGTGCCTCCCAGTCGGCACGGGAGCGGGCCATGGCCGGAGTGGTCACCGGCGCCCCGTGTGCGGTCGATTCGGCATGCGCGTATCTAAAAATGTCATGGATTCATCGCACCGGCGGGTTGTTTCTAAGCGCAGGCGCGCACGCTACTATGAGGCACCATGGGAAAACCTGCCATAGGACGCCGCTGGCTGCCGCTCAATGCGCTGCGCGCCTTCGAGGGCGTTGCCAAGCACGGCAGCTTCACCGTGGCCGCCAACACGCTGCTGATCTCCCAGAGCGCGCTCTCGCGCCACGTGATCGCGCTCGAGACGCTGATCGGCGCGCAGCTGTTCGAGCGGCGCCCGCATTCGCTGGCGCTGACGCAGGCCGGCCAGCACCTGTTGCCGGCCGTGATCAAGTCCTTCGACCGGCTCGAATACGCGCTCGATGACATCCGCAACGAGGGCACGCCGGCGTTGCGCACGCTGCGGGTGCAGATGCCGCCCAGTTTCGCGGTGCAGCTCGCGGTGCCGATCCTGCGCGATTTCCGGCGCGCCAGCGCCGAGGTCGAAATCGACCTGGTCAGCCCCTCTGGCGTCGGGCCGCCACAGAGCGAAGTCGATGTCGCGGTGATCTATTCGAAGCCGACGGTCACGCACATGATCGCCGACCTGCTCTGGCCGGTGCGGCTGAGCCTCCTCTGCCACCCGCAGGTCGCCGAACGCCATGCCGGCAAGGACCTGCCGACCTTCCTCGCCGACAACGAGCTGATCCATGTGCGGCTCGCCAACCAGCCGCGGCACCACCTGTGGGCGCAGTTCCTGCGGCAGGCCGGCATCAGCTCGGTCAACTTCGAGCGCGGGCTGGTGTTCGATACCGCGACTCTCGCGGTGCAGTATGCGCTGAGCGGCGAGGGCGTGGTGCTGGTGGACGAGCACCTGTTCAGCGAGGAAATCCGCGCCGGCAGACTGGTCAAGCCCTACGAGGGCATGCTCGATGACGGCTATGGCTACTACCTGATCACCCACCCCGAGACCCTGGGGGACACGGCGATCGCGCTGTTCCGCTCCTGGCTGATCGAACGCTTCTGCAAGACCGCGACGCCGGCGGAGCAGGGACTGAGGCTGGCGGTATCGAATGAATGAGCGCGACGAGCGCGCCGCGCGCCGGGGGCGCCGGCGCGGCGGCGGCG
>JAGWPD010000055.1 GCA_028870705.1 Gammaproteobacteria bacterium
GCGCGCGCGGTGCACGGGCTGGGGCTTGCCGAGCTGCGCGGCCAGCCGCGCTTCGCGGAGATCGCCGATGAACTGCTGCGATTCATCGCCGGAGCCGAGCTGATCATCCACAATGCCAGTTTCGACGTCGGCTTCCTCGATGCCGAGCTCGCGCGCCTCGGGCGCGATCCGCCGGTGCTGGTGGCTGAGCTCTGCCCGGTGCTCGATACGCTCGCGCTGGCGCGCGAGATGCATCCCGGCCAGCGCAACAGCCTCGACGCGCTCTGCAAGCGCTATGGCCTCGACAACTCGCGCCGCGAGCTGCACGGTGCGCTGCTCGATGCGCGGATCCTGGCCGACGTATACCTCGCGATGACCGGCGGGCAGAGCGCGCTCGCGCTCGATGAGTCGCCGCGGCGCGCCGCCACGCATCTGCCGACCGCGGCGGCGGCGGGCCACCTGCCGCTGGTCGTGGTCGCTGCCAGCGCCGAGGAACGCGCGGCCCATGAACAATTGCAGGAACTGCTGCAGCGGGAGAGCCGCGGGCGCTGCCTTTGGCGCGGCCCATGAAGCTGCTGGTCACCGGTGCCGCGGGGTTCATTGGTGCGTTCGCGGCGCAACGCTTCCTGGCCCGCGGCGATGAGGTCGTCGGCCTCGACAACCTGAATGAGTACTACGACGTACGGCTCAAGCAGGCGCGTCTCGCGCGGCTCGAGGCGCAGCCGGGGTTCCGCTTCGCCAGGCTCGATCTCGCCGACCAGGCGGGCATGGCCGCGCTGTTCGAGCGCGAACGATTCCAGCGCGTGGTGCACCTCGGTGCACAGGCCGGCGTCCGCCATTCACTCGAGGATCCGCACGGCTATGTCAGCAGCAACCTGGCGGGCACGCTCAACGTGCTCGAAGGATGCCGCCGGCAGCGCGTCGAGCACCTGGTCTATGCCTCGACCAGCTCGGTGTACGGCGCCAGCACGCGCCTGCCGTTCTCGGAGCACCAGGCCGCCGTGCACCCGCTGTCGTTCTATGCCGCGACCAAGCGCGCGTGCGAACTCATGGCGCATGCGTACTCGTCGCTGTTCGGCCTCGCGACGACCGGCCTGCGGTTCTTCACCGTATACGGGCCCTGGGGCAGGCCCGACATGGCGCTGTTCCGCTTCACGCGCGCGATCCTCGCCGGCGAGCCGATCGAGGTCTACAACCACGGCCATCACCAGCGCGACTTCACCTACGTCGATGACATCGTCGAAGGCGTGGTGCGCATCACCGACCGGGTCGCGCTTGGCGACGCGGCCTGGAACGGCGCCGATCCGGATCCTGCCAGCAGCCGCGCGCCGTTCCGGATCTACAACATCGGCAGCAACCGCCCGATCGAGCTGCTGCGCTATATCGAGGTGCTCGAAGCCTGCCTCGGCCGCAAGGCCACGCGCCGCTTGCTGCCGATGCAGCCGGGCGATGCGCCGGATACGCATGCCGACGTCGCCGAACTGATGGCGGCCGTGGGCTACGAGCCGCGCACGACGATCGAGGCTGGCGTGGGCAATTTTGTCCGCTGGTATCGGGAGTACTACCAGGTCACATGAACAACTACCCCAGCGGCGCCGACTGTCCTGCCTGGAAGCAGCTTGCCGGCGCGGCGCCGGCCGCGCGCACGCGCACGACGCGCGAGCTGTTCGCCGCGGATGACGAGCGGTTCGCGCACTGCTCGGTCGAGGCGGCCGGGCTGCTGTTCGACTATTCCCGCCAGCGCGTGTCCGCGGAGCTGCTGCCGGTGTTTGCGCAGCTGGCCGACCAGTTGCAGCTGCGCGAGCGCATCGCGGCGATGTTCCGCGGCGATACCGTCAATACCACCGAAGTCCGCGCGGTGCTGCACACCGCCTTGCGCCGCGGCGGTGCGCCCGCGCCATTGCTGGTCGCCGGACAGGACATCGACGCGCTGGTGCGCGCCGAGCGCGAACGCATGCTCGCCTTCGCCGAGGGCGTGCGCAGCGGGGCGGTCTACTCCAGTTCCGACCAGCCGTTCTCGCTGGTGATCAATATCGGCATCGGCGGCTCCGACCTCGGCCCGGCGATGGCGGTCGAGGCACTGCGCCAGTACACGGCCGGCGGTCCGCGCGTCGCCTGCGTCTCGAACGTCGACGGCTGCCAGCTCGCCGACCTGCTCGCGCTCGCCGACCCGGCGCGGACGCTGTTCATCATCTGCTCGAAGACCTTCACCACGCTCGAGACGCGCACCAACGCGCTGGCGGCGCGCGCCTGGCTGCGCGCGCGGCTCGGCGCTGCGGCGGTGCCCGCGCATTTCGCCGCGGTCTCGGTCAACGCCCGGGCGATGGACGAGTTCGGCGTGCATCCGGAATACCGCTTCGCGATGTGGGACTGGGTGGGCGGGCGCTATTCGATCTGGTCCTCGATCGGCGTGTCGCTCGCGATCGCGATCGGCCGCGCCCACTTCGAGGCCTTCCTGCACGGTGCCGCTGCGATGGACCGGCACTTCCAGGAAGCGCCATGGCTGCAGAACCTGCCGGTGCTGGCGGCGATGCTTGGCATCTGGAACATCAATTTCCTCGACTTGCCGACGCTGGCCATCTTGCCCTACGACCAGCGGCTGGCGCGCTTCAGCGCCTACCTGCAGCAGCTCGAGATGGAGAGCAACGGCAAGTCGGTGCGGCTCGACGGAAGTCCCGCGCCGGTGCCGACCTGCCCGGTGATCTGGGGCGAGCCGGGCAACAACGCGCAGCACTCGTTCTTCCAGCTGCTGCACCAGGGCAGCCCACGGGCCGCGCTCGATTTCCTGCTGCCGGTGATCAGCTCCTGCGACAGCCAGCCGGCGCAGGACCTGGCGATCGCCAATTGCCTGGCGCAGGCCGAGGCGTTCGCTTTTGGACAGGGTGCGGCGGCCGTGGCAGCCGACCTGCACCGCCAGGGCATGGCGCCGGAGCGCGTCGCCGAACTGCTGCCGCACAAGGTGCACGCAGGCAATCGCCCGTCGACGCTGCTCATGTTCCCGCGCGTCGATCCGCCGACGCTCGGCAAGCTGATCGCTCTCTACGAACACAAGGTGCTGGTGCAGAGCGTGGTGTGGGGCATCAATGCCTTCGACCAGTGGGGCGTGGAGCTTGGCAAACGGCTCTGCGACACGATCGTGCCGCTGGTGAAGCAGCCGCGCCTGGCCCGCGAGCTATCGAGTTCGCTCCGTGGTGCATTGAAGTTCGTCGAGCGCGAGCGCCGTTGAAGGGTGCCGCGCCGGCCGGCGCCTGGCGGTTTCGCGCCGCGCCGTACCGCTCAGGTCCACCTCAGCCGCGCCGATTCGCAGGGCCGCCGAGCGAGGCGAGCAGCCGGCGTGCGGACGCGGCAAAGCTCGCCATGTCTTTCAGCGGCCAGGCGACCAGCATCGCACCCTCGAGGCCACCGAGCAGCATCAGCGCCACCTGCTCGTCGCTCCCCTGAGGATGAAGGGATCCACCACTGCGGCCCTCGCCGATGACGCGCGCCAGCCAGCGTTCATTGTCGGCGAAGAACGCGCGGATCGTCCGTTGCATCGGCGCGGGCAGCGTCAGGTACTCGGCCGCGAGGATCCCGCACAGGCACAGCCGGTCCTGCCGCAGCACCTTCGCGTGCAAGCGGGCGTAGCGCTCGAGGCGCAGCGGCGCGCCCAGGCCCGCGGCGTCGATCGCCGCCAGGGCTGCACGGAAGCCGCGTGCGTAGCGTTCCAGGATCGCCGCGCCGAGCACAGCCTTGGTGCTGAAGTGATGGTGCAGGCTCGCCTTGGTGATGCCGATTTCGGCGGCGACATCGGCGTAGCTGAAGCCGTTGTAGCCGCGCGTCTGCATCAGGCGCCCGGCCACGTCCAGAATGCGATCCGGGGTGCCGGTCGAGCGTTTCGAGGTCGCGGGTTTCTTCCTGACGGCGGGCATCTGACACCTGGCGGCTACGGCGATTCCTTCCTTGTATCCATACCTACTAGTAGGTAGATTCGGTCACGGCCAGGCGCAGCGCAGGGAACCATGCCGTGAGCGAGCGTGATGCAGACCTCAATTCCTTCCTCAACCGGGCGATCGACGACCTGGGCGCCGCGATGAGTGCGGTACTGGTCTGTATCGGCGATGAGCTCGGTTTCTATAGGGAACTTGCCAAAGGCGCGTTGACGCCGCTCGAGTTGGCCGCGCGGACCGGCACCGCCGAGCGCTGCGTGCGCGAGTGGCTGGCGAACCAGGCCGCTGGCGGGTACGTCAGCTTCGAGGCGGCCTTCGACCGCTATTCGCTCAACGAAGCGCAGGCCACCTGCCTGGCCGGCCGCGGCGGCGTGCACGACCTGCCTGGCGCCTATCATGTGGTCGAGGACTTCTTCCGTGTCAAGGATCGCGCCGTCAGGGCCTACCGCACCGGCGAGCGCCTGCCATGGGACGCGCACCAGCCCAGCCTCTTCGACGGCGTCGAGCGGTTCCTGGGCGCCACCTATCGCACGCACCTGCTCAACCACTGGCTGCCGGCCCTCGATGGCCTGGTCGAGAAGCTCCGCGCCGGCGCCTCGGTCGCGGATGTCGGCTGCGGCCTCGGCACCAGCACGATGCTGATGGCCGAAGCCTTCCCGGGGAGCGAGTTCGTCGGCATCGACACCAGCGCCGCCGCGATCGAGGCTGCGCAGCGCCGCGCGAGCGAGCACGGGCTGCGCAACGTGCGGTTCGTGCTCGGCGATGCCGAGACCTACCAGGAAGGCGAGCTCGATTTCGTCGCGTTCCTGAACAGCCTGCATTCGATGTCGGATCCGGCGGCCTGCGCGCGCCACAGCTTCCATCAGCTGCGCCGCGACGGCCACGCGCTCATCGTCGAGCCGCGCGCGGGCGATCGCATCGAGGACAACCTCACGCCGGTCGGCCGCATGTACTACGCCGCCTCCGCCATGGTCTGCGTTCCCAACGCACTGGCCGCCGCGGGGCTGAAGATCGGCGCCCAGGCGGGCGAGCGGGCGCTCGAGGAAGTGCTGGTCGAAGCGGGCGGGTTCACGCGCCTGCGGCGCGTGTACGACACGCCGCTCAGCATGGTGCTGGAGGCGCGGCCTTAGGCAGACGCGACGCCTACCACCAGTACCAGCCACATCGCCGCGAGCACCAGCCAGCTCGCGAAGTAGGCGCGGATGCGCCAGCGTAGTCTGTTGGGGCCGAGGTGGATCGCGGCGTGGGCGATGCGCGCGGCAACATAGCACCAGGCGAGAATCACCATCGTCATCCCAGCGTGCCGCGTGAACATGGCCGCGAGGCAGGCCACGTAGAACAGCGTTGGTGCTTCGAACAGGTTGCTGAAGTGCCGCGCGGCCTTGGCGGCGCTTTCGGGTTCGGGTACGCCCTGGTCCTGGTATATGCGGTAGTAGGCGGTAGTGATCAGCCGCTCGCGCACTGCGTGCACGCGGCGCCGGAACAGCGTGACCAGCACCGTCGCGGTCACGACCACCATCGCGAACATCGGGTAGACGAGGCTGGAATCATGATCGCCCATGGTCGCACCTTACCCTTCCACGGTCCTCACGGTCCACAGGTCGCGGGCGAGCTGCGGGGCGGCCAGGTACGCGTAGGGCATGTAGAAGTAGCCGGCATCACCCCATTTCGTCGACCAGGAGTTCATGCAGGTGTAGCAACCGCCGCGGTCGTCGTAGCCCACCGCGAGCACCGCATGGCCGCCGACGACGCGCTCGCCCGGACCGGGCATCGGCATGTGGCCGGCGCGGGCGACGGCGGGCGATTCGAAACCCTCATACACCGAGAACCCGAACACGAACGGATAGCCACTCGCGAGGCACCCCTTCATCTGCCAGGCGTCCTGCACCAGCCGCTGGTAGCTGAGGGCCTGGTGCCTGAGGCCATCGCGATAGGCAGGGGCGGGCGGTCGCTCGGCGAAACGCTCCGGCGCATATGGCCAGAGCGGCTCGCCGCAGACACCTTGTCTGGCGAGCGTCTTGATGCCATCGCGCAGCATCGCACCGGCGTCGGTGCCGACCGTGCCTTCGATCGCCCGCTCGTTGTAATAGATGAACAGGCGCGAGGGCACGAAACTGCGCGCGCCGCGTTGCTTGAGCAGGTCGAAGCGGTAGGCGTTGCCGATCGCATTCGCGGTACAGCTGCCGAGCACGCCCTGGTCGAATACCGGCGGGCAGCGGGGCCGCAGGTCGACCGCGGCGGGGAGCCGCTTGAGCACCGGCGGCGGGGCGGCGTAGAGGTGATCGCGCTGGTCGGGGAGATCCGGAATCCAGCCATAGCGCGCGGACTTGCGTTTCATGTGCGCTCCTGTGGGCAGGAAAGAACAAATGAGCCGCGCGCCACTCTAGCCCCGTTGGCGCGCCATTGCCAGATCGGACGGTCGGCGGCCGGCTACTGGAGAGGCGAGCCGGTTCAACCTAGAATCACGCGCCATGAACCCGCGCGGCACCATGCGGCACATCGCCTACGGCCCTGATCCGGGCGCGGGCTCGCTGCGCGTCGTCACGGGGCCGGTACCGGTGCCGTCCGCGGGCGAGCTGCTGATCGCGGTCGATCACGCGGGCGTGAACCGCCCGGATGTGCAGCAGCGCGCCGGCAGTTATCCGCCGCCGCCCGGCGCCTCACCGATCCTTGGCCTGGAAGTGTCCGGCAAGGTCGCTATGGTGGGTGCGGGCGTTGAAGGCTGGAAGGTCGGCGATGCGGTCTGCGCGCTGACCCCGGGCGGCGGCTACGCGCAGTACTGTCTCACGCCGGCCGGGCAGGCGCTGCCGGTGCCGAGAGGGTGGAGCCTCGAGCAGGCGGCGGGCCTGTGCGAGACCTGGTTTACGGTCTGGGCCAATCTCGTCGACATCGGCGGCTTGCGCGCTGGGCAGCAGGTGCTGGTGCACGGCGGCTCGAGCGGTATCGGTCTCGCGGCGATCGAGCTGATCAGGCTGCGCGGTGCGCAGTGCATCGTCACCGTGGGCGATGACGAGAAAGCGCGCTTCTGCCGCGGGTTCGGCGCGCAGGCGGCGATCAACTACAAGAGCGAGGATTTCGTGGCGCGGGTGCGCGAGCTCACCGCTGGCGCCGGCGTCGATCTGGTGCTCGACATGGTCGCCGGGGATTACGTGCCGCGCAACCTCCAGGTGCTGCGGCGCGACGGCCGCGAGCTGCTGATCGCGCTCCAGCGCGGCACGCAGGCCGAGGTGGATCTCAACCTCGTGATGCGCAACCGGCTGACGATCACCGGCTCGACGATGCGGCCGCGCACGAGTGCCGAGAAAACGGCCATACGCGATGCGCTGCGACGCGAGGTCTGGCCCGCCTGCGAGGCCGGCCACGTACGCGTGCACGTGCATGCGATTTTTCCGCTGGCGCAGGCCGCCGATGCACACCGCCTCATGGAGAGCAGCCGCCACATCGGCAAGATCCTGCTGCGCGTCGACGCGGCCGGAGTCTAGTTGGCCTCGATCCAGTCCATCACCGCGCTGCGGTTCAGCGCGGCCTGCCTGAAGGTCACGAGGTGATTGTCTTTCACCACGTACAGCACGAACAGCGCGGTAGCGTTGCCGGAGACGGTGATCGTTCCCAGCCCCCGTCCGGTGGTCGAGTCGATCACGAAGTAGCCCGAGGCGTTGCTTGCGGAGAAGGTGCCGTTCGCGATACTGATCGCCGGCAGCAGCAGCATGGGCGCCACGTCCTCGGCATATTGCGTGCCGCTGATGTAGAAATTCGGCAGGGTCGAGGTGAACGGGCCGGACACCTGTGCCTCGAGCAGACCGGATCCGCCGGCGGTGCCACTGTGCTCGATCACGTAGCCGTTGGCAGGCCCGTCGAGATAGATGGTGAACTGGCGCGTCACGTTGCCGTTGACGAAGCCAAGGGTGGTGCGGCCATCGGCCGCACGCACCGCGTAGGTCGCGCCGGTGATTGCCGTATTGAGCGACACGTTGGCCAGGTTGGCGCTGTCGAGTTGCAAATCAACCGTGCCATTCGTGGCGTTCGCGTTCGACAGGCGCCCGAGCTCGATCACGGTTTTCGGCGCCGCCACGGCCTGGGCGCCCCAAAGGCTCAGTATCCCCGGATTGGCGAGCGAGGCATTGCTGAACCCGCCGGAGGCCTGGCGCGTCAGATACCCGGCCAGGCGCGGCGCCTGGTCAGTCGTGACCAGCAGCAGCTTATCCTTGCTGACGACGTAATAGGCGAAATGGAAGGTCTGGTTGCCGCCTGCCGCGGTCGCCGTGAGCGTCAGCGTGCCGCGGCCGGTGTTGAGGTCGGGCGCGCCCAGGTTGCCGGCGAGCGCTGCGTCACTGAGCGGATTGCTGCCGTTGGAATCGGCGTGGCCGTCGACGACCAGGCCACCGACATCGAAAGTGACCGTGCCGGCGAGCGCCATGCGCACGCCATCGGCCTGCACGCCGAGCGTACCAAAGGCGAAACTCCCGGCCAGCGCCGCCTGGTTGAAATCGGCGGACGTCTGCCTGAGGAAGAACCCGCTGCCCGACTGCGCGTCGCCCGCGTTCTGCAACTGGATGCGTCCGCCGCTGAGCGCGGTGGTCAACGCGAAATCATATTCGGGCGAATTGCCGGTGCCGGTGAACTTGAGTGTGCCGTTGTTGGCAATGCGGTTGGTGCAGGTACCGGTCATCGATTCTGTCACCGGCGGCGTGCTGGCGCTGTAGTCGTGGTAGCCGGTCACCGTGCCGCTCGAGGTCACGTTGTAGCTGCCGGCGCTCACGGTCATCTCATTGTTCAGGAACCCCGTCGTCATGAAGGCGTACTGCCCATTGAGCAGGCAGGCCTCTGCCGGGTTGACCACGATCGTGATGCTGGCGGTCGCGACATTCGCCGGCGTATTGCTGTCGGTCACCTTGACCTGGAAGGTGTAGGTACCGGCCGTGGTCGGTGTGCCGCTGAAACTGGTGATCGATGTGGTCGAGGTCGTGCTGAAGGTGATGCCGGGGGGCGGCTGCGCGCTGTTGGCCAGCGCCCAGGTGAAGGGGCCGAGGCCGCCGGCCACAGTGACGCCAGCACCATAGGCGACCCCGACGTTGGCGGGGAACAGCACGGGTGGTGTGATGACGGGCGTGCCCAGCACCACCATCGTCGCCGTCGACACCTGCGTCGTATCGTGGACCGAGGTGGCCGTGATGACCGGCGTGCTGACGCCAACCACGCCGCTTGCGGGGGCAGTGTAGGTCACGGCCGTGGTGGTAGCGTTCGAGAGGGCGCCCACGCCGGTCAGCGTCCAGCTCACGCCCTGTTTGTTGGGATCCGAGGCGACCGTGGCGGTGAGCACGAGCGAGCCGCCCGGCTGGAGCTGCGTCGAATTGGTCGAGCTGGTCAGCACGATGCCGGTCGTGGTGCCCACCGGCGTGGTGCCGACCGCGCGCGAGCTGCCGCTGCAGGCGGTCATCAGCAACACGAGGGTGGCGCCGGCACAGACGCTGGCGATGCGCCCGACGGGCGCGCGAACGATAAAGCTCAAATCGACTCTCCTGGGCATCGTGGGGAACGGCTCTCAGGCCGTGGCCAGCCGCGTAGCATAACGGGATACGCCCCCTGGCGTCGCCGCGACCGGATGGCGGCGGCCCCGGCCAGCACCAGCAGCCCCATTGGATCCAGGGCGCCGCCGCCGCCGCCCGCGCTCAACGCGACCGAATTGATGGTCTTGCTCGCCGTATCCTGGTGGCCGGCGCTGTCGGTGACCGTCAGCGTCACCGTGACCGGGCGCAGCGCCGGGAACACCAGCGTCGCCTTCGCGCTGGAGGCGTTGGCAATCGACACGTCGGGATTGGCCGTCCACTGGTAGCTGGCGATCGAAAGGTTCTTGGCCGCCGAGCTCGCGCTGCCATCGAGCGTGATGTTCTGACCGACGCTGGCTTTGTCGGTCGAAGTGGTGAAGCTGGCGAGCGGATAGAGCGAGTGGGCCAGCGCCGCGGTGGCATTGAGCATGCCGGCACCACAGGTCGCGGCGGTGCAGGTGCATTCCTTGTCCTGCACGTCGGTGTACGCGCCGGTCGAATCGGTCGTCAGCGCGGCCACATGGCAGGTGCCGCCGTCGGGCGCAGTCGCCGGTACCGGGAAGGGCGTGGCCGAGGCCGCCAGTCGCGCGATGAGCTGCGCGGCGCTCATGTTCGGGTTCGCCTCGATCATCATCGCGGCCACCCCTGAGACGATCGGTGCGGCAAAGCTCGTGCCAGCCGTGCCCTCGTTGAGCAGGTTGCCGGCATAGCCCGAGGCCATCTGCGCGTAAGTGTAGAAGGCGTGGGTAGGGTCGGTGTCTGGTGTCGTCAAGCCGTCATTGCTGGTGGTTTCAATCGAGTACACGCAGGGCAAGGCGTATGGGTGATAGACGTCGAGGTTGACGCAGTTGCCGGCGGGTGCGGCAATGGTGATCGCCGCCGCGGCGCTGCTGACATTGCTGTAGCCCACCTTGGTGCCCGCGTGGCGGATGCCCGCCACCGCGACCACGCCCGAGCAGTTGGCGGGCGCCAGCACCGGCCCGCCATCGTTCCCGGCGGCCGCTACGATGAGGTGTCCATTCTGCGTGATGGTGGTCACCGCGTCCTGCTCGGTCTGGGTGCAGGCGCCGGTGCCGCCGAGGCTCAGGTTCAGCACCTGCGCGGGATAGGTGTTGGTCGGCACCACGCTGGTTGTGGTGGTCGTCAGGCCCGCGGCCCAGTACATGCCGGAGACGATGTCCGACATGTAGCCCTTGCACTTGCCGAGCACGCGCACCGGCAGGATGTAGGCGCCCGGAGCGACGCCGGCCACGCCAATGCCATTGTTGGTGATCGCCGCGGCGATGCCTGCGACGCGCGTGCCGTGCCAGTCGCTAGGCACCATCTGGTCATGGTTCGGCCCCAGGCCCTGGCGGGGGCACAGCCCGCCGGTGGCGACATCCTGCGTGGTGAGCCAGTTGCCGGGGTCGCTCGCGTCCGCGTCCCAGCCGTCACCGTCATTGGCGACGATGTAGGTGTTGCCGGTCGCGTTGCTGGTGCAATTGGTGCCCGAGTCGTTGCAGATGAAATCGCGGCCGGGCAGCAGCTTGCCGCCGGTGCCGTACAGGCCCAGGTCCGGATGTTTGTAGTCGACGCCGCTGTCGAGCACCGCGATGATGTAGGGCGCGCCGGTGGCGGTGTTCCACGCCGTGGTTGCGCCGATCGCGGCCGGCACATCCGGCGTCGGGTCCTTGAGGTACCACTGGCCCAGCCACTGGCCGTTGGCATCGCTTCCCGCGTTGAAGCGCGGATCATTCGGATCGCCGAGCGCATAGCGCACCGCATCCGGCTCGGCGTATTTCACCGCAAGATCGGCGCCGAGCCGCGCCACCACATGCCGCAACGCCGAGCCCGCCAGCGGCGCATCGAGCTGCACCACATCGAGCCGGTCGCGGATCTCGCGCACGGCCTGCAGGTGGATGCCGGTCGATTGGCTGAGCCGGGCGGCGCGATCCGCGCTGCCGGGAATCTGGATGGCCGCCACGCCGCTGTCGCGCCAGCGCACGATGATGCGATCGGTGGGCGCTTCGCCGCTGGGGTAGCCGCGCCAGGGGGCACAGTTCGCTGGCAGGCCGATGCCGCCCAGGGCGCACAGCGCCCCGGCCAGGAGCACCCGATGCAGCCTGCGGTAAGACATCAACTGACCCCTGCGGACCCCACTCTAAGAGCGCACGTTAGCCTGTTAGTTCCGCCGCGGGCAAGCCGGCGGGGCATTTGCGGTCCAGCCGGACTCAATCGCCTGCTTGCCACGACGACGCGTGCGCATAACGGGCCGATCGCGCGGCAATAACCGCATGACCGCGCAGCGCGCTGCGACTTGAATGGCGCCTCGTCCCAACCACTGCCACGAGGTGAACCATGAGGCACGAGCAGCCGATGCGCGGTCAGGGCATGACCGAGTACATCATCATCGTGGCGCTGATCGCCGTCGCGGCCATCGGAGTCTACACGGCGTTCGGCAAGACGGTGCGCGGGCAGATGGCCGTGACCGCGCAGGCGCTGGCCGGCAAGAGCGCCAGCACCGCACGCACCGTATCCAACACGGCGGCCGACGAGGCCCAGGCGCAGGCCCAGCGCGACCTCAAGCTGGATAACTATGACCAGCCGCGCTAGTGCGCGCTTGGTCGGCAGGCCACGGCGCGAAGGCGGGCAGGTGCTGGCACTGCTGCTGCTTCTGCTGGCGGCGCTGCTCGGGAGCCTGCTGTTCGTGTTCAATTCCGGACAGATCGTGGCGGCGAAGCTCCGCCTGGTCGGTGCTGCCGACGCGGCGGCGTACAGCGCCGCGCAGGCGCAGGCCCGCGCGCTCAATTTCCAGGCCTACATGAATCGCGCCGTCGTGGCCAACGAAGTGGCCATAGCTCAATGGGTTTCGCTGCGCTCGTGGTCGGGCTACATGAAGCAGGTCCTCGACGCAGCGGGCACGGTCGGCGCGCTGGTGCCGCCACTTGCCGCACCCATGCAGTCGCTCGCGCACAGCTGGGATTCGATCGACCGCGGACTGCAGCGCGCACTGCCGCCCCTCGAAGCGGCCGCAAGTGCATGGAACGTCGAGGTGCTGTCCCGGGCCGGGTCCGTGGCCGACGCACAGGGTGTTGCCGTGGCCGACAGCCTCGCGCAGCAGGTCGCCCTCGAGAACCTGCCGGAGCTGGGCTCGGACGGATTCGGCCGCGAGTTCAGCGCCGGCAATGCACTGCAGTGGCGCAATTTCACGGCCACGTACGGCCGCAATGGTGACGGGCGGGCGCGGTTGCGCGAAGTGGTCATGGATTCGCGCGACGGCTTCACCCGCGAGCGCGGCTGGACCCTTGGTTTGCCGCCGCTGCTCGCCCTGCGCAAGCGGGGCGGCACCGACCTCATCGGTTACGAATCATGGCGCGGCATGGATACGCTGGCGCTGCGCGTAGCAGCGCTGTTTGGCACACGCGAGCAACCGCTAGCCTGGCAGGCCGCTGAAGATCGGCGTTCGGTAGCGCCCGGCCGGGGCGTGCACGGCGGCAGTTACCGCGACAATCCACGCAGTTCCTCCTACGCTGCGCGTGCCATCACGGTACGTACGGGATACCGCGGCCTGCCAGCGTACCGGGACGTGCGCCTGACTAGGCGCCAGGATCAACCATCATTGCGCTATGAGCTGGAGCTGCACCAGGCCGCCGGAACCATCGCGACCAGCGACTTGGTCTTGAATGGCGCGGCGACCGTGCTGCCCAATGAGGAAGTAAAGGTCGCGCTGCCCGCCTACCACTCGGGGCGTGTGTACGCCTTGTCCGCGGCGCAAGTCGCCTTCCAGCGGCCGGTCGGTCGCTCGGACCGCAGGCGGGAATTGGCGAGCCTGTTCAATCCCTACTGGCAGGCCCGTCTGGCGCCGGTGAGTCGCGCGCAGCGCATGCTGGCCGCCGCCGCGCATGGCGGCAGTGGCGATCCATACCTGGGGCTGCCATGAGCTGCCGTGGCCAGGCAATGGTGGAATTTGCCGTCGCCGCAGGCGTGCTGGCGACACTCCTGGTCGGCATGCCCGTGATCTGCCGCTACCACGAACTCCAGGCCGCCGCCATTGTGGGTGCGCGCAGGGCGGCCTTCGAGAACTCATGGCAGCCGGCCGGGACCAGGCGCGGCGGGGTCGGGCTGATCCGGCGGGACCTGTTCCCGACGACCGGCGACTCCGGCCAGATCCTGGCCTCGCACATTGATGCCAGCGAATCGCAGGAGCAGCCGCGTGGCTTGGCCGGACAGGCCGAGCGTGGCCTGTTGGCACCGTTCAATGCAGCCGCGTTCGTGCAGCCCGGGTTCGACTTGCGCGCTCCGGTGCTGAATCGCAGCGATTTCGCAGTTGCTTTGTCGCGTCCGAACCCAATGCCGCAACCTTTCGATGGAATTTCGCTCGCGCTGCAGGAGCGCTATGCGCTCATGGGGGAGGACTGGGCCAGCTCCGGGCCTGGCCAGGTTGCAGCCCGGTCCGGGGGCCTGGTCATCACGCGTGCATTCAGTCCAAACTCCGCGCTCATCGGCCTCGGAACCCGGCTGCTGTCGATCGTCGAGCCGGCCTTCCGCGAGTTCTGCCCCGGCCAGGTCGATCCCGAACGGGTTCCCGCAGACCGCCTTGGCCAGGGCATGGATCACGACAGCGCATCGATTGGCAGCTGGTCGCCGGCATGCTGAGGCTTCTGCCGTGGTTGGTGGTACTGGCGCCGGCGGTCGTACGTGGCACGGAACTGCCGGCCACTTTCCGCGCGATTCCGGGCGTCGCGCAGCTGCAGATCAACGGATTGCAGGTCCGCGCGCGCATGATTGCCTCCAGCCTCGCGCCGGCGGGCGCCTGCGCGCAGCTTGCAAAGCATTGGGGTGCTGGTGCGAATGCCGGTTGGACCGCGCGTTGCCAGCGTGTTGGCCGATGGTTGTTGGTGTCGCATCCGGTAGGTCGTTTCGTCGAGGCCGCGCAACTGGAGGCGGATGCCGACGGCAGCATCGGCTTTCTGTCCGCGGTCGATCCGTTCGCGGCACATGCGTCCGGCGCACATCCACGCTTGCCACTGCCCGCAGGCGCGAGGCTCGTAAACACCGTGCGCTCCGATCTGGATCGCGATTCGGTGTTCCAGTTCACGATCGAGTTGCCCTGGACGCCGGCGGTCTCGCTCGCACGGTTGCGCGGGCTCGCGCGCAAATCAGGTTGGGTCGCGGCGGCCGCCCCCGCGAGCGATGTCGTCGATTTCCAGCGTGGTGACATCGCGGCGCGCGCCATCGGTCTAGGCAGCGCGCGGGGCTGCTCCCTGTTGTTGATCGAGCACCGGCCGGCAGGTCATGCGCCATGAACGGGCGTGACCGGCGGCGGGGACAGGCCATGACCGAATACCTGATCGGTCTGGTCACGGTCGTGCTTGCGCTGTTCGTGCCTTTGTTCGACGGGCGCTCGGTCGCTGGTGCCCTGGCGAACGCCGTGCGCGACGCCTACGCCACGTTCAGCTATCTGGTTTCGCTGCTTTAGTCCATTGGACGAGGGAGCCCGCACATGGGGTGGAAATCATGGATGCTCGATCGGAACGTATTGTTCACGGCTGCGGCGGTGGCATGCGGCATGGCCGCCTACCTGCTGGCGCACCGCTACCTCCAGGGCGCCGAAGCCGCGGCGCGTCGCCAACTGGCCGGCGACTATGCCACGCGCGATGCGCTGGTGGCGGCGCAGCCGCTGCCTGCAGGTTCCGTGATCGAACCGGCAATGCTGGCGCAGCGGGCCGTGCCTGAAAGATTCATGGCCAGCGATGCCCTGGCAGCCGAAGGTGCGGCTGCGGTCGTCGGGCGTCGGCTCGGACGCGCCCTGGCCAGCGGGGAAGTCATGACGGCATCGGCTCTGGCTGCCGAGAACGAAGTGGAGCTGTCGTCGCTGGTCGAGCAGGGCTGGCGTGCGCTCACCATCCCCGTCGACGAAAGCAGCGCGGCCGCCGGCCTTATCGATCCGGGCGACTACGTGGATCTGCTGCTGGCCACCAGCGGCGACGGGAATGGATCCAGGGCGCAGGTGCGACCCTTGCTGCAAGCCGTACGCGTGGTTGCCACGGGCCAGCGGATGCTGCGCCGCCGTGGGACCGGCGGCGATCGGGAGGCGGTGCCCGCCGAGTCGACCTACGCAACCGTCACACTGCGCCTGCCGCCTGAAGATGCCGAACGCGTGCTGCTGGCCCAGCGCCTGGGCGAGCTCGCAGTGTTGCTGCGTCCAGCCGGTGATGCCGAGCCACTGGTGCTGCGCGCAGTCGATCAAAGCCAGCTGTTCGGAGCCGCCGAAACCCGTCGCGGTGCGGTCCTGGTCTCGCGGGTTGAATTCATCGTCGGTGGCGTGGGTGGTTCGGCGCACGCCCGCACGACCGCGGCGCTGGCCAACGCGGCACTGGCCAATGCGGCACTGGCCAATGCCGGGGCTCGGCCGTGATCCGCCGCAATCGGCGCGGGCGGCACCGCTGTGGCGCGCCTGGCGTTGCCACGATGCTGGTGCTGGGTCTGGGTGTGACCGCGACCCTGCACCCCGTCTCCCCGGCGATGGCCGCGATCGGGGCCACGGTCGCGCCTGCGCCCGGCCCCGCGAAGCCGGCCACCGAGCGCTTCGAAATGTACATCGGCGATACACGCGTGCTCGATATCGATGCCCGCCGCGTGGCGGTGGGCAATGGCCGCGTAATATCGGTCAAGCAGGTAGAGGGCAACAGGCTGGTGCTGCTGGGCGAGGCGACTGGCGCCAGCGCCATCCACGTTTGGATGCGCGATGGAGGGCACCGCCGCTATGTCGTCAACGTCCTCGAATTCAACGGCGAGCTCCTGTATGGCCAGGTGCAGCGACTGCTCGACGGCACACGTCAGATCACGGTACGCCTCGCCGGTGACCGCATCGTGCTCGAGGGCCACAGGGTCAGCAATGGCGACCGGGAGAGGGTCGCGACCATCGCCAAGGCATATCCCGGCCGGGTCTTCGATTTCATCGACCGCGTCGGCTGGGACGCGATGATCCACATGCACGTCAGCATTCTCGAGGTACGACATTCGGCCTTGGACAGCCTGGGAGTCCGCTGGGACAACATGCTCCGGGGGCCCGTCGCGAATGTGGATTCAGCCGGTGAACCGGGCCGGCACGGTTACCTCGAATGGTCGGCGAAACTCGGCTCGACGATCGACCTGCTGCGCCAGCGCGGTGAGGCCCGGATCGTGGCCGAGCCCACGCTCAGCTGCCGCAGCGGCGGCGAGGCGCATTTCGTCGCTGGCGGGGAGTTGCCGATTCCGGTGACCAACGGCGTCGGCACTCCGAGCGTCCAATATCACGAATACGGCGTCATCCTCGACGTCAAGCCAGCCGCCGACGATGCCGGCAACGTCTACGTGCGCGTTGAAACCGAAGTCAGTGACATCGACCGCAGCGTGCAGGTGCTGGGCGTGCCCGCGTTCCTGAAGCGGCATTCGAATACCGAGGTCAACGTGCGGGCCGGCGAGACGATCGTCATCGCGGGGCTGGTTGACCGTTCGCGCAGCACGGATCGGCACGGTCTGCCGGTGTTGGGCGCGATTCCGGGCATCTCGCCGCTGTTCCAGTCGCGTAGCCGCGAATTCAAGGACTCGGAGCTCGTGGTGCTGATCACGCCGCAAATCGTGGCCGCCCGGGCCGCCGTGGCCGACGCGCCCGATCCCGGCTTGCAGCAACTCGAGCGCGCTGAACACGTGCTGCGTGGGCCGGGTGCACGGTGAGCGCTGCGCGCGCCGATGACATGGCCCTGGCGCGGCAGATCCAGGAGGACCTGCGCGCCGAGCTCGACCTGCGCCGCACCGAAGTGGCGCAGCTGGCCGATGCGCCACTGCGCGAACTCGCGTGGCGAGTGGTGCGGCAAAACGTTGCGCGCCGCCGTTTGCCGCCCGATGTTGATCCGGAGACGCTGGCTCGCTCCGTGATCGACGAGGCGCTGGGCTATGGGCCGCTCGAGCCGATGCTTGCGGATCCGACCATCAGCGAGGTCATGGTCAATGGGCATGCTGTGGTATATGTCGAGCGCCACGGGCGCATCGAACCATGCCCGGCCATCTTCAGCAGCGAGCAGGCCCTGCGCAGCGTCATCGACCGCATCGTCGCCGGCGCGGCGCGACGCGTGGATGAATCCTCGCCGATGGTCGATGCGCGGCTCCCCGATGGTTCGCGTGTCAACGTGGTACTGCCGCCGCTGGCATTGAATGGCCCCTGCATGACCATCCGCCGCTTCAGCCGGCTGCGGCTGGACATCCCGGCGCTGGTGCGGCGCGGCGCGCTGAGCGAGTCGATGGCGCGCTTCCTCGGCGCCGCGGTGCGCGCCCGGCTGAATGTCATGATTTCGGGTGGCACGGGGTCCGGCAAGACCACACTGCTCAACGCCATTGCCGGTCTCGTACCCGCGGGCGAGCGCATCATCACCATCGAAGACGCGGCGGAACTCGCGCTCCACCACAACCACGTCGTCGCGCTCGAGGCGCGCCCGCGCAACCTGGAGGGCCACGGCGAAGTCACGATTCGCGACCTGGTGCGCAATGCGCTGCGCATGCGCCCCGACCGGATCATCGTCGGCGAGTGCCGTGGCGGCGAGGCGCTCGACATGTTGCAGGCGATGAACTCGGGTCACGAGGGTTCGCTCACGACGGCCCACGCAAATTCCGCTCGTGACCTGCTGTCGCGCCTCGAGGTGATGGCGCTGATGGCCGGGATGGACCTGCCGGTCCCAGCCATACGCGCGCAGATAGCCGGCGCGCTGGACCTGCTGGTGCACACGAGCCGCGCTGCGGATGGTGTACGGCGGGTCAGCAGTATCGTCGAGGTCGTCGGCTGCGACAGCGGCATCGTGCAGACGCAGGAGTTGTACGCCTGTGACGCAGCCGGCATACACCACGCGTGCGGGCAGATCCCGGCCTGCATCGAGCGGCTGCGCTCGACCGGCATGCTTGGCGACTCCAGCCTGTGCTTCGATCACCCGGGCAACGGCAACCTGCGATGTATCTCGTCCTGAGCGCATTCGCCGCGGCAGGTGCGGTATTGCTGGCGGCGCCAGCCATGTCAGCGGCCGCGCGCATGTGGGCGAATCGTCTGCATGGATCGCGGCTCGCCACCGTCGGGCAGGAGCTGCCGGAAGTATTCGTGTTCGTCGATCCCAATCGCTACGCGTGGATGCTGGTCGGCCTGGTTCTCACCGCCTGCATCGTCGTCGGCGTGCTGACACGGAGCGGATTGGCCAGCAGCGTGGCCGGTGCGCTGGCACTGTTCATCCCGGCCATGGTCATGCGGTGGCTGCGGCGGCGACGCAGACGGGCCTTGTTGCGGCAACTGCCAGGTTGCCTGGATCTCATCGCGGTGTCGCTGCGCTCCGGTCTGGCCCTGCTGCCTGCGATCCAGCACCTCGCGCGGAATCAGCCGCCACCGATCGGGCAGGAGTTGGCATTGGTCATACGCCGGCACCGGCTGGGCTCCAGCATCGATGTGGCGCTCGAAGACCTGCACCGCCGCATGGGCGGATTCGAAGCCGCCTTGTTCGTGACGGCCGTCGGGGTCGCGCGCCAGCTCGGCGGCAACCTGTCGGAGATACTGGCCCGATTGAGCCAGACACTGCGGGAAAGGCAGGCCATCGAGGCGAAGATCACGGCGCTCACCGCCCAGGGACGCCTGCAGGCGCGCATCGTCGCGCTGCTGCCGCTGGCGCTGTTGCTGGTGTTGAATCGCATGGAGCCGCGGGCCATGCAACTCATGTACACGACACCCCAGGGCTGGGCGGCGCTCCTCGTACTGGCGGTGCTGGAAGTGAGCGGCATGCTGCTGCTGCGCCGGCTGGTGAGGATCGAGGTCTGAATGGCCGCGGCCACGACAGCATGCGCCGGGGCCGGATGGCGCCACAGGCTCGACGCGATTCTCGAACAGGCTGGCCTCGACCCTCATGTGCAGGCCCGCCAGTGGCTGGCGCTCGCCTGCCTGAGCGCTGGGCTCGCTGCGCTATTCGCCCTCGCTGTGACGAGTGCATCGGGTGCGACCCTGCTGTGGCAGGCCATGGCGGCAGCGGCCGCAGGCGCCTTGTTGCCCTGGCTGTGGCTGCGCGATCGCCTGTTCCGCCGCCGCAACGATCTCCTGCGCGAGCTTCCTGGTTACCTCGACCTGCTGACGCTCGGTCTCGAGGCGGGTTGCGCATTCGGCGTCGCGCTGCAACTGACGGTCATGCGCTCGGCACCCGGGCCGCTGCGAAGGGCGATGGAGCGCGCACTGCAGGAGATCCGCGCGGGCCGCGGCCGCTCCGAGGCCTTGCTGCGGGTCGCGCAGCGCCTGCGCGTGGGCGCGCTGAACGAGGCCGTGGCCGCCATCGTGCAGGCCGAGGCGACCGGCGTGAGTCTTGCGCCCGTAATGCGCGCGCAGGCAGTGCGCGCGACCCAGGAGCGGTTCGCCCGCGCCGAGAAGCGGGCCATGGAGGCACCGGTGAAGATGCTGGCGCCGCTGGTGCTGTGCATCTTTCCCTGCACCTTCATCGTGATCGGCTTTCCCATCGCGGTGCGGTTGTTCTGGGGAGCTGCGCCATGAGGCGCGCAACCCTGGCCGTGAACGGAGTGCCCGTCGGGTGGCCGGTCGCGTGCTGCGATTCCTTCTGGTGGCGATTGCGAGGCCAGCTGGCGGCGCGCCGGCGGCATGGGCTGATATGGATGCTGAGTCCGTGCAGCGCCGTGCATAGTTTCTTCCTGGCGCAACCCATCGATGTGGCGTTCTGCGATGCCGACGGCCTGATTGTCCGCGTCTTCGTCCCGATGCAGGCCTGGCGCCTGGCCGCGGCGCGCGGAGCGGCCAGCGCCTGGGAATTTCCGGCTGGCTCCCTTGATCGCCTGGCACTGGGCCGGGGGGATCGCCTTTCGCTATGCGCGTGAGTAACCATGTGGAGCGTGGCGCGACGCTGGTCGAATTCGCACTTGTCCTGACGCTGGGCGTGCTGCCATTGGTGCTGGGAATCCTGCAGGTGGCCGCATTGCTGGTCGCCAAGAACGAACTGAACCTCGCCGCCTACATGGCTGCCCGCCAGGGTGCGGTCAGCGGTGCCGATCCGGACGCGATGCGCCGCGAACTCGCGCGATCGATGGTCGCCATGTATGTGCGGGTCGCGCGCGCTGGCGCAGTCCCCGCCGCCGACGTGGCGGTGGCCTATGCCGCAGCGATGGCGGATGTCACGGCCCTTGATACGCTGGCGGTCCTGTCGCCAACGCGCGCCGTGCTCGATCGTGTCGGCATCAATCGCGGCGGCAGGCGCGTCATTCCGAATGACTCCATCGAGTTCCGTGCGGCCGCAGTGCAGGCCGCCAACGTCCTGACGATCGAAGTGACGCACTGCCAGCCGCTGGTCGTGCCACTGGCCGGGCCTGCGCTGGCGCTGGCGCTGGCGGTGTTGGATGCGGATCCCCGCCATCGACGTTGCGTGGCGTTCGGCCGGGCGCCGATCGCGGCGCGCGCAAGCCTCGTGATGCAGAGCGATGTGCATGCGGATGCCTTGCGTTAATATCGCCCGATGGCCCGCATCGCCTTGCACACCCGCTGCGTTTGGGTCGCAGCCTTGCTGCTGGCCGCCTGCGAGCGCGATCAGAATCCAGCGGCTGTCGGCACGCTCGAGCGCCACCGCTTCGAGATCGCGGCGACCGCCGCCGAGCAGATCGTGGCGATGCCGGTGCGCGAAGGGCAGGCCGTGCAGCAGGGCGAGCTCGTGGCGCGGCTCGATGGCGGGTCGCTGGCGGCGACCCGCGCCAGCGTCGCGGCACAGGCAAGCCAGCTGCGGCACCGTCTGGACGAGCTCCGCAATGGTGCGCGGCCCGGCGAGATCGACGCCGCGCGCGCACAGGTCGCGGCCGCGACCGCGCAGCGCGACCAGAGCGCGAAGGAGTACCGGCGGCTCGCCGAGCTCGCGGCGCGTGGGCTGGTCGCGCAGTCTCAGGCCGACCAGCAACTGGAGCTGCGCGACAGCACCGAGGCCGCATTGCGCGCGGCGCAGGCCGGCCTGGGCCTGCTGCTGCAGGGCACGCGCCCAGAGCAGGTCGACCAGGCCCGTGCCGCGCTCCAGTCGGCCGAGTCGCTCGTGAAGCAGCAGGATGTGCTGCTCGATCGATTGCGCCTGCTCGCTCCGGTCGACGGCAGGATCGAGGCGCTCCCGTACCGGCTCGGCGAACGACCGCAGCTGGGCGCGCCGGTCGTGATCATGCTGGCCAGCGGCATGCCATTTGCGCGCGTCTACATCCCGGAGCCGCAGCGCGCCGCGTTGCATGCGGGGCAGGCCATGCAGGTGCGCGTCGATGGCATTGCCCGGCTCTTCAAGGGCACGTTGCGCTACATTGCCGGCGAGGCGAGCTTCACGCCGTACTTCGCGCTCACGCAGCGTGACCGCAGCCGGCTGGCCTTCCTCGCCGAGGTCGACCTGCCCGAGGCCGCGGCGCGCGATCTGCCGGCGGGCGTCCCGGTCGAGGTGCCGCTGGGCCAGGCGCCGTGAGCGGGGCCAGCGCGGCGGAGGCCGGCGCCGCCATCGAGGCGCACGCGCTCACGCGCCGTTTCGGCCCGGTGGTTGCGGTCGATGGGGCCGAACTGTCGATACCGCGCGGCCGCATCTACGGTTTCCTGGGGCCGAATGGGTCGGGCAAGTCGACCACGATCCGCATGCTTTGCGGCCTGATCAGGCCCACGAGCGGCACGATCCGCGTGCTGGGCCTCGACATTCCGCGCCAGGCCGAGTCGCTCCGCACGCTGATCGGCTACATGACGCAGCGCTTTTCACTGTGGGAAGACCTGAGCGCGCGCGAGAACCTCGCGTTCATGGCCAGCATCCACACGCTCGCGCCGGACCACGCCGCACAACGCATTGGCGCGGCGGTCGAGGAGTACCGGCTCGGCGAGTTCTTCGATCGTCCGGCCGGCACGCTCAGTGGCGGCCAGAAGCAGCGCCTGGCGCTGGCGGCGGCCACGCTCCATGCACCACCGCTGCTGATGCTCGATGAGCCGACCAGCGCGGTCGACCCGCAGAGCCGGCGTGATTTCTGGGAGAGCCTTTTCACGCTCGCGGCGCGCGGCACGACAATCCTGGTGTCCACGCATTACATGGACGAGGCCGAGCGATGCCACGCGCTCGCGATCCTCGATCGCGGGCGGATCGTCGCCAACGGTCCGCCGCAGCAGCTGATGGCGCAGCTCCCGCTGCAGGTGATCGAGATCGAGACCGAGGATACGGTCGGTGCGCGCGCGGCGCTCCGCGGGCTCGATTCGCTCCGCTCGCTGGCGCAACTGGGGCTGCGGCTCCATGCGCTGCTGGCGCCCGGAGAAGCCGACGCCATTGCGCGGGTCGAGCTGCTGCTGGCCGAGCACCACGTGCGGGCCAGCGTGCGGCGCTCGGTCGCCAGCCTCGAGGATGTGTTCGTCGGCGCCACGCTCGCCAGCGGCGCGGGCCGGTAGATGCTGCCGGCTTCGCTGCGGCGCACGCGCGCCATCGCCGTCAAGGAGCTGCGGCAGCTCTCACGCGATCGTCTGACGCTGGCGATGGTGGTCGGCATTCCGCTGGTGCAGATGCTGATCTTCGGCTACGGCATCAACTACGACGTGCGCCACATCCGCGCCGGCGTGGTCGACCTGGCCAACACCGGGGCCTCGCGCGCGCTGGTGGCCGACATCGCCTCGAGCCAGGTGGTCGACTTCGTCGCCCGCCCGGCCGGCGCGGATGAACTGCGGCGCATGATCGTCGCGGGCGACGTGCATGCGGGGCTGTACATCCCACCGGATTTCGAGCGCCGGAGGATCGACGCCTCGCGTCCGGTGGCGCAGGTGATCGTCGATGGCACGCGGCCGGGAGTCGACACCGCCGTGCGCGCCATCACCGATGCGCCGCTGCCGGGACGGAGCGGCCTCGTGCGCCGCGCGACACCGTCGATCGAGGTGCTGACCGAGTTCAATCCCGAGAAGCGCACCGCGGTGCAGGTCGTGCCGGCGCTGATCGGCGTGATCCTCAGCATGACGATGGTGATCTTCACCGCGATCGCGCTGGTGCGCGAGCGTGAGCGCGGCAACCTCGAATTGCTGATCACGACGCCGGTCCGCCCGATCGAGCTGATGGTGGGCAAGATCCTGCCTTACATCGGCGTCGGGCTGGTGCAGACGACGCTGGTTCTGCTGGTCGGTGTGCTGCTATTCGACGTGCCGATCAACGGTCGGCTGCTCGATCTGTACCTGGGCGCCGGGCTGTTCATCGCCGCCACGCTGGGCCTCGGGTTGGTGATCTCGACGGTCGCCGCGACGCAGTTCCAGGCGATGCAGCTTGGGTTCTTCACTTTGCTGCCTTCGATCCTGCTGTCGGGGTTCGCGTTTCCGTTCGAAGGCAGCCCCAGGTTGGTGCAATACCTGGCGCAGGTGCTGCCGCTCACGCATTTCGTCGAGATCCTGCGCGGCGTGATCCTGCGCGGCGCGACGCTCGGGGAGCTGTGGCTGCCGGTGGCCAAGCTGGCGGCCTTCCTGGTCGTGGCGGTGGCGCTGGCCGCGATCCGCTTCCGCAAGCGGCTCGACTGAACAGACCGGCGTGCTTGGTGATGCGCCGGGCACCGCTCGCCTGCCCGCCGGGGCCGGGTTTCACTTGGCTTGCGGGGAAGTCTTCCGGGCCTTAAAGTGCCGCGGTTTTACCCGCCACAAGTGCCCAGGCCATGAGTTCCCGAGATCCCAGTTCCTGGGTCGTCCACAAGTTCGGTGGTTCGAGCGTCGCGAACGCCGATTGCTTCGCGCGCGTGGCGGCGATCATCGAATCGCAGCCGGGCCGGCGCCTGGCGGTGGTGCTCTCGGCCTGCCGCGGCGTGACCGATGGTCTGCTGCAGCTCGTGCAGCTCGCGGAGCGGCAGGATGAGGCCTGGCACGGCCAGCTTGCCGCGCTCCGGGCGCGCCATGCGGAGATTGCCGCGGCGCTCCTGCCGCCGGGCGGCGTTGCGGAATTCCTCGCCGAATTCGACCGTGATGCGGCCGACCTGGATGGCGTGCTGCGCACCACGCAGGTCATGCGCACCGCCGGCCAGCATGTGCGCGACAAGGTGTCCGGGTACGGCGAGATCTGGTCGACGCGCCTGTTCTGGCGCTATCTCGCGCATCGGGGCAAGCGCGGCGGCCTGCAGTGGATCGACGCGCGCAGCTGCGTGGTGGCCGAGTGGGGGCCGCTGGGTCCCTCGATCCACTGGCAATCGTCCACGACGCGGCTGCGCGCGCTGCTGCAGCCCGAGGCAGCGACGCTGGTCATCACCGGGTACATCGCCAGCGACCCGGCCGGCATCCAGACGACGCTGGGCCGCAATGGCAGCGATTTCTCCGCCTCGATCTTCGGCGCGCTGCTGGCGGCGGGCGAGATCCAGATCTGGACCGACGTCGACGGCGTGCTCTCGGCCGATCCGCGCCGGGTGCCGGATGCGCAGATCATCAGCACGCTGTCCTACAACGAGGCCATGGAGCTGGCGTACTTCGGCGCCAAGGTGATCCACCCGCAGACCATGGCGCCGGCCGTCGGCCGCGACATACCGATCTGGATCCGCAACACCTTTGCGCCGGAGCGGTCCGGCACGCTGATCTGCGCGCAACCGCGCTCCGAGCAGCCGGTCAAGGGGATCACCAGCATCGAGGATGTCGCGCTCGTCAACCTCGAGGGCGCCGGCATGATCGGCGTGCCGGGCACCGCGCACCGCCTGTTCGGCGCGCTGCGCGAAGAGGACATCTCGGTCATCCTGATCTCGCAGGGCAGTTCGGAGCATTCGATCTGCTGCGCGATCCCGGCGGCGCAGGCCGCGCGCGCCACCCGGGTGCTCGAGCGCGCCTTCGCGCGCGAGCTCGCCGACGGCCAGATCCAGAGCGTCGAGGTCACGGGCGAACTGGCGATCCTGGCGGTGGTCGGCGATGGCATGGCCGGCATGCCCGGCGTCGCCGGCAAGGTGTTCAATGCGCTCGGCGCCGCGAACGTGAACGTGCGCGCGATCGCGCAGGGCGCCTCCGAGCGCAATATCTCGGTGGTGGTCGAAGGGACCCAGGCGACACGTGCGCTGCGTGCGGTGCACGCCGGGTTCTATCTTTCACCGCACACGCTCTCGATCGGCGTGATCGGGCCGGGCACGGTCGGCAAGGTGCTGCTCGACCAGCTCGCCAGCCAGCATGAACGGCTGGCGCGGCAGTTCAACATCGACCTGCGCGTGCGCGGCATCATGCGCTCGAATTCGATGACGCTGGCGGAGCAGAGCATCCCGCTGCAGCGCTGGCGCGAGTCGATCGCGCAGGGCGCGGTGGACGCGGATTACGCACGGTTCTTCGCACACCTGAAGGTCGACCACCTGCCGCACACGGTGATCATCGACTGTACCGCCAGCCAGGAAGTTGCCGACCGCTACCACGGCTGGCTGGCGGCGGGCGTGCACGTGATCACGCCGAACAAGAAGGCGAACAGCGGTCCGCTCGCATACTACGAATCGCTCAAGGCCGCGCGGCGCCAGAGCGGCGCGCACTACCTCTACGAGGCGACGGTGGGCGCGGGGCTCCCGGTGATCCAGTCGGTGCGCGACCTGCGCGAGACCGGCGATGACATCGCGAGCATCGAGGGGATCTTCTCCGGCACGCTGGCATATCTCTTCAACGTCTATGACGGCTCGAGCGCCTTCTCCGCGATCGTGCGCGACGCCAAGCAGCGCGGCTACACCGAACCCGATCCGCGCGATGACCTGTCGGGCACCGACGTGGCGCGCAAGCTCATCATCCTGGCGCGCGAGATGGGCCTGCAGCTCGAGCTCGGCGATGTGCGGGTCGAGAGCCTGGTGCCGGGCGATCTTGCCGGTGGCAGCAGCGAGCAGTTCCTGGAACAGTTGCCGCGCTACGATGCGCAGATGGCGCAACGCTTCAGCGCGGCGAAGTCGCGTGGGCGAGTGCTGCGTTACGTCGGGCGCATCACCGCAGCCGGCGAAGCCACCGTAGGGCTCGAGGAACTGGACGCGAAGCATTCCTTCGCCAATATCGCGCTGACCGACAACGTCGTGCGATATTCCACTTCACGATACTGTGATAACCCGCTGATTGTTCAAGGCCCAGGTGCCGGACCCGCCGTCACCGCCGGCGGCGTGTTCGCCGACCTGCTGCGGGTGGCAACCTTCCTTGGGGCCCGCCTGTGAGCCCGCGGAAGCCGGCGCGCGAGAGCGCACGGGCCTATGCGCCGGCCTCGGTGGGCAATGTGGCGATCGGCTTCGACATCCTCGGCTTCTCGGTCGGCGCACTCGGCGATCGCGCCACGGTGCGGCGCACGGCGGGAGCCGGGGTGAAGATTGCCGCCATCCGCGGGGTGGTCGCCGACCTGCCGCTCCAGGTGGCGCAAAACACGGCGGGCCGTGCGCTCGAAGCAATGCGCGAGTCGCTCGGGCTCGATTTCGGAATGGAACTCGAGCTGGACAAGGGCATCCCGCTCGCTTCGGGCCTGGGTGGATCGGCGGCCTCGGCCGTCGCGGCGGTGGTTGCGGCCAACGCGCTGCTGCCCGAACCCTGCTCGCAGCTGCACCTGCTGAAGTTCGCGATGCAGGGCGAGAAGGTGGCCAGCGGGTCGCTCCACGTCGACAACATCGCGCCTTCGCTGTTCGGCGGGCTGGTGCTGACGGTCGGCATCGACCAGCCGCGGGTGAAGCAGATCCCGGTGCCGCAGGCGGTGCGCGCCGTGGTGGTCCACCCGCACATGTTGCTGTCGACGCGCGAGGCGCGCGCGATCCTCAAGGCCAGCGTGCCGATGCAGGACTTCGTCTGGCAGACCGCCAACCTCGCCGGCTTCATCTCGGGCTGCTACACCGACGACCTCGACATGCTGCGCGATTCCTTCGAGGACGTCGTGATCGAACCGCAACGCGCAGCGCTGATTCCCGGGTTCACGGCGGTGCGGCGCGCCGCGATGTCGGCGGGCGCGCTCGGCTGCTCGATTTCGGGCGCCGGCCCGACGGTATTTGCCTGGTGCGTGGCGAGCCATGCGCTGGCGGTGCGGGAGGCGATGGTGTTGCAGTTCGCGCGCCACGAGCTGCAATGTGACCACTGGACCACTGCGCTCGAGCCGGTGGGCGCGCGCGTGGAGGCCTGATGCAATTCGTCAGTACGCGCGATGCAAGCCACCAGGCGAGCTTCAGCGAGGCGCTGGGCCGCGGTCTCGCGGCCGGCGGCGGCCTGTATGTGCCGCTCGAATGGCCGGCGTCGGCCGTCGCGGGCGTGCGCGCAGGGGAAGCGCTCGCCAGCCAGGCGGCGCAATTCCTGGCGCCATTTGCCAGTGGCGATCCGCTGGCGGCCGAAATGCCGGCAATCGCTGGCGAGGCCTTCAATTTCCCGGCGCCGCTCGTGCCGCTCGATGGCGATCGGCTGGGCGTGCTCGAGCTGTTCCACGGTCCGACCGCGGCGTTCAAGGATTTCGGCGCGCGTTTCCTCGCCGCGGCGCTGGTGCGCCTGCGTCGCGGCGCGCCGCGCCCGCTGAAGATTCTCGTGGCGACCTCCGGCGATACCGGCGGCGCGGTCGCGGCAGCCTTCCATCGGCAGCCCGGCATCGAGGTGGTGGTGCTGTTCCCGAAGGGGCAGGTGTCGCCGACGCAGCAACAGCAACTGACCTGCTGGGGCGACAACGTGCAGAGTCTCGCCGTGCGCGGCAGCTTCGACGACTGCCAGCGCCTGGTGAAGCAGGCGTTCGCGGCGCCGGGGTTCGCGGCCGCGTGGGACCTGTCGTCGGCCAACAGCATCAATCTCGGCCGGCTGCTGCCGCAGGCCGTGTACTACGTCGCCAGCAGCGTGCAACTGCGCGCGCGCACCGGCAAGCCGGCCTCGTTTATCATTCCGAGCGGCAATCTCGGCAACGCCACGGCCTGCGTGTGGGCGCGGCGCCTCGGCGCGCCAATCGCCGAGATCGTGCTGGCGCACAACGCCAACCGCACGGTGCCCGACTACCTGGCGGAGGGCGTGTTGCGGATTCGCGCGAGCGTGGCCACACTTGCTTCGGCGATGGATGTCGGCAACCCGAGCAACCTCGAGCGCCTGACGGCGCTCTATCCCGACGCGGCTGCGCTGGGCCTGGCGATCAGCGCGGTGTCGGTCGACGATGGCGCGATCCGTGCGCGCATCCGTGCCGACCATGAGCGCTTCGGCGCGCTGTGGTGCCCGCATACCGCGACCGCGGCCGAGGCGTGGGCGCTCATGCCGGCCGCGCGACGCGGCAGCCAGCAGTGGGTGCTGGTGGCCACGGCGCACCCGGCCAAGTTCCGCGAGACCGTCGAGCCGCTGGTCGGTCGGCCGGTGCCGGTGCCCGCTTCGCTGGCGCGGCTGTTCGGCCGGCCGGCGCAGTACACCGAGATCGATGCGACGCTCGCGGCACTCCAGGCGACGCTGGAGCGGCGGGCCGCATGATCGACCTGCGTCCCGTGCGTGACACGCTGCTCGCGCTGGACAAACGGGCCGCGGGCAGCATTGCGGTGGCGCTGGGGCTGATCGCGCTGCTGCTGCTGGTGTGGCGCTGGTATCGCCGCCGCCGCGCGGCCGCCGCGTTGCTCGCCAACATCACCGGTGGCGCATTCGAATACCTGCGCGACGTACTCGTGCCCGACGGCCAGGGCGGCTCGCTGCACGTCGATTTCCTGCTGCTCACTGCGCGCGGCTGCGTCGTCATCGACATGCGCAACATCGCCGGCAACATCTTCGGCGGTGACCAGATGACCGAGTGGACGGTCATGCACCGCGAGCAGCGCTACACCTTCGCGAATCCGCAGACCAGCCTTTACGACCGCATCGCGGTGGTGCGCGCGCAGGTCGCGGAATTGCCGGTCGAGGGCCGCGTGGTGTTCGCGCCGCGCGGGCGTTTTCCGAAGGGCTTGCCGCGCCATACATTGATGCTGGATTCGCTCGCCGCAGAATTCCCGGCCGCCGAGCGCGCGCAGGCTGGAAGCCCGCCGGACACATGGCGGGCGGAGTGGACGCGACTGGTCGCGGCCTGCAGGCCCAGCAGTCTGGTCGCCCCGAAAGCCGCGATCTGAGCGGGCAGCAGCGGCCGGGCGCTCGCCCGGTGCGGGTTCAGCCGGCCAGGCCGAACAGGTTGCGTGCGGCGGCGGTGGTGTGCGCCGCGCACTCCTCGAGCGATTCGCCGCGCAGGCGCGCCACCGTCGAGGCGATGTGCACCAGGAACGCTGGCTCGTTGCGCCGGCTTGAGGGCCGGGGCTGCAGATCGCGCGGCAGCAGGTAGGGGCCATCGGTCTCGAGCAGGAGTTTCCCCGGAGGTATCCGCTGCACCAGCGATTGCAGGTGGCGGCCGCGCCGTTCATCGCAGATCCAGCCGGTGATGCCGATATGCAGCCCGAGCTCGAGGTAGGCCGCGAGCTCCGCCTCGCCGCCGGTGAAGCAGTGCGCCACGCCCCGCAGCGCGCTGCCGTGCTCGCGCAGTGCCGCGCTGAAGTCCGCGTGCGCGTCGCGCTGGTGCAAGAACAGCGGTTTGCCGCATTCCGCGGCGAGGGCGAGCTGCAGCCCGAACGCCCGCCGTTGCGCAGCGCGCGGCGAGTAGTCCCGGAAATAATCGAGCCCGCATTCGCCGGCGGCGACGCAGCCGGCAGCGGCCAGCAGCCCGCGCAGCCGCGGCACATCGCTGTCGGTGAACGCGTGCGCATGGTGCGGGTGGACGCCGGCCGTGGCGTAGAGCCTGCCGGGTTCGGTGCGCGCGAATTCCAGTGCGGCCGCGCTCGAATCGAGCGTCGCACCCGTCACGATCAGCCGGGTCACCGCGGCGGCGCGTGCCCGTGCGAGCACTTCGGCCAGGTCCGCATCGAAGCTGCCGTGGGTCAGGTTGATGCCGATATCGACGAGTTCCATGGGCGCAGCTAGTGTACACAGCACGGCGGTGCACGCACCCCTGCTATCATGGCCACAGCGATGACCACCGCAGCCCTGCAACAGCTGCCGCTCTGGAGCGAGGGCGCGATCGATGGCGCCTGGCGTGTCAGGCCCAGCCGGCGCGCGCGCCGGCTGGGCGTGCGTGTGTTCCGCGATGGCACGGTCGAAGTCATCGTCCCGCCGGGCGCGAATGCGCGTGCGGTCGCCCGCTTCGTCGAACGCCATCGCAGCTGGATTGAACGCCACCGCCAGCGCGCGACGCGCGCGGACTACGCTTTTCCGCCCGAGCGCATCGTCCTGCCGGCGCTCGGCGAGACCTGGATCTGCCGGGGCATCGATGGAGCCGCTTCGCGCTCCGCGCCCGCGCCGCTGGTGCGCGCGTCCGCCGCGGGCGCGCCGGGAGCGGCGGGAGCGGCGGGTGTTGGCGGTGGCGTGCTCGAATGGCAGGCGGGCGCGGCGGATTCATCGTTGCGCGCGGCAATGCTCGAGTGGCTGTGTGCACGAGCCGCGGCCTCACTTGCCCCGCAGCTGGCCGCGGTGGCTGCCGACTGCGGCCTCCGGTACCGGCGGGCGCAGGTCCGCCGCCAGCGCACGCGCTGGGGCAGTTGCTCGGCGCGCGGCACGATCAGCCTGAACTGCTGCCTGCTGTTCCAGCAGCCGGAGGTGGTCCGCTACCTGCTGGTGCACGAGCTCGCACACCTGACCCACTTGAATCATTCGCCGCGCTTCTGGCGCTTGGTGGAACGCCACGAGCCGCGGTGGCGCGAGCACGATCGCGTGCTCGCGGCAGGCTGGAGCCAGGTGCCGGGCTGGGTGCTGCGCACGTTGCGGGCCTGATGGACATGGCTTTGGCCTGATGCACGGAGGCACGGTGTGAACCAGAAAGAACCGCCCGGTGAGCATCTTGGCAGCGTCGACCTGCGCGACGAGCCGGTGTACTGGAACCTGGGGGAGTCGCTTTCCTATGGGCAGTACCTGCGGCTCGACCTGCTGCTCGCGGCGCAACGGCCGCTGACCGCCGAGCACAACGAGATGCTGTTCATCATCGTGCACCAGGTCTCGGAACTGTGGATGCGGCTGCTGCGCCACGAACTGGCGGCGGTGATGGACTGCGTGCGTCGCGACGAGCTGGATGCATCCTTCAAGATGTTCAGCCGCATCGATCACGTGCAGGGGCAGCTGCTGGCCGTCTGGGACGTGCTCTCGACGATGACGCCGTTCGACTATTCGGCCTTCCGCAATGCGCTTGGGCGCTCATCGGGTTTCCAGTCGCAGCAATACCGGCTGATCGAATTCATGCTCGGGAACAAGCACGCCGACATGATCAGGGTGCACGAGCGCGATCCCGCGGTCTACGCGGAGCTGGAGCGGGCGTTGCGTGCGCCGAGCCTGTACGACGAGGTGCTGCGGCTCCTCTCGCGCCGCGGCCGCGGGATTCCGCAGGAGCTGCTGGCGCGCGACTTCTCGCAACCCTACGAAGCGCACAAGCAGGTTACGGCGTCCTGGCTGAGCGTCTACCTGAATGCCGAACAGGACTGGGATCTCTACGAACTCGGGGAGCACCTGGTCGACCTGGACCATCGCTTCCAGCTCTGGCGCTTCCAGCACATGAAGACCGTCGAGCGGATCATCGGCTACAAGCCCGGCACCGGCGGCACCGCCGGCGTGGCCTACCTCGCCAAGGCGTTGCGCCTCAGGTTCTTTCCGGAGCTGTGGGAAGCGCGTAATTCGATGTAGCGCTCCGCGCCCGCCTGGCGCGGCGCCGCCACCACCGCCAGCCGAGCAGCAGGGCGGTCACGCTGGCGTAGAGGAGCGGCTCGCGGATGTCCTTCTTGACCTGCCACCAGTAGTGCCAGACGCCGAGCACGATGATCACGTACACCAGCCGGTGGAGCTGTTGCCAGCGGCGACCGAGGCGGCGCATCCAGCCGTTCGTCGACGTGATGGCCAGCGCCAGCAGCATCAGCAGCGCCGTGAAACCCAGCGTAATGTAGGGCCGCTTATAGATATCGGCGGCGATCGCATGGGCGTCGAAGCCCTGGAACGGTCCGACGTACGCGAGAAAATGCAGCAACGCGTAGCAGCAGGCGAACACGCCGAGCATGCGCCGCAGGCGCAGCAGCTGCGCGTTGCCGGTGAGCTGGCGGAGCGGGGAGACGCACAGCGTGATGAGCAGCAGGTTGAGTGCGCTGTGGCCGAAGATGCCGAGCATGCGCCGCACCGGGTCGGCGCCCAGGCCCGGGACCGGCAGGTGCGTGATCGCCAGGGCGTTGCCGATGCCGGCCAGCACCCATGCCACCGGCACCAGGCAGATGAGGAACAGCAGCGGTTTGTAGATGAACCCGTAGCGCACGTCGGTACGCATGGTCATGGTTGGCAGCGGCTCATGGAGTGAAACGCGGTCGCCGGCGGCTAGAAATTGCTGCGCAGGTCGAGGCCGCGGTACAGCTCGGCAACCTGCTCGCCGTAGCCATTGAACATTTCGGTCGGCCGCCGCTGCCCGAACAGGCTGGCGCCGATCCGTCGCTCGGTCGCCTGGCTCCAGCGCGGGTGATCGACCCGCGGGTTGACGTTGGCGTAGAAGCCGTATTCGCCGGGAAAAGCGGCTGGCCAGGAGGTGAGCGGCCGCCGCGCGGTGAAACGGATCCGTACGATCGACTTGCCGCTCTTGAAGCCGTATTTCCACGGCAGGTGCACGCGCAGCGGTGCGCCATTCTGGTTCGGGAGCTCGCGGCCATAGACGCCCACGACCATCAAAGCCAGCGGGTGCATGGCCTCGTCGATGCGCAAGCCCTCGCGGTAGGGCCAGTCGAGCAGTCCACTGCGCTGGCCGGGCATCTGCCGCGGATCGAGCAGCGTCGTGAACTCGACGAACTTTGCGCTCGAGGTGGGGCGGAAGCGTTTCAACAGGTCGGCGAGCGGGAAGCCAACCCAGGGAATGACCATCGACCAGGCTTCCACGCAGCGATGGCGGTAGATCCGTTCCTCGAGGGGATGCTGCCTGAGGATGTCCTCTAGATGGAAGGTGCCGGTGACTTCGGCCTCGCCTGCGATGCTGAGGGTCCACGGCCGCGTGCGCAGCGAGTCGGAGTTGGCGGCAGGATCTGTCTTGTCGACGCCGAATTCATAGAAGTTGTTGTAGGTGGTGATCTCCTCGTAGCTGTTGAGCGGGTCCGCGACCCGGTAGCGCGCGTTGCGGGTGAAATGCAGCGGCGCCAGCGCCGGAGCTGCAGCCGTGCCAACGGCGCGCCCTGGCAGGAGCGCTGCTCCGGCCAGTCCCAGCGCGCCGGCGAGCAGCTCGCGGCGCACCTGGAAATGGCGCTCCGCGGTGATTTCCGAAGGCGGGATGTAGGGCAAGCTGGGTCTGGGCATGGCTCTGCCTGAACGCGGATGGGAAAATGCGGCGCCGCATCGAACCGGCCGCCGTCACTCCTATATCGTCACGGCTGCCTGGAAGTTACAGACTCGTGCGCGCGGCCAAAGTGCCCGCGTCGCCGCGCTGCGACCAGCGTACGGCGCGCACCGAGGGCAAATCCAGAACATCCCGCCGGCGGCCATTGACGTAGGTGCCTGCGCTCACCAGCCGCAGGTGCTCGAGATCGGCGCGGCTGTTGCCGTAGGCATGTGCGAGCAGCGGCTGGTGCGCGGCGAGGAGCCGGCGCAGGCAGCGGGTCTTTTCCGCGCCGCGACGGTTCGGCGTGGCCAGCCCGCCATCAAGCGTGCCATCCGGCCGCCAGCGCACCTCGCTGCAGACGCATTCATCGAAGCCCAGCGCGGCCGCAATCTTCGGCACGTACAGATCGGGGCTCGCCGACAGCAGCACCAGGTGCGCCTGCGCGCGGCGGTGCGCGGCGATGCAGGTGAGCGCTTCGCCATACAGGCCGCTGCGCAACAGCCGCTGCGTGAAGCGCTCGCTCCAGACGTCGAGCTGCGCGCGCGTCAGGCCGCCGAGCGTCAGGCGGATGACAGCGCCCTTGAGTGCGCCGCGGTCGCGGCCATCCACGAGGTACCGCAGCAGTGGCGCGGTGCACAGCGGCAGCCGCCACCAGCGGCGCGGATGGCGCAGCAGGAAGCCGGCGATGAACGGCCACAGCGTGTCGTGGCGCGTGATCGTGCCATCGAGGTCGAAGACCGCCAGCGTGCTTTCAGCCACCGGCGCGTGGCCCGGTTCAGGCGGCCTTGCCGGCTACCGCCAGTTGCCGCAGCACGTAGTGCAGGATGCCGCCGTGCTGGAAATACTCGCGCTCCTTGGGCGTGTCTATGCGTACTCGCGCGACGAAGCGCGTTGTGGCGCCGTCAATCCCGCTGGCCACCACCGTGACTGTGCGCGCGTTGCCCTGGTCGAGCCCCTGGATCTCGAAGCTCTCACGACCGGTCAGGCCCAGCGACTGCGCATTGGCTCCGGCGGCGAACTGCAGCGGCAGCACGCCCATGCCGATCAGGTTCGAGCGATGGATGCGCTCGAAGCTCTCGGCAATGACCGCGCGCACGCCCAGCAGCATCGTGCCCTTGGCGGCCCAGTCGCGCGAGGAACCGGTGCCGTATTCCTTGCCGGCGATGATGATCAGCGGCGTGCGCTCCGCCTGGTAGCGAATCGCGGCGTCGTAGATGCTCATCTGCTCGCCGCTCGGCACGTGCAGCGTGATGCCGCCCTCGGTGCCCGGCAGCAGCAGATTCCGCAGGCGGATGTTGGCGAAGGTGCCCCGCATCATGACTTCGTGGTTGCCGCGGCGGGCGCCGTAGGAGTTGAAGTCGGCGGGCTGGACGCCCTGATCCATCAGGTAGCGGGCCGCGGGGCTCTTCTTGGAGATGTTGCCGGCGGGGGAGATGTGGTCGGTGGTCACCGAGTCGCCGAGCA
>JAGWPD010000056.1 GCA_028870705.1 Gammaproteobacteria bacterium
ACCCGTCCCCGCGGTCGTGGCCGCGCGCTCGTTCGCCGCCGCCGTGCGCCGCGCGGCGCCCGCGGTGGTCAACATCTACACGGCCCGCGTGGTCACCGAGCAGGTTCAGCCCAACAGCTTCGAGCAGTTCTTCGGGGGCCTGGGTCCACGCTACGAACAACACGTGCAGCGGGCGCTGGGTTCGGGCGTCATCATCGACGACGCCGGGCACATCGTCACCAACAACCACGTGATCGCCAATGCGACCGTGATCAAGGTGCGGCTCGCCGACGGCCGCAGCGCCGACGCCCGCGTGATCGGCCGCGACCCGGACACCGACCTGGCAGTGCTCGCGATCAAGCTGGACCGGCTGCCGGTGATGACGCTGGGACGTTCGGATCGCCTGCAGGTGGGCGATGAAGTGCTGGCGATCGGCAATCCGCTCGGCCTGCAGCAGACCGTGACGCACGGCATCGTCAGCGCGACCGACCGCAAGCAGCTGGGCCTGGCGACGTTCGAGAATTTCATCCAGACCGACGCGGCGATCAACGAGGGCAATTCCGGCGGCGCGCTCATCGACGCTGCCGGCGAGCTGGTCGGGATCAACACCGCGGTGATCGCCAAGAATTCGGATCCCACCGGCGTGGAGGGCATCGGCTTCGCCATCCCGGTGAACCTCGCGCGCGGCGTGATCCGCGAGATCCTCGCCCACGGCCACGTGGTGCGCGGCTGGAGCGGCATCGAGGCCGACGATTTCACCGACGAGCAGGCGGCGCAATACCGCCTGCCGCACGGCGGCGTGGTGATCACCAACCTCTACAGCGGCGGCCCCGCGGCCAACGCCGGGCTCAGCGTGGGCGACATCCTGCTGGCGATCAACGGCCACCCGCTGCTCAACGCGCAGGACGCGCTCACGCAGATCGCCAGCACCAAGCCGGGCGTCACGGTGAAATTGCGCGTGCAGCGCGGCGCGCAGGTGCGCGAGGTGGATTGCAAGGTGGTGCAGCGGCCCGCGCAGGTGTAGGCGCCGGCGCGCACGCGGCAGGCGCGGCAACGATCAGGGAGCACGCGGCTGCACGAGAGATTCCTCCCGGGAACGCCGTGAACCCATCCATGGGGGCTCCGGCCGCGCCATCCATGGCGCGGACGGTCCCGGGAGGAATCTCTCGTGCAGCAGCGTGCTCCCGGACGGTCGCGGTGCCTGTCGCGCGCTCGGTCGACTTGGGACTGGGTGGGACAGCGCGAACAACCCCTGTGTCGACTCAACCGCCTCGAACCCGTGCAGACTGAACGAAGCGCACGCGCACGCGTGCGACGGTGAGACGCTCGCCTGCGCTCAGTTCGGTACGCGCCGGATGTGCGCCCCAAGCTGCGCGAGCTTCTCCTCGATCGCCTCGTAGCCGCGGTCGATGTGATAAATGCGCTCGATGTCGGTGCGACCCCTGGCGACGAGGCCGGCGAGCACCAGGCTGGCCGAGGCGCGCAGGTCGGTCGCCATCACCGGCGCCGCGGTCAGGCGCGGCACGCCCTTGATGATCGCGGTGTTGCCCTCGAGCCGGATCTCGGCGCCGAGCCGGCGCATCTCGAGCATGTGCATGAAGCGGTTCTCGAAGATCGTCTCGGTGATCGTGCCGACGCCGTCGGCGACCGTG
>JAGWPD010000057.1 GCA_028870705.1 Gammaproteobacteria bacterium
GCTGCTGGCGGCGAGCTACGCCACGCAGGTCGCGACCTACAACTGGATCAATCCCGCCACCCACACGCTGCTCAACACCTGGGACGGCACCGTCGGCTGCGTGGACACGACTGGTGATGACAGCCTGTCGAAGTCGCTCGCGCTCGGCTTCAACTTCAATTTCGGCGGCACGGTCTACAGCGCCGTGCGCATCAACAGCAACGGCCGGCTGCAGTTCGGCAACACCTACTGCACCTACGGCACCCAGTCCACCGGGCCGCCACGCACCTACCCGGACGGATATCCGGGCGCGAACCTCAAGGGCACGATGAAGATCTACCAGGCAGACCTGGACAACTCGTCGGCGGGCGGCGGCAGGATCTACTACGCGACGGTCGGATCGGCGCCGAACCGGATGTTCGTGGTCACCTGGGTCAACGTGCCGCAATGGAGCGCGGCCGGCACCAGCTACAACCTGCAGATCCAGATCTCCGAGGATGGTTCGTTCTACTACATGTACGGCACTGCGGTTAACGTCTCGGGCGGCACGACGCTCGGGCCGGCCGAAATCGGCTGGGAGGTCAGCACCACCGACTACACGCGCGTGCAGGCCGGCCTGCCCGCAAACAACAGCGGCTGGCGCTTCGTGCCCACCGGCAGCACTTCGAGCTTTCTGGTGAGCAATTCAGCGTACGGACTATACTGCCTGCCGCAATCGGTCACGATCACGGCCCGCGACGCCAGCAACAATCCGCTCAGCACCTACGCTGGCACGATCGCGCTCTCGACCAGCACTGCGCGCGGCACCTGGACGCTGACCAGCGGCGGCGGCACGCTGATCGATGCGACGCCGGATGACGGCCTCGCGACCTATGCCTTCCCGGGCAACCAGTCGTCGGCGACCTTCGCGCTGAGCTACCGGGCCGGGCCTGCGACGGTGACCGTGCATGCCTCGCAAGCGAGCCCTAGCGTCGTCAACGACGATGGCACCCAGAGCGCGATCGTGTTCTCGCCGAGCGGATTCACGGTGACCTCGGCGCCGTTCTCGAACCCGGCCGGCGGCGTGCCGGCCTTCGCCTCGCCCCAGACGGCTGGCAACAATTTCAGCGTCTACCTCACCGCCTACGGGCAGACGCCGACGGATTCCACCTGCGGCATCATCTCCGGCTACGCCGGCGTGAAGAACCTGAAATTCTGGTCCGGCTACGTGAACCCGGCGACCGGCACGCTCACGCCCACCATCAACGGCGCGTCGATCGCCAGCCTCGAGGCGGGCGCGAGCGCGCAGGGCGTGACGTTCACCGGCGGGCAGGCCACGGTCACCGCAAAATACCGGGACGCCGGGAGCCTCAGCATCTCGATGAAGGACGACACCACCGGCAACCCTTCGCTCGCGACCGGCATTCGCGGCAGCACCGGCAGCTTCGTTTCGGCGCCGGCGAACTTCCTGGTCTCGAACATCATGCGCAGCAGCGACGGTTTCGCCAATCCTGCGGCGAGCACCGCCAATGGCACGGTGTTCGCGACCGCCGGGCAGACGTTCACCGCCACGGTCACCGCGGTCGAGGCCGGCGGCGCGGCGACCCCCAATTTCGGCCGCGAAAGCACGCCCGAATCAGTCGCATTCAATGTGAGCCTGGTGCTGCCGGCCACGGGCCACGCGCCCGCGGTCACTGGCACGGCCGGGACATTTGCCGGCGGGGCGGCCACCGGCACCGCCTTCGCGTGGCCAGAGGTCGGCGTCGTGAAGCTCGTGCCGCACGTCGCGGACGGCAACTACCTCGGGGCGGGTGACATCACCGGCGCTGCGACCGGCAACGTCGGCCGCTTCGTGCCCAACAGTTTCGCGACCACCTCCAACACGCCGCTGTTCGGCACCGGCTGCACCGCGGGTTCGTTCACCTACCTCGGCCAGCCGATGGTCTACACCGTCGCGCCGGTGATCACGGTCACGGCCCAGGCCTTCGGCGGCGCCACCACGCAGAACTACACCGGTGCGCTGATGCGCCTGAGCAATGCGTCGCTGCGCGGTCGCACCTACGCGCCGACTCCGGCCAGTCCGGCGCTCGACAGCTCGGGCCTGCCCGCGACCACGGTCGACCCCACGATCGCCGACCTGGGGAACGGCCAGGTCTCGCTGAACTTCAGTGCGGGCGCCGGGCTCGCCTTCGTGCGCGGCGGCGCCGTCGCGCCATTCAACGCCAACATCGCGCTATCGATCGATGTGCTCGACCTCGATGCGATCAGCGCGGCCAATCCGGTCACCGTCGGCGCGGGCAGCGGCATCGGCTTCAGCAGCGGCGCGGCGCAGCGCTACGGACGACTGGTGTTGCGCAACGCGGTGGGCTCCGAACTGCTGGACCTGCCCGCTTCACTCACGACGGAATACTACCTGAGCTCCGCGCTGGGGTTCACCACCAATGCCAGCGACAGTTGCACCACCGCGCCGGCGCTGGCATTCAGCGGCTATCAGGCGAATCTCGCCGCGGGCGAGACCTGCGTGCGCGACAGCGGCAACCCGGGCACTTCCGGCATCGGCTGCGCGGCGGCGGCCGGTGCGAGCGTGCGCTATCGCGGCAGCGCACTGGCGGGGGATTTCAACCTGTGGCTCGCGGCGCCGGGAAGCGGCAACAACGGCGCCGTGACCGTGACCGCCAGCGCGCCTGCGTGGCTGAAATACCTGTGGTCGGCGGGCGCAGGGGTACCCTCGGACCCGTCCGCGATGGCGACCTTCGGATTGTTCCCGGGCCCCAGCTCGCGCATTTACCAGCGCGAAGTCTATTGATGGCCGCACACCCCGGCCTTGGCGCGCACCGGCTGTCCGGATCGTGCGTACCCGCTCGTGCCTGCCGGGTTCAAGGCGACAGGTTTGACCGGCGCTTGCTGCCGCGCCGCGGAGGGCCCTGCTAAGATCGATCCCAGGGAGCAGCACGAAACCGTGAACAAGGGCACCATCATCGAATCACCGACGCGCCGCCTGCGCGCACTGCTGGCGGCGCGCTCCAGGCGCCGCGCAGAGCGGGATTTCGCCAGCCGCGTCTGCGAGGAATCGCTCGCCGCGCTCCACGCGGTGCGCGCGACCGATCCCGGCCTGCAGGGCGGCGCGCTCTACCAGGCGGTCGTCGCGCGGCGCTCCGGCCTCGAACCGGCCGAGGCCAGCGCGGTCGTCCAGCGTGCGAATGAAAGCCTCGAGGACTGGGGACATGATTGCGCGGCCCGGCTGATCGATGTGGTCAAGTACATGATCGTCAGCGAATACATGGCCCAGCGGCCCGGCACCGACGGCATGATCATCGACCTGGGCGCGCTGTTGACCCCGCGGATCGATCCGCTCTTGTAGCGCTGCCGCAGCGCTCCGGCCCGGCGGCTAGGCGCCGGCCGCCCGCCAGGCCTCGATCTCGGCGCGATGCGCGGCATCGTGCTGGCTCATGAACACCGGGATGTCGCACAAGGCCACCGGACCGATGCCTGCCTGCGTGCCGCGGCGGTCCCAGTCAGCGCTCGTCAGTTGTCCGAGCTGCGCCAGATTCGCGGCGCGCGCGGCGGCGAAGGCCGCGAGGCCTTCACGGAGCGAGCGCCGCCGATAGTCGCGCTCCGCGGCGATGGCGTCGCCGTCGAAATCCGCGAGCTGCGGCGCCTGCTCGTGCAGCAAACGCTCGATGCGCCGGCCAAATCCCTCATGCTCGAGATCCGCGAGGTGCCACACCTGCTCGACCGGCGAGAACGCCAGGCCGGCACGGCGCACACGCGCCTCGCTTGCGCCGAGCGCTCCGAACAGCCCGGCCAGCTCCTCCGGCATGCGCTCGAGCGCCGTGCGCAATGCGGCCCGATCCATTTCCGGCAGTTTGTGGTAGAGCACGGCGGCAGTACCCGGGCAGCGCTCGGCGGCGAGCGGCCCAAGCATACGCGCCTGGCGTCAGGACTTAGTGGGGCAGCCGGCGGGACTCAGTCGCGCGAATCCTCGTAGCGGCGGTCGATGCGGCGCAGCGGCCACGCGCCGGTCGATCCGGGCTCGCGCATCGAGGGCCCCCCAACGCCCCACACGCCCGATTGGTCCGCGCTGTCGGCGGCAGGAACCGGTCGCTCTGCGCGCGGACGCGTGGCGCGCCAGTTCAGCGCCATGATGCGCAGTGAAAGCGTGACCAGGAGCAATGCGATCGCCGCTTCGACCAGGCCCCGCAGCGTGTGCCCGCCACGCCAGGCCGCGCCAACCCTGGCCACCGCCCACATTCCGATCAGCGCCACGAACGCCGCCCCGGTGCAAACCAGGGCCACGCGCGCCCAGCGCTGGCTGAAGCGTTCGACGACCCAAGGTGATTCGCTGCTCATGTCCACTGACCCCATGTGAGCCGACATCGGCACGGTAGCTCCGGACGCCGACCGGCAGCATGCGACGCAGGTCTCAGTTCCGGCAAGCGTCATTGTCCCCGCGACTCCGGCGGGCATAATGCCGCACCGCAGGATGACCTGCGGCCCCCTGCTCTTCCTCAAGGATGGATATGGTGTCGGTCACCCTGGGCGAACTCAAGGACCTGCTGCAGCGCTTCTCGCGGGAACGGCGTGACTGGCCGCGCGAGGACGTGCAGCGTGAATTCGGCGCGCTGCTGCTGTACATCGTGCAGCAGGCCGATCGGCTCGGCGTGGACCTGGTGAGTGCCGGCGAATCGTTCGTGGCGCAGCAGGCGAGCTACGCGCCAACCCTCGTCCGCTCGCAGGGCGAGCTCGACCCCTGATGCATTGATCTGCACGCTCACGGCCGGGCACCATGGCGGCTGGCGAGTCCAGTCCGTGGAGACCTGGTGCCCCTGAGTGCCCTGTGCGCCGTGTTGCTCGCGGCACTTTGCCACGCCGCGTGAAACCTGCAGGCCAAGCGCGCGGCGGCATCACGCCATTTCGTGTGGCTCTATTCGGTTGCCGCGCTCGTCGTGTGGGCGCCGCTGGTGCTGATGGTGCTTTGGCGCCAGCTGCCGCATTTCGGCGCGGTGCAGTGCCTGGCGCTGGCGGCCACCGCCGTCCTGCACCTGCTCTACTCGCTGGCGCTGCAGGCCGGCTATCGGGCCGCCGACCTGTCGATCATCTACCCGCTGGCGCGCGGCAGCGGTCCCCTGTTCGCGTTTGGCGGCGCGGCGCTGCTGTTCGGCGAACGTCCGGGACCGTTGGCCGTGCTGGGGCTGCTGCTGATCCTTGCCGGCATCGTGCTGGTCGCCAACGTGCATCGCGCCCTGCGTCGCGCGGCGCTCCCGGGGCTGCTGTGGGGCGCGCTGACCGGCGCCTGCATCGCCGCCTACACGCTCAACGACGGCTGGGCGGTCAAGACGCTGGCGATTTCGCCGTTCCTGATCGATTTCACCGGCAACATCTTTCGCGTGCTGGTGCTCTCCCACCAGGCGCTGGCGGGGCGCGCCGATCAGCCACGTCGCGCCGACGCGCGAGCTGGCGACGCTCGTGGGCACCTGGTTCGGCGCGAGGCTGCTGGGCGAACAGGCGGGCGCGCTGTGCGTCGTGGCCGGCGTCATCAGCCTGGCCTGCGCGCCCTAACCGTTCACACCTGGGACATCAACCGTCCGGGCGCACATGGTCCTGTTCGCGATAAACCATCGCGACGCCGATGAAGACGACCGCGCAGGCCAGCATCAGGTAGGCGAAGAAATTGAAATACTCCGGCCCGACCAGACGGTACGTGGATACGCTCTCCGGCCCGCCCCGCCACTCGCCGGAGGTGACCACGGACTTGCGGTGCTGGTTGTCCATCAGCCGAATGCGCCCGCCCTGCACTTCGGCGACCAGGTAGGTGCCGGCGAGCGGCGCCGCCGGACCGTCGGATGGGTGCACCGTCAGCCCGGTGTGCTCGTCGAAATCGATCTTCTGCCCGGTGATCATCGTCACCCCGGGCGGCAACGTGACCCAGGTCTGTGCGCCACTCGCGGCGACCGCGCCCGGCAGATCACGCACCATCAGCTTGTTGACCGCGGCCGTGCCCAGATTGCCGAGGCTGATCGACAGCAGGAACAAGGCCATGATGAAGCTCTTCATCCGCAGTGGCGCCTGCTTGTAGGAGAACTCGAGCGCGGTGATCGACACCAGCACCTCGCCGGCGGTCACGACGACATAGGCCAGGATCTGCCACCACATCGACACGCGCAGCCCCGACTGGATGCGGCTCTCGATCCAGCTGACGATCAGGAACGAGCTGGCGGTGACGAACAGGCCGAGCCCGATGCGACGGAGCGGAGTCACCTTCGTGAACCGCGCCCACAATGGGTACACGCCGAAGGTGAAGATCGGCACCATGATCAGGATGAACAGGCCGTTGACGACCTGGATCTGCGCGGGCAACAGCGTGATCCCGAAGCCGAGGTTCTTGTCCATCAGGTCGGAGGTGGCCTGCAGCGTCCAGGTCTGGCCATTGCTCTGGTCCCACAGCGCCCAGAACACCGCCACGAAGGCATAGACGACCAGCAGGCTCAGCACCAGCTTCATGCCGCTGCGCGAGAACACGTCGCGCAGCCACTGGCGGCCCGCGGGCGGCACGACCGCAAAGCGGTGGCGGCCGAGGTAGAACACCAGGGTGGCGACCGCCATCATCAGCGCCGGGATCCCGAAGGCGACGCGCGGCCCGTACTTTTCCAGCCACACCGGGCACATCAGGATCGAGAAGAACGAGCCGAAATTGATCGACATGTAGAAGTAGTTGAACGCGCGCTCGATCAGGTGCTGGTTGCGGCTGGTGAACTGGTCGCCCACATTGGTCGACACACAGGGCTTGATGCCGCCGGTGCCGAAGGCCATGAATCCGAGCCCGAGCGCGAGGTTGAACGGCGAAGTCGGCCCGAGCGCCAGGATCGCGCAGCCGAGCACGTACACCATCGAGAAGGTGATGATCGTGCGGTACTTGCCCCAGAACACGTCGGAAACGATCGCGCCCAGCATCGGGAAGAAATAGGCGCTGAATTTGAACATGCTCTGCCAGACCGTGGCGCGCGCCTGCCCGAACTGCAGGAAGCCGATCATGTACACCGACAGGATCGCGTTGATGCCGTAGTAGCAGAATCGCTCCGCACACTCGTTGGCAATGATGAAGGGAATGCCGCGCGGCATCTTGTTGCTGTCTTCCATGCGAACTCCTGGCGGGCTGGCGGCGCGGGGCTTCAGAACGGATTGAGGCGTTTCTTCGCCGAGAAGTGCATGTAGCCGACATTGATGCCCTGGCGCCAGCCGACGCCGAAGCGGACCGGCGCGATCACGGTGTCGCCGTTCTGCACGTAGTTGACGCCGAAGCCGCCGACGAAATACAGGCTCCCGTCGACGCCGGGGAAGCGCCGGAACAGGTGCCCGCTGCTGGGCAGGTCATAGACCAGCGCGAATACCTTGACCGCGTTCGCGCCCAGGTCAAAGCCGAGCGAAGGACCTTGCCAGTAGATCTTCTGGCCGCCGGCGCCCTTGTAATCCAGCTCACCGTGGCCGTAGCGCAGGCCGACGCCGACCGCGCCGCCGACCTCCTCGCCGCGGATGATCGCGACCGGCTGGCCCTTCTCCTTGAGCACTTTCTGCAGCACCTTGCCCAGGTCCTGCGCGCCGTTCTTGAAGAAGTCGTTGGCGGCTCTGGTGACCTCGTCGTCGCTGTAGGTGGCATGCGTTGCAGGGGCGCTCGCAGCCCGCGCCAGCGGCACCGCCGCGAGCGCCGCGGACAGCGCCAGCATGGACCAGATTGCAGTCTTGCTCGTTCTATACATGACGGATACCTCCAATGTATGCGTGACAGCGGCCCTGCGTCCGAGAGCCTGGCGGCGGCCTACCTAGCGACGGCCGCCGCCGATCAGCCTTGCGGGCAGCATAACGAGCGCGCGCAGGAAGGCAAACACGCCGTCGAAGACGATGCCGACGGCGCGAAACGGGAGCGAGATCAGCCAGCACAGCGGCCACAACAGCAGCGCCAGCAGCGCGAGCGGCCAGCACAGCACCAGCAGTACCAGCCACAGCAGCAATTTCACCACGCCGCCGCCCTCCGCTCCTCGGAAGCCATCGTGCCGGCAGGCAGGCGCCGCGCGAGCGCGGGCACCTCGCCCGCGAGACCCAATGCACGTCGCGCGAGCAGCCGCCGCAGGCCCGCATTTGCGCCCGCCAGGCCCAGCAGCCGCGCGGCCAGCCACCC
>JAGWPD010000058.1 GCA_028870705.1 Gammaproteobacteria bacterium
AGCACCATGTGGCCGGTCTGCGCGGCCTTGATCGCGATCTCGGCGGTCTCGAGGTCGCGGATTTCGCCGACCATGACGACATCGGGATCCTGGCGGAGAAATGAGCGCAGCGCGGCCGCGAAAGTCAAACCCACCTTGTTGTTGACGTTGACCTGGTTGACGCCCGGCAGGTTGATTTCGGCCGGGTCTTCCGCGGTCGAGATGTTGGTGTCTTCCTTGTTGAGGATGTGCAGGCCCGTATAGAGCGAGACGGTCTTGCCGCTGCCGGTCGGGCCGGTGACGAGGATCATGCCCTGGGGCTTGGCCAGGTGCTTCAGGTACAGGTCTTTCTGCTGCGATTCGTAGCCGAGCGCGTCGATGCCGAGCATCGCCTGCGAGGCATCGAGGATGCGCAGCACGATCTTCTCGCCGAACAGCGTCGGGCAGGTGCTCATGCGGAAGTCGATCGCGCGGGTCTTCGACAGGCGCATCTTGATGCGGCCGTCCTGCGGCACGCGGCGTTCGGCGATGTCGAGCCGGCTCATGACCTTAAGCCGCGCGCTGATCTTGCCGGCCAGCTGCACCGGCGGCTGCGCGACTTCCTTGAGCACGCCGTCCATGCGCAGCCGCACGCGGTAGAGTTTTTCGTAAGGCTCGAAGTGGATGTCGGAGGCGCCCCGGCGGATCGCATCGAGCATGATCTTGTTGACGAAGCGCACGATCGGCGCGTCCTCGACGTCATCGCGCGAGACCGCATCGCCCAGGTCCTCATCGCCGCCGCTGACCTCGAGCGCCTCGAGGTCGACGCCTTCGTCGTCGCCGAGGTTGGGCATCGAGGTGTCGGCCTGCTCGATCGCCTTGTCGAGGCAGCGCTGCAGCTTGTCGTCCTCGACCACGATCGCCTCGACCGCGAGCCCGGTCTGGAACTTGATCTCGTCGATCGCATGCAGGTTGGTCGGGTCGGCCACGCCCAGGAACAATCGCTTGCCGCGCTTGAACAAGGGCAGCACTCGGTGCTTGCCGAGCAGCTTGTCGCTGACCACCTTGACGGTGTCGAGGTCGACCGTGAGCGCGTTCAGGTCGAGCAGCGGCACGCCGTATTCGCTGGCGGCCGCGAGTGCGATGTCGCGTGCGGTGGCGGCGCCGGAGGCGATCAGCTGGGTGACGAAACTGGTGCGCTTTTCGGTCGCGGCCTGGAGCGCGGCGTGCATGCCGGACTCGTCGACCACGCCGTCCTGGACCAGGCGCTGCGGCAGGCCGCCCAGCCCTGAGCGCGTCGAGTTCAGAACCAGAGAAGCGTTTTCGCTCATGGACTTAGGAAATGCTCCAGCCCGCGGTGGCGGCACCTAGTCTAGCTGACAGGGTACGGCTATCAATGTCAAATCACAGCGGATGTTTGCATATCCGGACGGGTCCCTTAAGTGACGGGTTTCCCAAAAGAAGAAGCCCCTCCGAGGAGGGGCTTCCCGTAGGTCCTTAGGGCCCTTTGGGGTCCCGAGAACCAGTCGCTTACTTACAGGAGCTGGGGACGTATTTGGCGAGGATCGGATTGGCGGGAATTGCCACCGCCATGCCCTGCTTCGTCGCAGTATCATTCCCCGCCGAGGCACAGCCCCAGTCGATGTTGCCCGACAAGCCCGTTGCGACGGCCTTTGCAGCGCCGGCGTTATCTCTGATGAACGGCTGCAACACCAGCGTATTGGCGCCCGCGAGCTGCGGAATCCCGTTTGGGCCCGTGTTGAAAGCGACCGTAATCAAGCCCGTGCCAGCCGCGATAGTCACACTTTGCACGTACTTCGTCTGGGTGAAGCCGGCGGCCCATGCAGTGCCTGCGGCATCCATGCCCGTGATGTCACCCGACTGGAAGCCTTCGGCCACGGCAGCCTTGGCGGAGTCGGCGATGTTCAGACCTTCCGTCACCTTCGAGCGGATCGTGTAATCCTGGTAGGCCGGGATCGCGATCGCGGCCAGGATGCCGATGATCGCAACCACGATCATCAACTCAATCAGCGTAAAACCCTTCTGGATCGACTTCATGACAACTCCTGCAGAGTACTGTTGGGGATAAAGACACGGCCACGGCCGCTGGGCCAATACCAAGCAACGCTCGTGCCAGGAGTGGGGAAAACATATAGACCGTTGTTTTAATTGACAAAGAATCGCCATCGACGGCGCATTGGACCTATCATCCGGCTGCTTCCGCCGACACAATCAGCCGGTCAGCGTCACAAACTGACGCTGGAGGTCAGGCATGGGTCTCCACTTGCAGGCCGCGGTCCCGTATCGATCGGCGGTAAACGAGCCCGGAGCCGTTTACGGACTGCGGCCCTTCCCCAGCCGCGGCGGCATCGTGACCGATGAGATGATCGACAGGATTCGCGCGGACGACGCGTACGG
>JAGWPD010000059.1 GCA_028870705.1 Gammaproteobacteria bacterium
CGGGCGAGCACGTCGCGGCGGCGGATGCGCCCGTTTCGGCCGCCGCCGCCGATGGCGGCCGGATCGAGTGCGTGCTCGCGCAACAGCCGACGCACGACCGGTGACAACGGCTGCCCGGCGTGATCGACTTTCGTCTCAGGCTTCCAGTGTCCCGTGCCGCCGTGCGCCGCTACCGGCTCCGGCAGGCGCGGCGCCGCGCCCGGTATTTTCGCCGGCGCCGTTGCGGCTGCCAGTGGAGCCGCGGCGACCTCGATCACCGCCAGCGTCGTACCGACGAGCACCGTCTGCCCGGCGGGCACCAGAATCCGCGTCAACACGCCCGTGATCGGCGCCGGCACTTCGGTCGCGGCCTTGTCCGTTTCTATCTCGACCAGTACCTCATCGGCGGCGACCATGTCGCCTTCGCTCTTGAGCCAGGTGATGATGGTGCCTTCGGAGACGGTCTCGCCGAGCTGTGGCATCAGGATGTTCATGGTGCGTCGGCCGTTACCACTCGACCGCCAGATACTTCTTTTCCATGAACTCCAGCAGCCCGTCGTGCCCGCCCTCGCGGCCGATGCCGCTCTGCTTCATGCCGCCAAACGGTGCTGCCGGATCCGACACCAGGCCGCGATTGAGGCCCACCATGCCGGTGTCGAGGCGCTCCGCCAGGCGCAGTCCCCGCGCCAGATCCTTGGTATAGAGATACGAGACGAGACCATACTCCGTGTCGTTCGCGAGGCGGACGGCGTCGTGCTCCGCATCGAATTCGACGATGGGCGCCACGGGTCCGAAGATCTCTTCGCTGAGCAGGCGTGCGTCACGCGGCACTGCGTCCAGTACGGTCGGGGGATAGAAGAACCCGGTCCCGGCTGGTGTCCTGCCGCCCAGGCGCACCCGGGCCCCGCGGGTCACGGCGTCCTCAACGAGCTCCTGCACCTTGTCGCGTGCCTCGGCATTGACCAGCGGTCCGACATCGACATCGGCATCCAGGCCATTACCCATCCTGAGCGCCGCCATGGCCGCGACCAGTCTGGTGACGAAGGCCGGCGCGATGCCACGCTGTACATAAAACCGGTTCGCGGCCGTACATGCCTGCCCGCCATTGCGCATCTTCGCGACCATCGCGCCGTGCACTGCCGCATCGACGTCCGCATCGTCCAGCACGATGAACGGCGCGTTGCCGCCGAGTTCCATGGAACAGCTGACGACACGCTCGGCAGCCTGAGCCAGCAGCAGCCGGCCGACCTCAGTCGAACCCGTGAAGGAGAGCTTGCGGATCCGACTGTCCCTGAGCATCGCGCCGATCACCTCTGAGGACCGGGTGGCAGGAACGACGTTGACGGCACCCGCGGGCACACCAGCGGCAGCGAGAACCTCGGCAATCGCAAGGGCGGTGAGCGGCGTCGCGGACGCGGGTTTCAGCACGACCGTACAGCCTGCCGCAAGCGCCGGACCGATCTTGCGGGTCGCCATCGCCGCCGGGAAGTTCCACGGGGTCACGAGCAGCGAAACACCTATCGGCTGCAGCTGAACCAGAATCCGGTTGGCCCCATTCGGTGCCGTGCTCATCTCACCCAGCGCCCGTACGGCTTCCTCGGCGTACCAGCGGAAGAACTCGGCGGCGTACATCACCTCGCCGACGGCATCGCGCAGCGCCTTACCGTTCTCCTGCACGATCAGGTGGGCGATCTCGTCGCGGCGCTCGATCATCAGCTCAAAGGCCCGACGCAGAATCTCAGCGCGCTCGCGCGGGCTGCGCGCGCTCCACGCGGGCAGCGCTTTTCCGGCCGCCGCCACGGCCGCCAGCGCGTCCTCGGCGCCGCCGTCGGCTACCCGCGCCAGCTCCCGCTCCGTAGCGGGGTCTTCCACGGCGAAGGTACGGCCGTCCGCGGCAGGCCGCCACGCGCCATCAATGAACAGGTTGGTCTGCATTGCGCCGTCTGTTCTAGTCGAAAGTCTCAACGATTTCCTTGACGATGCGGTTCACCGTCGGCAGCACCGCATCCTCCAGATTGTCCGCCGACGGCAGCGGCAGGTGCGGGGTCGTGATCCGCAGCGCCGGCCCGTCCAGCGAGTAGAAGATCTCGTGCGCGGCGATCGATACGATTTCGGCGCCCCACCCGCAGAGGCGCGGATTCTCCTCGATGGTCACCAGCCGGCCGGTATGCGCGATCTCACGCAGCAGGGTGGCCGTGTCGAGAGGTACGAGCGAGCGGACGTCCACGACCGTGGCGCTGACTCCGTGCTCGCTCGCCAGTCGCTCCGCCGCCGCGAGCGCTCGCGGTACCATGGCTGCGAGCGCAACCAGGGTGACGTCGTTGCCCTGGCGCAGCACCTTGGCCTTGCCAAGTTCATCGACGAGCTCGCCCACGGGCACGTGGCCCTTGGTCCCGTAGAGCGACTTGTGCTCGAAGAACAGTACCGGATCGGGGTCACGAACAGCGGCCGCCAGCAGCCCGATGACGTCGGCTGGAGTCGCCGGCGCCACGACCTTCAGGCCCGGGATCATCATCGCCCAGTTCTCGACGCTCTGGGAATGCTGCGCGCCGAAGCGCGCGCCCGCCCCGTTGGCCGTCCGGATGACGACCGGCATCGTGACCTGGCCATTGCTCATGTAGCGCATCTTCGCCATCTCGTTGGCGACGATGTCCCAGCACACCGCGAGGAAGTCGGAGAACATGATCTCGGCAATCGGGCGGAGCCCCGTCATCGCCGCGCCCATGGCCGCGCCGAGGATCGCCTGTTCGGCGATCGGCGTATCGCGCACCCGCTTCGGGCCGAACCGCTCCAGCAGGCCACCGGTCGCCTTGAACACCCCGCCCGCCAACGCGACATCCTCGCCGAGGAATACCACGCGCTCGTCGCGCGCCATTTCCTGAGCGATGCCTCGCGCGACGGCGTCCCGGTAGGTCAATTCCTCCATGCGAAGCCCCCATCCGCCCATAGCTGCGTAAAAGCGAGCTCGACGGGCGGCGGCCGCGAGTTGCGAGCGGCCTCGGTGGCCGCGTCAACCTGCGCGCGCACGTCGTTTTCGATCGCCGCGAGCTCCGCTTCGGGAATCGACAGGCTCACGAGCCTCTGCCGGTACATCGGCAACGGGTCGCGCTTCATCCACGCCTCGATTTCGGGCGTCGGCCGGTACTTGCCCGGGTCCGCGCGCGAATGGCCGCTGTGCCGATAGGTTTTGGCCTCGATGAGCGAGGGGCCCTCCCCCGCCCTGGCACGTGCCAGTGCGCGCATCGCGACGGCGTAGACGGCATCGACGTCGTTGCCGTCGACGATGATCGATTCAAGAGCGTACGCGGCGGCGCGGTCGGCAGCCGGGTGCTGCACCGCGGTCACGGTGCCAATCGGCGTGTACTCCATGTAGAGGTTGTTCTCGCACACGAACACGACCGGCAGCTTCCACACGGCCGCGAAGTTCAGCGCTTCGTGAAACGCGCCGATGTTCGTCGTACCGTCGCCGAAGAAGCAGACCGCCACTTGCTGGGTACCGCGATATTGCGCGGACCACGCCGCTCCGGCCGCGATCGGCAGGTGCGCGCCGACGATGGCGTACGAGCCGAGTGCCCCGTGCTCCGCACTGGTGAGATGCATGGAGCCGCCCTTGCCGGCCATCAAGCCGCACTCGCGGCCCATGAGCTCGCCGAGCACGCCGACCATCGAGGCCCCGCGCACCAGGGTGTGGGCGTGGCCCCGATAGGTGCAGAAGCTGTAGTCGTCCTTGCGCATTGCGACGCCGAACGCCGCCGCGATCGCTTCCTGGCCGAGCGCGAGATGGCTCGTGCCCTTGATCAGGTTCTGCATGAACAGATCGTAGGCGCGCTTCTCGACCAACCGCACGTCGAGCATCTTGCGGTACAGCTGCAGCCGCGTCGCCCGGTCCGGCTCGCAGTCCTGAGCAGCCTGTGAGGCGCCTGTCTGGCTCATCGAATTCCCCGCTTGTCTGACATCAGTAGGCGTTGGCGACCGGCAGCTCGGCCGCCGGGAACAGCGTGATGATCTCGCAACCCTTGTCGGTCACGACGATCTCTTCCTCGATTCGTGCTGCCGACCGGCCGTCGCTCGCGGGGCAATAGGTCTCGAGCGCAAACACCATCCCCGCCTTGATCTCGTACGGGTTATCCATCGACACGAGGCGGCTGATGATCGGACGTTCATGCAGGGCGACGCCGAGGCCATGGCCGAATTGCAGCGCGAACGCCTCCATCTCGTTCGGAAAACCGAATTCCTGGGCCGTCGGGAACACCGCCGCAATCTGGTCGGTGCCCACGCCGGGGCGCACGCGCTCGATCGCGGCATCCATCCAGCCGCGCGCGCGCTGGTAAGCGTCTCGCTGCGCATCGGTTGCGCTGCCGACGCTGAAGGTCCGGTAGTAGCAGGTGCGGTAGCCCATGTACGACTGGATGATGTCGAAGAACGCCTGGTCACCGGGGCGGATCAGCCGGTCGGTGAAATTGTGCGGATGCGGGCTGCAGCGCTCACCGGCCACCGCGTTCACGGCCTCGACGTCGTCGGACCCCATCGAGTACAGCAGGTGGTTGACGCTGGCGACGATGTCCGACTCGCGCACCCCGGGCTTCAGCTTCTCGTGGATCATGTGATAGGCGCCGTCCACCATCGACGCCGCCGTGTTCAGCAGCATGATTTCGTCGCGACTCTTGATCTCACGCGCATCCAGCAATGTCTGTTGCCCGTCGCGCACGTCGATCCCGAGCTTCTGCAGCTCGAACAGCATCGGCGGTTCGACCACATCGACGCCCAGCGGCATGCCGCCGACGCCGCTCTCGTCCAGTACCGCCTTGATCTCGAGCGCCGCCCGCTTGACCAGGCCAGCGTCCGGCGGGACTGTTCCGCGAAGACCGACCATGCCGGCGTGGCAGCAAATGGGCTGCAGCCAGGGCGCGTGGATCCGGTGGTGGGCCGCCGCCGAACCGAAGTCCCAGAGGTGCGGCTCGCTGTCGCCGGCCAATACCGCAAAGCGGCACATCTTGTCGCGGGCCCACTCGCCAATCGCGGTGCTGGTCAGATAGCGGATGTTGTTGTTATCGAACACCAGCAACGCGCCCAGCGGCGAGGCGCGCAGTGCCTGGCGCGCGCGGCCCAGCCGATAGCGATGCAAACGCCGGAAATCGACTCGTTCCTCGAAGTCGACGTTCATCATTCCCGGCGCAGCCAGAGGTCGCTTCCAGTCGTGACGCGGGTCGACGTCCTCAGGCGAGATCGTCAGGCGCTCCGAGACCTTTGCCGTCATATCAATCGCCTTTCATTGCATTGAGTTCGGCACCGCGCAGTGGCGGGCGTCCATTCACCGACACCCGCGGGCGGCCCGGCTCGTGGCACCAGCCGCCCGCCGGGTCCTGCTAGAAGTGGAAGGTGCCGCTCGCCACGAACGTCCGCGGACGGTTGATGCGCCCAATGCTGTGCGGCGCGCCCACGTCCCACGCGTCCCAGTAGATCGTATTGTACTTCGTGCCGGTGAGATTCGAGACGTGCACGGCCCAGGTCCAATTGCCTCCATCGAGGTGGGCCCCGACATTCAGCAGCCGGTACGGCTCCTGCTTGGCGAAGTCGTTCGGATCCCAGTACGACTGCCCGACCGCCGAGCCGTCGATTCGCGCGCCCAGCTTGTAGCCATTGACAAGCGAATGGGTCCACTCCAGCGCCAGGTTCGCCGAGTACTCCGGCGTAAACGGCGCCGTGAGGCCGTTCAGATTGCGCAGCACGGGAGCCGCGGCGGGATCGATGACCTGAGCGGCCGCCGTCAGCTGCGGATCGGCATACATCGCATTGCCCCAGATGGCCTTGGTCGTGCCGATGCCGCCGCTCAGCTTGAACTCGTTCGAGAGCGGTACGGCGAAGTCGACCTCGGCGCCGTAGTTGCGCGATGGGCCGATGTTGGTCTCGACCTCGACGATGTTCAATGTCGGATCCAGGCGCATCATGTTGTAGAGGCGGTCCTTGTAGTCGATGTAGAAGACTGCGGCCGTCAGCTGGGCGCCATGCGGCAGCTGCGACTTGGTCCCCAGTTCGTAGCTGGTCGCGATTTCCGGGCGGATCGCGCTGATCTGGAAGTTCTGTTCGACGAGGTCGGCCGGCTCGAAGCCGCGGGCGATCGTGCCGTAGATATTGGTCTGTGGACTCAGCTTGTACTGCACCGAGACGCGCGGCGAGAACTGATGCCCGGTCAACTGCGGCGCCGTCAGGTGCGGATCCCGCGGCGGTGGCGTCTGGTCGTTGTAGGCCTTTGCGTTGCTGGTGTAGTACTCGCCACGCAGGCCGAGTTCCATCTGCCAGCGGCCGACGTGGTAGGTGAGATCGCCGAACACGGCATACTGCTTCTGGATCTTGGTCTGCTGGTCGTAGTCCGTGCCGACGATCTGCGGATTGCTTGGGTCGGCGTTATAGAGCCAGTCGCTGTTCGTGTACTGGAGGCCGTGGTACTGGGCGAAGGCCCCGACCAGCCAGTCGAGATCGCTGTGGCCCGAGGAGGCCAGGCGCAGCTCCTCGGTGTAGACGCGGTGGTCCGCATTCTGGAACAGCAGGTCGATCGGTATCGGCTTCTTGGCGAAGTCGGTGACGCCGCGATTGAACGAGAAGAACTGCGAAGTGATCGACGTCAGCGCGACGTTGTCGGTCAGTTGATGGTCAACCTGCAGCGTCGACGAGAAGATCTTGCGGATGAACGACGGATCGAAGTAGTCGTCGACCGAGTACCTGTATTCATTGGCCGTGTAGGGCGCCGTGAATTGGGGATCCACGGCCGGATTGACCCGGTACAGCAGGTTCTGGTTCTGGGAGCTGTAGTCGTCCGCGCTGAACGCCAGCCGGACCCTGGTTGCCGCCTGCGGTTCATAGACAAAGGTGAGGCGGGCGCCATGGTCATGGCCTTTCCCGTACGTCGTCTGATGGTAGGTGTCGTAGATGTAACCGTCGTGATTGTCGTCGTAAGCGCTGAACCGCACGCCGAGCTTGTCGGAAATCGGCCCCGAGAGGACGGCCGCCAGGTTCCAGGTGCTGTATTGGCCCAGTTCGACGCTGGCCTCGTTCTGCCAGGTCGGGGTCGGATCCTTGGTCACGTACTTGATCGCCCCGCCGATGTTGGCGCCGCCGTACAGAGTGCCCTGCGGCCCCTTCAGGACCTCGATCCGGGCGACGTCATTCGGTCTTACCGTCTGGCCTTCGAACAGCTGCACGTCGTTGGCGTAAAACCCAACGCCCTGCACGACTTCGAAGGCGCCGACGCCGCGCATCGTCACGGCCGGAGAATTGTCGTGCGCCTCGAAGATATTGAGGTTGGAGACCACGCCACTGATATCATCGAGCTGCGCAATGTGCGCTTCTTTGAGGACCGTCTCGGGAATCGCCACAATCGAGGCCGGGATGTCGCGCAGATTCTCACTGCGCTTGCGCGCGGTGACGATGATCTCCTCGAGCGTGGCCGTACCGCCGCTGCCCACCGTCGCTGCCGGGCGCTTCGCATCCGCGGCCACCGACACCGTGGCGCCGAGGACGACTGATACGCCTGCCGCAAAACCAATCACGGCGGCTTGTACCCGCAAGCTGCGAACCTTCCGCCCTGCAGCGGCGTCACCTAGAACATCGCGCATATAGCCCCCTACTAGCCATCATTGTGTGTGGTGCCTCAGCCGGCTCCGGTTTGCGCGCTATATATACACCCAAATGCACACGTGTGCACGAACTTTGTGCGCGCGGCGACGATGACCGCCATTGCCGCATAAGCCCTCGCCGCGCACCCGTTCGCGCGGGCTCGCGCGCTGCGCGGTCAGCCGGCACGCTCCTCGGCCCGGATCGGGGCGCCGCCACTGACAGCCGACACCGGCGCCGCTGCCGCGACCTCGACACCCAAAGCCGCAGTGAAGTCAGCGTCCGGACCGCGGTCGAGCCGGCGATTCAGCTCCATGACATCCAGGGCGCCTTCCCACCGGGCGACGGCGATGGCCGCAACGCCGTTGCCGATGTAATTCGTGAGGCCGCGTCCGCGCTGCATGAACGGATCGATGCCGAGCAGCAGCGCGAGGCCAGCCATGGGAATGTCCGGCATCGCCGCGAGCGTGGCGGCCAGCACCACGAAGCCCGCTCCGGTGAAGCCCGTTGCACCCTTCGACATCAACATCGTGACGAGCAGAATCACGAGCTGTCGGCTCAATGGCAGCGGAGTGTTGGTGGCCTGGGCGATGAAGACCACACACAACGTGAAGTAGATGCAGCTGCCCGCGAGATTGAACGAGTAGCCGGTCGGCACCACCAAGCCAACCACCGCTTTGGGTACGCCCATGCGCTCCAGCTTCTCCATGAGGCGCGGCAACATCGCCTCGGAATTGGCGGTGGCAAGCACTAGCAGGAGCTCGTCCATGATGTAGCGGCAGAATTTGCGGACGCTGAAGCCGACCCGCCGGGCGATGGGCACCAGCACGACGAGCACGAATACGGCGCAGGTGCCATAGAAGACGAGAATGAGCTTCAACAGCGGCAGCAGCGAGTGGAGTCCGAACCGCCCCACGGTGAAGGCCATGGCACCGAACGCGCCAAGCGGCGACAGCTTGACGATCATCTCGACGATCGAGAACACGACTTTGGTGAGCTGATCCACCAGGCCGGCTACCACATTCGCGCGCGCGCCGAGCAACATGAGCGCCAGACCGAACAGCACCGCCACCAGCATGACCTGCAGGATCGCGCCCTTGGCGAAGGCGTCGATCATCGTAACCGGAATGATATTGAGCAGGAACGGTACGACCCCCTGATCCCTGGCTGCAGTCACGTAGCCCGCGATGCTCGATGTATCGATGGCGTTCGGGTCTGCGTTGAGGCCCGCGCCAACCGGAATCACATTCGCTGCAATCAGCCCCAGCAGCAGCGCCAGCGCCGACACCACATAAAAATAGCTGAGCGACTTGACTGCTGTGCGGGCGACGTGGCCCGCGCTGCCCATACCCGCGATGCCCGCTACGATGATGCAGAACACGATGGGCGTGATCATCATGCTGAGCAGCTTGATGAAGCCATCGCCCAGCGGCTTGAAGGTCACCGCCACGCTCGGCGACGCAGCACCAATGATGATCGCCGCGACGATCGCGACGATCACCTGGTTGTGCAGCTTCGCGTAGAACGGTTTCAACCGGTGGGTGGTCGCCATGCTCTCAACCTCCTGCGGCGCGCTCAGCAGCCCCGGATGGCGCGCTCGCGCCACGCCGGCGCTCAGTGCAGGCCATCGTCCACGATCTTGTTCTCGGGCTTCAATTCCACGCCAGCCGATCTCGCGGCCTGCAGCAGCAGCACGGCAAAATCCCGCTCCGTGTCACCCTGGTCGATCACCTGCTGCACAAGGTCGCGCGTGAGTTGCACGAGCGGCAGCGGCACGCCGAACTTCTTGCCGGCGTGGAGGCCGAGGTCGAGATCCTTGCGCAACAGTGACGTGGTGAACGTCGGCTTGAAGTCCAGGTTCACGAAAGCGGGAGCCTTGTAGGTGGTGAATGGCGAACCCATGACGCTGTGGTTGATGAAGTCCAGCAGCGCACTGCGCGGAACGCCCGCCTGCTGTGCGAGCACGGTGATCTCGGCGAGGCACTGGGTAATCACGCCCAATAGCAGGTTGTGGCAGATTTTGACGATGCGCGCGAGCTCGCCTTCGCCGACGTAGGTCACGCCGCCTCCGAGCTTATCCAGGTATGGCAGTGCCATCTGGTACGCCTCCGCCGGGCCCGACACGACCAGCGTCAGCTTGCCGACCTCGACAACCTTGGCGTTGCCGCTGACAGGCGCCGCGAGCATCTGGGCCCCGCACTTCGCCGCCTCGGCGCGGACTCTGGCCGAGGCCTCTTCGGAGACGCTCGAGGTGTCGACCAGCAGCCGCGGCTTTTGCCCCGCAGTGAGCAGGCCGCGCGGACCGGTGATGACGCTGATCAGGTCGTCGGAGGTAGCAACGCTGGTGAACACGATGTCGCAGCCGGCGAGCTCGGCCGGCACATCGACGATCGACGCGCCTAGCGCCGCAAGTGGCTCGGCCTTCGCCCGCGTGCGGTTGTAAACCGCCACCTGACAGCCGGCACGTAACAGGCGGGCGGCCATGGCGTAGCCCATGCGGCCGGTGCCAATCCAGCCGAGCCGGCAGCCCTGCAGCCTCTTGTCGATCGTCATACCGGTTGCCTCGCGGATGATCGGTTGTGCACACGTGTGCATCACTATACGGCATTGGTCCCGGTGCGCAAGCCCTTGCGTGTCATCGCATGCGCGCCATCGGTTTGCAGTGCCGGCGCCCTGCGCCGAGTGCGGTTGTCGATCCCGCGGCAATGCCCTATTCTCCCCTCAGCCATGCGCAAAAGTCCCTCCGGCATCAAGGAGATCGCCAGGCGCGTGGGGGTCCATCATTCCACCGTCTCGCGAGTGCTCAACCCCCAGACTCGCTCCCTGGTCTCGATGAAGGTTGCGGCCAGGATCCTCGACATTGCCGAGGCCCTGGGCTATCGGCGTAATCCGATGGCCGTGGGCCTCAAGACCAGGCGGTCGTTCACGATCGGCGTCATCGTTCCAGATCTCACAAACCCGGTATTTCCGCCGATCGTGCGCGCCGTGGAGCGAACCATGGGCAAAGAGGGTTATGTCACGGTGCTGGCCGATACCGACAATTCCATCGAGACCGAGCGCTTCGTTCTCGACTCGCTGTATGCCCGTCAGGTCGACGGACTCGTGCTTGCGACGGCGCTGCTTAACGACGAAATCATCGCCGAGTGCCGCAAGCGCCAGGTGCCGTTCGTGCTCGTCAATCGAACGATCGCGGGCGCGACCGCCACAAGCGTAGTGACCAACGATTCATACGGCATTCGTCTCGCGGTGGAGCACCTGGTCGGGCTCGGCCATCGCAAGATTGCCTACGTCGGCGGGCCACTCAACACCTCTACCAGCAAGTCGCGGCACGAGGGTTTTGGTGAGGCCATGAGAGCGTTCCACCTCCGGGCCGATCCACGCATAACGTATGAATGCAAGTCCCTGACGAGCGACGCCGGCAGCACGGCCTGTCAGAGCCTGATCCAGAGCAAACGGCGCTTCACCGCCATCGTCGCCGCGAACGATCTGCTGGCGCTGGGCTGTTATGCCGCTCTCGACGCAGCCGGCCTGAGATGCTCGGCGGACATTTCGGTGACAGGCTACAACGACATGCCGTTTGCGGAACACTTCGCACCCCCGCTCACGACCCTGCGGATCCCACTGACCGAGATGGGCAATCAGGCGGCGCTGCTGCTGCTGAGGAAGATTCGCGATCCGAAGACCGTGCTCCCGTCCGTGCAGTTGCAGCCATCGCTGATCGTCCGCGGCTCAACGGCGCGGCCTTCGCAGTCACGCTGAGCCTCGGCACATCCGCAGATCAGCCGCGCGTAGCGGCGCGCCGGCTTCGTGTTACTCAAAGGCGGACCAGTCGGATCGCTTGCGAAAGGCATCGTCCAGCCTTGCAGAACGGGGCCATCCCCGAGACGACGCCGTGTATCCCTCTGAAACTCCGCTATTCGATGCCCCATGCCGATCCCGAACCCGTGAACAGCCAGCCGCGTTTGGTTCGCACCAGCGATACCGCCCACATGCCCCTGTAGGTCATCGCCTTCCCGTCTTGCACATCGGTGAAGGTCGCGGCGTAGGTCAGCAAGGCGCGATTCCCGTGCACATCACTCCAAAGTGGATCGCCGATCAAGAGCGTTCCGCGCGGAGCCTTGATTCTACGGTTGTTGGCTTCGTAGTCCCGCATCCAGTCCTGACAGGTGCTCCAGGAATATGGCGGGAAGCCATCGACCACAGCAACTTGCGGCGCGCAGGCCGCGTAAAACGATGTCATATGTCCGGCGTTCATATCCGCGGTCCAGCGGTGCACCTGCGCATTCAATGCGCTGACATCCGCAGCAGCTGTCTGGCCGGCGAAGCCAAGCAGCACGCCGGCGACCGCAGCTCCGATCGATTTACGGAACAACGCCATTGCCAGCTCCCGTTCGTTCCCAGCGTCGCGAAGAAACGCGATCGATGGAGCAGTGTACAACCACTCCCTCCCCGTATGCCGGGGTCAGTCCGTCAGCCGAGTGTGATTGCCGGCTATCGGTTGTGGGTTCTTCCGCGAGGACTTTTCTGCGTCCACAACTCCGGTAGACTTCCGGTAGACCTCAACGCCGGAAAGACATTGCGTTTTCCCGCCGACAAACGCCTGTCGAATCGGCAACTACGCCTTCTCCCTCGCCGGTAACTCCGCGAGTTTGTAGGGAACTCCACACCCTCCGATCCCGCAGTACCCATCCGGATTCTTCGCCAGATACTGCTGGTGGTAATCCTCGGCGTAGTAGAACACGGGCGCTTCGCGGATTTCGGTCGTGATGCCGCCCCTGCGCGCGGCGGTGAGCTGCTTCTGAAACTGGTCGCGGGTTTCCGCGGCCAGACGCTGCTGCGCGGGGCCATGCGTGTAGAGGGCGGAGCGGTACTGGGTGCCGATGTCGTTCCCCTGGCGCATGCCCTCGGTGGGATCGTGGTTCTCCCAGAAGGTTACGAGCAGATGCTCGTAGGAGGTGAGTTCGGGATCGAAGACCACAAGGACGACTTCGGCATGGCCGGTCAGACCCGTGCACACCTCCTGGTAGGTCGGATGGGGCGTGTGCCCACCGGCATAGCCGACGGCCGTGGAATACACGCCGGGCAGCTGCCAGAACAGTTTCTCGGCACCCCAGAAGCACCCCATGCCGAATACGGCCTGCTGCATCCCCGGCGGGAACGGGGGAGCGATGCGATGGTGATTCACGAAATGAGTCTCGGGGATGGGCAGCGGGGTGGTGCGCCCCGGCAGCGCCTGAGCCGCGGTCGGCAGAGTGCTCTTGCTGCTCAACGAAACCATGGCAATCCTCCTGGTGGGTGGCTGCCCATGGTGCCACGGGACCCGTATCCGGGCATCATCCACCCACCGGATGAGCGCTGCGCTGTCCCGACTCCTTCGCCCACGCTAGAATCGCAACATGGGAATCAGCAATGCACACAACCTGCGCTCCCCCCCGGTGGAGACCCTTCGCCCCTACGGCCTGCGCGTGAGCCTGCCCTCGGGTGACCCGCTGCGCAA
>JAGWPD010000060.1 GCA_028870705.1 Gammaproteobacteria bacterium
GCATCCCCGTCGCCCGCATCCCTTTCCGCGTCTGGCATGCCGCGCGTCCCGCAACCGCACGCATACCCGCCACGTATCAACTCAAACGTTTGACTATGCCCTCCGCGCGGTGCTACCGTGGCCGTCCATAGGAGCACATACCCCATGGACCGTCGCGACTTCGTCAAGTCCTCGCTCGCTACCGCCGGAGGAGCCCTGCTAGCTGGCCGCACCTCCACTGCTCACGCCGTCGCCACGCCATCCGCCGCCCCGCAATCCGACTACAAGCCCGCCCACGTCCCCGGCTCCGTTCCCGACTCCGTCATCGACACCGCCCGCTTCCCCGACGGCTTTCTCTGGGGATCCGCCACCGCCGCCTACCAGGTCGAAGGCGCCTACAACGAGGACGGCAAGGGCGAGTCGATCTGGGACCGCTTCGTGCTCGCGCCCGGCAAGATCAAGAACGGCGACACCGGCAACGTCGCCTGCGACAGCTACCACCGCTATCGCGACGACGTCGCGCTGCTGCGTGCGCTGAACCTCAAGTCGTACCGCTTCTCGATCGCGTGGACGCGCATCCAGCCGGACGGCACCGGCCCCGGCAACGCGCGCGGGCTCGATTACTACGATCGCCTGACGGACGCGCTGCTCGCGGCCGGCATCCGCCCGCTGCCGACGCTGTACCACTGGGACCTGCCGCAGGAGCTCGAGGATCGCGGCGGCTGGCCGAACCGCGATACCGCGGCGCGCTTCGCCGACTACGCCGCGATCATGGGCCGCCGGCTCGGCGATCGCATCGAGAACTGGTGCCTGTTCAACGAATCCAAGACCTTCACGCAGCTCGGTTACCTGACCGGCATCTTTGCCCCCGGCCGCAAGGATCCGTTTGCGTTCCTGAAGGCGACGCACACGGTGAACCTCGCGCACGGCATGGGGTTCCGCGCACTCAAGTCGGCCAATGCGCGGGTCAAGGTCGGCAGCGTATACGATGTCTCTCCGCACCTGCCGGCGAGCGGCTCCGAGGCGGATCGCATCGCGGCCGACGCGATGGAGAAGCTCTCGAACTTCTGGTTCATCGTGCCGCCACTGACGGGCAGCTACCCGGAAGGCGCCCTGCCCGCAGCGCGCCAGCAGGAACTGCTCGGCGCGCGCCCCGGCGACGAACAGCTGCTGCGCGCCGACCTCGACTTCGTCGGCCTCAACTACTACTCGCTGACGCGCGTCGCCGCTTCGCAGGAGAAGCTCGGCATTCCCGCCCTTGACGTCACGGTGGACTGGGCCGTGGGGCCGGATGAGAAGACCGACATCGGCTGGGACATCTACCCGCAGGGCTTCTACGACATCCTGATGCGCATGCACAAGGTCACCGGCAGGCGTCCGATCGAGATCACCGAGAACGGCGCTGCCTACAACAACCGGCCCGACGCCACGGGCCAGATCCACGACCCCAAGCGCAGCGCCTACCTGCGCGCGCACCTGCTGGCGCTGTCGCGCGCGATCGCCGACGGCGTGCCGGTGCGCGGCTATCACTGCTGGAGCCTGATGGACAACTTCGAATGGGCGCAGGGCTACACCCAGCGCTTCGGCCTGACCTGGGTCGACTTCGACGACCACCAGCGGCGCACGATCAAGGAGTCCGGCCACTGGTATGCGAAGGTCGCGACGGACAACCGCGTGGCCTGAGATGCGCGCGGTTGCACTGACGCGTCGGTTGGCGTGCATCGGCGCGCTGCTGGCCGCGCAGTGGGCGGCGGCCGGGGCCGCGATCTCGGGCGCCGCACCGCACGCGGCGGCGGAGCGATTGGAACTGCTGGCCGGCACCGGCAAGGCGCCGATCGACCCGCCGCCCGCGCAACTGCCGATCCGCAACCACGACGACTCGCCGCTGGTGGCGATACACGACTCGCTGTATGCGCGTGCGCTGCTGCTGCGTTCCGGCGACACGCAGGCCGTGATCGTCGTTGCGGATGTCATCATGGTTCCCGACGGGTTCTACGCGCAGGCGGTCGAACGGATCGCCGCGGCCTGCGGCATTGGGCGCGAGCACGTGCTGCTCGCCGCCACGCACGTGCACACCGTGCCCTGGTCGATGGGCAACGGCTATGGCGAAGTCGTGATGAACGGCATCATGGCCGCGGTGGCGCAGGCCCGGGAGCATGCCGAGCCCGTGCGCGTCGCCGCGGGCGACGGCCAGGCCTACATCAACATGAATCGTGACGAGGCCTTCGCGGGCGGGTTCATCCTCGGACAGGATCCCGAGGGTCCCTCGGACAAGACCGTCCGCGTGATCGGGTTCATGCGCGCCGATGGCAGCCCGCTGGCGATACTGGCGAACTACGCCGTGCACGCCGTGACGCTCTACAGCTCCGACACGGCGGGCGAGCGCGCCGCGATGGTCAGCGCCGACATCCCGGGGGTCGTCGACCGCTTCGTCGATGGACACTACGCGGCGCATGGCACGATGACCTTCTGGACCAGCGGTGCGGCGGGCGACCAGAACCCGATCCTGATGTCCTACCACGCCGAGCCCGCAAGCGACGGTAAGGTGCGGCCCACGGACCTGCGGGCCGCAGGCTTCATGCTCACGCAACGCCTCGGCCAGGCGCTCGCGCTGCAGGTCATCCGCGTGACCGACCGGCTGGGCCCGCCGGAGAAATCCGCCGCGCTTCGATTCGGGCAGGCGGTCATATCCTGCCCCGCGAAGCCCGCACCGGCCGGGAAAGTGGCGCCGGCGGCACAAGCCGGCGTGGGCGCCACGCCCACGGTCCGCATTTCGTACCTCGGCATCGGCGCGGTGGATCTCGTCGGCATATCGGGCGAAGTCACCACGCTGATCGACCGCCACCTGCGCGCACAGCCAGGCGCTCGCAGCCCGCTGCTGCTGCTGACGCTGGCGAACGGCTATTCGGGCTATCTGCCCGACGACCGGAGCTACGCACGCGGCGAGACCTTCGAGGTCGGCAAGTCGCAGTTCGCGCCCGGTTGCGTGGAGGCCGCGATCATCGGCAAGACGCGGCAACTGCTGGAACGCGCGCCGCAGTAACATGCGCCTCGGCGCCTCGGAGACCGGGGATTCCACAGCGCATGCAGTCCGCGAATCGATACCCGTTGCTGGTCGCAGGCGTGAGCGGCAGCGGCAAGAGCACGCTGGCGCAACGCTTGGCGCTGCGCTGTGCGGCGCCGTTCATCGAAGGCGACCGGCTCCACGCGCCGGCCAGCATAGCGAAGATGCGCGCCGGCATTGCGCTCGAGGACGAGGACCGCGCCGCCTGGCTGGATCGCCTGACGGCCGAGATGCACGCCCATGACGGATCGCCCGGGCCCGTGCTGGCCTGCTCGGCGCTCAAGCGCAGTTATCGCGAGCGCCTGCGCGCCGGTGTTCCCGGCCTGCGCGTGGCCTTGCTGGTGGTGACTCCGGCGCTGGCCGAACAGCGAGTCGGCCTGCGTGCCGGCCACTACATGCCGGTGGCGCTGGTGGCCAGCCAGTTCGCGACGCTCGAACTCCCGGTCAATGAACCGCATACGCTGCTGCTCGACGGCTCGCGTCCGCTCGCTGCACTGCTGTCGGAACTCGGGCAATGGCTGGCGGCATCGTGACGCACGAGCTGCGATTACTGGCCAATGTCGGCGCCGCGATCGCGTTGCTGGTCGTGCTGGTGTCGGGTTTCCGGCTGCATGCGTTCCTCGCCCTGCTGCTGGCCGCACTGTTCCTCGGCCTGCTCTCTGGCATGCCGGCCGCGCCGCTGCTCGCGGCCCTGCAGCAGGGGGTCGGCGACGTGCTGGGCTTCGTCGCACCGGTGCTGGCGCTGGGCGCGATGCTCGGACGCCTGCTGACCGCCTCGGGCGGCGCCGATCGCATCGCGCACACGCTGGTCGATCGATTCGGGCCCAGGCGCGTGCATTGGGCGATGCTGTGCGCGGCGCTGCTGACCGGCATCCCGCTGTTCTTCGAAATAGGCTTCGTCCTGCTGGTGCCGCTGATGTTCGTGATCGCGGCGCGGGCCGGGGTCGCGCCGATGAAAGTAGCCATCGCGCTGCTGGCGGGCCTTTCGGTACTGCATGGCCTCGTGCCGCCGCACCCCGGCCCGACGATCGCGGTGCTGGCCTATGGCGCGGACATGGGCAAGACCTTGCTCTATGGCCTGGTCGTGGCGCTGCCCACCGCGGTGCTGGCCGGTCCGCTGTTCGGCAGCCTGATCTCGCGTGTGGTGCCCGGGCGCCTCGCGAACGATGTCGCCGGCCCGGCACTGGTCGATGCCGTGCAGGCGCCTGGTGTCGGCATGGCGGTCGCAACGATCCTGTTGCCGGTGCTGCTGATGCTGCTGCGCTCAGCCGCCGATGCGAGCTGCGCGGGCGATGCCCCGCTGCGGCTGGCAGCCGACTGGCTGGGCAACCCGGTCGTGGCGCTGCTGCTCACCCTGCTGCTGGCGCTCTATACGCTCGGCGCACGCTGTGGACTCGATCGTCGGCGATTGCTCACCCTGCTCGATGAGAGCCTCAGGCCGATCGCTGCCATCGTACTGATCATCGGCGCGGGCGGCGGGTTCAAGCAGTTGCTGATCGCCACCGGCGTGGGCGATGTGGTAGGCCGGATCGCTGCACAGCACGGCACCTCGCCGCTGGTGCTGGCCTGGTCGATCGCGGGTGTGATACGCATCGTCACCGGTTCGGCCACGGTCGCAGTGATCACCGGCTCCGGCCTGATCGCACCGCTCCTGCCGCTCTATCCGGGCGTGAGCCGCGAGCTGCTGGTGCTGGCGACGGGCGCGGGCTCGCTGATGCTCTCGCACGTGAACGATGCCGGCTTCTGGCTGGTGAAGGAATACTTCAGGCTCGGCCTGGGCGAGACGCTCAGGACCTGGACGCTGATGGAAACGCTGATCGCGCTGATCGCGCTGCCGTTGATACTCGCACTTTCATTGCTGGTCTGATTGCAACGCACGGAGTAGCCCGCCATGGACAGACGCACCTTCCTGACATCCGCCGCGGCCAGTGCCACGGCCGCCGCCGTGGCCATGCAACCGCGCCTCGCGCAGGGCACCGCGCGCGACTGGGGCAAACTACCGCACTACCCGGACGCCGACATCGTGGCGCTCGATCCGCGCTTCACCTTCAACGTCAATACCGGTGCGATCGAACGGCTGACCACCGGCTATCGCTGGTGCGAAGGGCCGGTGTATTTCCGTGACCTGCGCTGCCTGATCTGGAGCGACATCCCCAACGATCGCATGATGCGCTGGAACGAGGAGGACGGGAGCGTGGGCGTCTTCCGCCAGCCGTCGAACTATGCGAACGGCAACACGCGCGACAATGCCGGACGGCTCATCACCTGCGAGCATGACAGCCGGCGCGTGACGCGCACCGAATACGACGGCCGCATCACGGTGATCGCCGACGGCTACCAGGGCAGGCCGCTCAATTCACCGAATGACGTGGTGGTCAGCTCCGATGGCGCGATCTGGTTCACCGATCCGGGCTATGGGATCCTCGGCAACTACGAGTCCGGCGCGAAGCGCCCGCTCGAATTGCCGACCAACGTGTACCGCGTCGATCCGCACTCCGGGAAAGCTGCGGTGGTGGCGGATGATTTCGAACGGCCCAACGGGCTGGCCTTCTCGCCGGACGAAAAGCGCCTCTACATTGTCGACAGCGGCAGCCCCGGCCACATCCGCGCATTCGAGGTCGTGAACGGCGCGAAGCTCGCGGCTGGCCGCGTGTTCGCCGCAAGCAAGCCCGGCAGCGCCGATGGCATCCGCACCGACGCCGGCGGCAATGTCTGGTGCAGCCACGGCTGGGGCGACCCGGGCGAGGACGGCGTGCGCTGCTACGCGCCGGATGGCACACTGATCGGCAAGATCCGCCTGCCCGAGACGGTCGCCAACCTCTGCTTCGGCGGGCCGAAGAAGAACCGGCTGTTCATCTGCGCCAGCACTTCGGTCTACTCCGTCTACCTCAACGACGTTGGCGCGCAGACGCCGTAGCCCGTTGTCGGGGACAATAGCCACAGGTCACCTCTCCCCGGCGGGAACCATGAGCGAAATTCCGGACGATATCTACACCGAGCCCGAGAACGTCGACGTGAACACGCTGGCCAACCTGGGCCCGCTGGCCGCCATGGCCGGAATCTGGGAAGGCGAGCGCGGCGTGGATGTCAATCCGAAGCCGGAAGGACCGCGCCGGCAGGCGTACATCGAGCGCATCGAACTGCACCCTATCGATCCGCAGGCGAACGGCCCGCAGTTATTGTACGGGCTGCGATACCACACGCGTGTCATCAAGCCGGGCGAAATCGAGACTTACCACGACCAGGTGGGCTACTGGCTGTGGGAGCCAGCCACCGAAGCGCTGATCCATACTCTGACGATTCCCCGCGGGCAGGTGGCGCTGGCCACCGGCAGGGCGGCGCGCGACGCCACGAGCTTCGAGGTCGTGGCCACACGCGGCTCGACGGAGAATGGCATCTGCTCCGGCCAATTCCTGGAAGCCGCGTTCCGCACGATCGAGTTCCGCATCGAGGTAACCATCAACGCCGATGGCACCTGGTCCTATTTCGAGGACACGATCCTGATGGTGAAGGGCCAGACCGAGCCGTTTCACCACACCGATCGCAATACGCTCACGAAAGTGGGCGAACCCAGGCTGAACCCGCTCGCTGAAGCGGCGGGTACCTAGCGACGCAGCGCCCGGCCGATCTCGCCTGAGACGAGGTCGAACAGATCGTGCATGCCGCCGCTGACATCCTGCACGACGCCGTTGACGAAGAACGTGGGCGTGGCGCGCAGGTGGCTCAGCCTGCCGCCTTCCTGGTGATCGCGCACCCGCTGCCGATAGATCTCATCGTCGAGATCGGCCCTGAAGCGCGCCATGTCCAGCCCGAGGCGCTGCGCGAACTGCTCGAGCCGGTGCCGGTTCAATGGATGCGCTTCCGCCAGCAACAGGCCGTGCATTGGCCAGAACTTTCCCTGTGCCGCGGCAGATTCGGCGGCCTCCGCCGCCACCAGCGCCAGTGGGTGGGCATCTTCCAGCGGGAAATGCCGGAAAACGAACACCATCTGCTCGTGATGCAGCTCGCGCAACTGCCTGACCGAAGGCTCCACGGCGCGGCAGATCGGACATTCGAAATCGCCGTACTCGATGACTGTGACCGGCGCGTGCGCAGGACCGTCGCGGTGATCGGTCGGCGACACCGGCACGGCCAGCGTGGCCATCTTTTGACTAGTGCTCATGGGCGCCCAACCTCCCCTGCCGAATACCCGCTCAACTGCGAAAGCCGATCTTTGCGTGCGTGCCGTCGCAGAAAGGCTTGTTCTGGCTGCCGCCGCAACGGCACAGCCGTGCCGCCTCGACTCTCGCAACGACCCGGCCGGTGCCGCTGGTGATCTCGAGGTTGCCGCTCACCCGCAACGGACCGTCCGGCTCCGGGTCGATCGAAAGTACCCCATTGCGCGCGTCCAGCATGTCCGTCTTGCCCGTCGGCGGCTCGCCCGTGGCCGCAAAGCCCACGTCGTGATGCGAACCGTCGCAGTAAGGCTTGTGACGGGAGGCGCCGCAGCGGCACAACGTCACGCGGTACCCGGGATCATCGCCCGCCAGGCGCAGTTCGCCGCGAAACGCATACGGACCCGCCTCACGCACCGACGCGAGATTCACTGGCGGTGGCGCCTCATCGGGTTGCCCATCGCGGCGCGCGTAACGAATTGCCCCGGAAGGGCAGGCATGCGCAACTTCAACCAGCCTGTCCACCGGCATCGCCTCGGGATGTATCCACGGCCCCTTGACGTTTGCGAGGAAGACCGCGGGCGCGCCGGTCACGCAAAAACGCGAATGAATGCAGCGACGGGCCTCGAAGCGAATCTCGATGTCGGGACTGGCTGCAGTTTCGACGCCCGCCGATGGCACCGGCGTATCGCTCGCCACATCGGCTTCTCCAGCGTTGACCACCGCGGTCGCCCCCGATTTCGCAATCGTTGCCGATGCCGTGGCGAGTGACGTTGCCACCGGCGCGAAGTACTCCTGCGCCCGCCGCGCCAGCGCGGTGAAAATTGCCTCCGCCTCCTGCAGTCGCGCTGCACCCTTCTTTCCCAGCGTCCGCGCCGCGGCCGCAAACTCCAGCAAGCGATCCAGGAAAAAGGCCTGCGCCGCCGGGCCGGGAGGAAAAGCGGCCGAATCGCGCAGCGTCGTGAATGACATGCCCGCGTGGCACGCCGGGTTCGACGGCCCCGCCGGCAGCCGTGCCGCGTGCTCTGCCAGCGGCGCGATCGCCTTCATCAGCGCGATGCCCAGCTCGAGCGAACGTGCCTTGGCCGGGTTCGGCACCGCATATGAATAGGCGAGCAGCCGCAGCATCAATCCGTAGCTGGCGTTGGCGAGATCAACGGTGGCCACCGCCTCGGGGTCTTCCAGCCACACACGACCCTCGGGCCGCGGCGGCCGGCGCAGTACCGGATTGGTGGCCGCCGGAAAGGCCGGCTCGAAATCGGGATTGGCCGCCTGCAGTGCCGCCAACTCCGTGCGGATGGCGACGAATTTCTGGAAGTGCGAATGCTCGCCCGCGCTCGGCGATCCTTCGCCCTGCGCCACGATCGAATCGAATGCGGCAAGTGCCGTCGTCAGGCAGACCACCGGCTTGGCCTGGCCGAAACCGTACTCGCTGCCCGCCACCTGCAGCGCACGGTCGCCGCGGAATGCGTTGCCCTCGCCGATGCTTGCCACCAGCGCCTCCAGTCCGTCCTTGAGCGTGAGGTAGAACGAACCCACCGTGTCGTAGTCCATCGGCATGGGCGTGAGGCGCGGCGTGAAAATGCCGCGGGCGAACGCACGCTCGGGCGAAAACCCGGCGCCCTCCGGCTCGGTCGAGCCGTGCGGCCTCTCGAGGAAGATGAAATGCTGCAGCGTGTGGGCATTGAACGGTGCCAGCTTGACGACGATTCCCGCCGGCAGGTAGCCCACGTCCAACGGGAAATTCATCCGGCCAATGCGCGGTGCGGCGCCGAGCGCAGATGTGATATTCCACACTGCGGCGAGGTGCCCCATTTCCTCGATCGCGACCTGGATGATCGAGCGGCGCCAGCGACCGACGGCTTCTGCCTCCGCGCGGCTGAGGCCTTCCTGTTCGCCGCTCTTCAGGCTGAAGGCTGCATACAGGTAGGTGCACATCAGGTTGTGCTCGAGCTCGGCTGCCTCGTAGAGCCAGTGCACCAACTGCTCGCGGCTGTTCGCCAGTCCGGGATTCACGATCGCATCCATGCCGCTCGCCCTCCAATACCGGCCTCAGTATACCCGCGGTGTCCGGGTTCCCGGCCTGGCGCTTGAATTCGACCTGGCCCGCCCCCAGTAGTGTCCGGATGGACTCCCCGCTGCCGGTCGCAGACCCTGACGAAGACGGGCTGCTCGATGCCTATTCGCGGGCGGTCAGCTCGGCCGCCGGCACCGCTGCACCCGCGGTCGTGCACCTGGATGTGGTGCAACGGCATGGCCAGCGCGAGCGACGCGGCAGCGGCTCCGGGTTCTTCTTCACGCCGGACGGGCTCTTACTCACCAACAGCCACGTCGTGCACCAGGGGCGCCAGATCCACGTGGCGACGCCCGACGACGAGCACTATGCGGCGGACATCGTGGGCGACGATCCGGATTCCGATCTCGCGCTGATCCGCGTCAGCGCCAAGTCTTCACCGCACCTGCATTTCGCCCGCTCCGCCGCGCTGCGCATCGGCCAACTGGCGATTGCCATCGGCAATCCACTGGGCTTCGAGCACACCGTCACGGCGGGCGTCGTCAGCGCGCTGGGACGGAGCCTACGCGCGAGCACCGGGCGCCTGATCGACGATGTCATCCAGACCGACGCCGCGCTCAATCCCGGTAATTCCGGCGGCCCGCTGGTCAACGCGCGCGGCGCCGTGATCGGCGTGAACACGGCGATCATTCGCGGCGCTCAGGGCATCTGCTTCGCGACCGCCAGCGACACCGCCCAGTGGGTGCTGGGCCAGCTGCTGCAGCACGGCCGCGTGCGCCGCGCCTGGATCGGCGTGGCAGGCTTCACCTCACCGCTGGCGCGTCGCATCGCCCGCCATCATGAGCTGGAGCAGGCTGCCGGCGTACGCGTGCGCAGCGTCGAAACCGCAAGCCCCGCCGCCGCCGCGGGCCTCGAAGCGGGCGATCTGATCATCGGCTATGACGGCGAGGTGGTGACCGGGATCGATCGGCTGCAGCGGATACTGAATGGCGATCGGGTCGGCCGCTCCTGCGAGCTGGTGCTGCTGCGACGTGGTCAGCGGGTGGGCTTAACGATTGCGGCTGCTGAGCAACCGTCGCGTTAGAGCCGTTCCAAGGAATCAATTGCTAGATTACGGCGAACCTCTACCTTACGAACAGGAAGTATGGCGCGCATTTACCGTAGCCCACTTTCCTACCGCTAACGGTAAAAGTCATGGCTCCTTCAGCATAGGGGAAGAACAGCACTCGTCCAACCAAGTAAGTCGCCTTCGGCACTTGACCGAAAAGCTGCTTGCCGCGGATCTCGGGAAGCGAGACATTGATACATGAGCCGCCATTTAGTCGCAAGATGCCTATGTAACCATGACCATCACTCGACATTTCCAATTGGCCAGCTACCGCACAGGTTTGTGCCTTTTCGCAATCAGTGGCAGTTTTCGCCCGGAACGGTGGAGCCGTCACTGTCTGGCAACCTCTACCGACCAACAAGAGCGCTCCGCCACAAGCGTAAACAAGGCACTTCATTTCTTTCCACAGTAACGCTGTTGGTTCGAAGCACCGGGCGCGTTTGCGGCGGGATTTCCCCAGTTCTGCATATTTTCAACGAGGTCCGCCCGTTGCGAGGCACTGATTCCAGCTCCATTCACGGTGACGCGGTAACTGCCATTTGACATTGCTTCAATTCCGAGTGATTGCGTTTTTGCCTGTGTGATGGTAGTAGGCGTCACGACATACGGATGTTCATCACCATCCGTAAACGTGATTGGTTTGCCAGTCAAAGCTTTGCGCCCCCTTTGCGCCCCCTTTGCGCCGTGATGACCACTTCTTCCAACTTTTGAGTTTCCGGAGATTTATCTGGCGGAGGTGTAGGCTGCTGGTAAGGGTCACGCCGAGGCCGTCTTGACGATCATGCCTTGATGGTGGACAGGTAGTCATTGACGTCGGTGAGGCTGAACGCGGCGGGATCGAACGCACCACCGACCCATCGCAGCATGTCGGCGTGTTCTTCGTGAGCCGGATTCTTTATGGCGACCAGGAACTCGCTATAGGCGTGTGGGCCGCCGACGTCCTCGGGAGGACAGGCGTTTTCGCCGGCGGTGCAGACCACGAGGGGGGTTCTGGGCTTTGGCATCACCAGGTCCTCGATGGTCAAGGTGTGCTCCCAGCCGTCACCGAAGTCATACAGGTAAGTGAACCGGCGCAGGCCGTCGTCGATGAGCGGCCTCAGGCGCACGCGTCGCTCATCATTCACCGGTTCATCGCTGGGGAACTCATCATCAGGAACACCGTAGCGCTGGCGAGCGATCTCGTACTCGTGCAGATGACTGTTGCTCCAGCCCATGACCCATTGCAAGATCCCGTGGAGCTTGGCGAGCGTGACGTTGTCGGGCACGAGCACACGTCGCCACACCAACGGCTTGACCCGCTGCAGCTCGATGCGCAGCTGCACCTGGGCTCTTGTGAGCGCAGCTACGCGGCGCGCGACAGCGCGAGGGGTAGCAGGTCGGCGACTCGCCATGGCAGGAGCTCCTCGATGCGGTTGATCGGGTGCTCTGCGATCCGCTCGAGCACGTGCCGCAGGTAGTGGTGCGGGTCGATGCCGTGGAGCCGGCAGGTGCCGACCAGGCTGTACAGACGCGCCGCCGTCTCCCCGCCCGCATTGGAGCCGGCAAACAGGTAGTTGCGCCGCCCGAGCACGAGCGCGCGGATTGCGCGCTCTGCGGCGTTGTTGTCGATCTCGATGCGTCCGTCGTTCACATATCGCGTCAGGGCCGTCCAGCGCGTCAGCGTGTACTGGATGGCACCGGCGAGCGGGGATTTGGCCGCCAACGAGGCGTAGGTGGTGGTAAGCCAGGCACGCAGCGCGGCCAGCAGCGGTGCGGATCGAGTGCGGCGTATCTCAGCCCTCACCGCGGGCGCCTGACCCCGGATCTCTCGCTCGATCGCATACAGCTCACCGATCCGCATGAGCGCCTCCGCGGCCGTCGGCGAGCGATCCGCGGCATACACGTCGTAGTATTTGCGCCGGGCGTGCGCCCAGCAGGCCGCTTCGCGTATCCAACCATCAACGTACAATGGCGCAAAGCCGCTGTAGGCATCAGCCTGCAGGATGCCGCTGAACGATCTGAGATGCGCTTGAGGTCGCTCGGCCTTCCGATCCGGCGAGTAGCGATACACAACGGCGGGCGGATGAGGGCCCGCGCACGGTCGGTCATCTCGGACATAGGCCCACAGTCGGCCCGTCCGGGCTCGACCCTTGCCCGGACAGAGCACCGGAACCGGGGTATCGTCGGCATGGAGCTTCTCGGCCGCCATCACATAGCGCTCGAGCGCACTGACCAGCGGATCCAGGAGCGCCGCACTCTCGGCGACCCAGGAGGCGAGCGTGGCCCGTGGTAACTCGACCCCGGCGCGGCGGTAGATGCCTTCCTGGCGATGCAGCGGGCAGTGATCGGCGTATTTGGCGCCGATCACCTGAGCCAGGAGTCCTGCCGTCGGCAGACCCCGCTCGATCGGGCGCATCGGCGCCGGAGCCTGCGCGATTCGCGCACAGGCCCCGCAGGCGAGCTTCGGACGGACATGGCGGATGACCTGGAAGTAACCGGGCACATAGTCCAGTTGCTCCGAGCTGTCCTCGCCCAGGCGACTCAAGCGCTGGCCACAGTCCGGGCAGTGGCAGTTCGACGGGGCATGCTCGAGGATTGCGCGCGGCAGTTCAGGTGGCAGAGCACGCGCCGGCCGTCGGCTGATTCGTGTAACAGGCGAGTCCACTGCCATCAGCTTGGGGACAGGCTCGCACTTGGGAGACGTTGGGGCCAGGTCGGCCGCTTCGGGCTTTTCTGGCATTGCCCCTCCGGCCAGCGGCGGTTCCGGGGCGATGCGAACATCGATCACTTCCGAGGAACGACCGAAGCGCCAGCGGCGCAGGCGGATTACTTCTTCCTTGAGCGCCTCGACCCAGGCGGCATGCTGGAGGAGCTGGTGCTTCAGCTCTTCGACATCATCGCTTAACTGCGTGTACTCGAGCGCCACAGCCCTATTTTACTAGGCTTTGATCACACGTGCAGCATAGAACAAGCTCTTTGTGCAGATTATTTTCTAGATCACATGCAGCGGTTGCGATGTGCGCTGCGGTCTTCGCCAGTCGATGCCCTCGAGCAGCATCGGCAGTTGCGCCGGCGTCAGATGCACGGTACCCGTCGTTGCCTGCGGCCAGATGAAGCGTCCGCGCTCAAGTCTTTTTGCAAATAGACACAGCCCATCGCGATCGGCCCAGAGCACCTTGACCAGATCTCCGCGTCGGCCCCTGAACACGAACACATCGCCACCGTAGGCTCTCTCGGCCAACGTCGTCTCGACCAGTGCGGCCAGTCCGAACATCCCGCGACGCATATCCGTGGCCCCGGCTGCAAGCCAGATGCGCGTGTCCCCGGGTGGTCCGATCACGCCCGCGAGGCCAGGCAGTCCAGTACCGCGCGGAGCGAGTCGACAGGAACTCGGCCGTATACCCGGATCACACCACCGCGCACGCTGATCTCCACGTACCCTTCCGTGGGCGCACCCGTAGCAGCTCGCGACGCCATCTTCACCGGTAGCAATGGCGGCTGCGCTGCCGCCAGCGCTCGCACTCGCTGCACCGTGCGCACTCTGCCACCCAAGACATCGACCCATTTGCGCAACAGGTTGGCGTTAAGCCCGTGCGCCAGGGATGTCGCCGCCAGCGACACGCCCGGCTCCAGACACCGGCGTACGAGCTCGCGCTTGGCAGTCTTGTCGTACTGGCATCGACCATCGCGCCGATGGCCGCGTACGAGGTTGGGTACCAGTTCGTTCTTCGACTCGTTCATAGGTGTCCATTTTCTCAGTAGGTGGACACCATCCTCATCGTTCCATCAGACTACGACCAGACGGCCTTCAGATGACGCTTACGTTCCATCTGATCAGTAAGCTCTACGAGCGCGTGTCACTGATCGTCACCACGAACCTGACGTTCGGCGAATGGAGTAGCGTGTTCGGCGATGCCAAGATGACCACGGCGTTGCTCGATCGGCTCACCCACCGTTGCGAGATCATCGAAACCGGCAACGACAGCCATCGGTTCAAGAACCGCAACTGACCATGCCCGAATCCTCTCAATCCGGGAACAATCTGCCGCTGACGCGGCAGACTGGGCTACTGCTTACGCAGGCAACAAACCCGGAATCCAGAGCCCAGAACCTCACCCAGACGGCCCAGCACCCTGGTCAATGTTGGGCGCCGGTAGGTGGTCAGTCTTGGACGCCGGTTGACACTCAGGAGTCTCAACGCAGTTCAGGTCACCCAAGTCGCAATTTCGTAGACCAAAGGTATCAACCTCATTTAGCGGGTCATTCCCCACGTAGCCATAAACAGTTACCTACGAACTGGTACGCCGCGGGACGCAACTTCGTCAAGTAGTTGCCTTAGTTTATCCTCAGGAAAGACACGCGCATTCACCATAACGTTGGAGTTTGGGCTTCCAGCCAACTCGACAACCACAGTCTGAACGCCAGCGCTTCGCCATCTCGATCCCAAGGTAATCCGCCGGTATTGGATGTTGCGGATGTTTGCGAGGGGCATGCGGACCCTGCGAGACAGTGGCGCTCGATACCAAAGGTCTGGTCCAGTGAGTTCGAGTGAAAACCCTTGAAACCAGGCAATTATGGCCGACCAGAGCACGCCGAACAGGGACGCCCCTTCTAACAAATCAGCCCGATGATCTAGCACTCCACTCAGAAATGCCAGGCCTCCGATACTCCAGAACATCGCAGACAAGATTGCTTGAGGCTGCCACGCTGCCTTGAGCAAGTACCCGCTCTTCTCCACAGGTGAAGTTACCTGCCGCACGGACTGGGCCCTGACATTATGCAATTCAGTGGTGGTCGTGGCGCCGGCGCTTCGGAGGCTCGAGGTTCCGTGACCCTGTCTTTAACCCCCGAAGCTACTCCGCCTGCTGCTGCCGTGCCGGCGTCGCTTGCTGCTTTTCCCCCTATTGCATTTGCTGCGACCTGGTTAGTTGCGGATCTGATTTGCCCTCTCTCAGCCTTGGTAAGTAGCTGCTTCGCCACGGCGCCGGCCGAAGATTTCACTCCTCGAAAGCCAAGAGTTGCGACGGCTATGCCTACATTGGCCGCTACTCCCTTAACATTCAGGTCTTTCCCAGTTACGGCCGCTTTTCCCAAATCTGTTGCTACCGATCCGGCAGCTGCCCCAACAATCGGTCCTGCATAGAGTGTTAATTCCCCAGCTAACGCACCGCCGGCGGCCAAACGCCACTTTGATTCCCAGGTTCATTGTCGAGCGTGGCCCACTACTACGCGATTTGCTGCGCTGATGAAATGTCATTGTTGTCCTGCCGCTTTCAATGTTGTAAATAACTTCGCCGCATTAGATGAGCATTGCGCTCTGACAATCGTTGCACTCACGAAGTCCATTGACCACCTCGTCGGAGTGGCCCCGCGGTGACTGAATTGGAGTAGCCGCTGTACGTCCCCGCGGCATCGATGGTTCGGACGCGGAACGAGTAGTAGTTGCGCAAACCAGCCAGGTTGTAGCTCGTCGACGTGGTCGATGACATCGACGCGAAGTTCGTACAGCCGTAGTAATTGCCGCCGGCAGAGCATCCCTCAATGAGATACGTATACGGCGGAAGTCCACCGATCGACGCTCCCCACGTGAGCAGGCGGGTGGCAGTGGATCCCTGGAGGTTCGTCGGCGCCGTGACCGGTGCTCCCCCTGTGATCGCGCTCGCCGCGGCCGACGCTGCGCCAATATTTCCGGAAGCGTCGACGGCCTGCACCGTATACGAATAGCTGGTGTTGGCGGTGAGCCCGGTATTCGAGTAAGTCACTGCAGGCGCCGTGACCGTGGCGAGCAAGGTCGCACTCCGGTACACGCGGTAACTCGCGGTTCCGGAACCGCCGATGTCTACAGTGGCTTTCCACGCCAGATTGATTTGCGTCTTGGAGACGGCGGTGGCCGTCAATCCAGTTACCTGCGGTGGCGGAATGGTATCTGGCGTCGTCACCGAGGCCGTGTTGGACGCCGCCGAAATATTGCCCACGCCATCATAGGCTTTCACGTTGTACGTGTAGGCGGTTGTACCGCTGGTGGTGGTGTCCGAGTAGGTGGTTCCCGTTCCCGTGGTCGTGGCCAGCGCGGAGCCGCTGCCATTTCGGTAGACCTTATAGCCCGCCAGGCCGGATCCGCCCGTGTCGCTGGACGCGGTCCAACTCAAGTTCACCCTCGTTGATGAAGTCGAAGTGGCCACCAGCCCCGACGGCGTGCTGGGTACCACGTTGTCCACGCCAGTCGCTACGGATAGCCGATTTCCCGCAGCGTCGTAGTCATACGACGACTTGGTGCCGTCTGGAAACGTGATGGTTCTAACTCTGCCAAGCGCATCGTAGGTATAGATCTCGGTGCCAGCCGTACCAGCCGACGATGCACCCTGGACAAACAACAGGACGACGCACGCGCATCGCAGAACCGCGCCGTGTCGCGACTTGTGCTTCATGACCTCCCTCTCCCCGCTCGGTCGGTCTGCCCCGTCCCTTCTTGTTCTCTTGTTCCCTCGCCCCCTCAGCCGAAAGATGCGCTCATCGCGCCGATCACGTCAAGAGTCTGTCATAAAGTTATGGTATTAAATGCCCATATAAAATGTGCCGCTCATTTGCCTGATTGGGGTATGGCGATCACCGGGGCGGCTGCGAAATTTCAGGTCCGTGCCACGCTTGCTCGCGCAAACGCTGTGGCGACGCGCCGGTCTGCAAGATTGGCGGACTCGCTGCGACCAGGGCAGGCATTGGTGGATCCACCCCGGGAATGACCGACAAACGCCGCAACCACCCAATACCCTATCTCAAAGTTGCTTAACGGCGGCGTTCCACGTACGCTCCCACTGCTTGATTGCTGACGGGGCTGCGCTATCGTTAGTCCGCGCACCTTGTCGATGACCTCGACGTTCAGAACACGAGGCATGCTCATTGAGCGATTCGGGGCAGATTGCAGTTCGGGCAACCTGCCCTGCCTCTCACACGAATTCAATGCGGCCAGGCGCGCATACGGCTGGCCACCTGTGTCCAAGCAAGGATGACCATGACTGAAGAAACGAAGCAGAAATTCACGTCCAAAGTCCGCCGCGGCCTCAACTGGGTTCATGCCCAGTCGCGCTCGGAGTTCGATCGCCTCAAGAATGCCGCCGGCGGCGGCCGGGTGCCCGGGTTCAGCGCGGGTGACCTGTCGGATATCGAGGCCGCCCTCGTGTGGATCGAGCAGAACCGGGAACCCAAGTCAGGCTAGGTGCGCCCGACAGCGGACGAATCGGCCCTGGCGATTCAGGTCAGCGCGGTACTCAGCAGCGCCAGCAGCCGCGACCAGGCTTTCTCCGCCTGGTCATGGTTGTAGACGGGCGAATCCGTGGGGCACCACCCATGTTGCGTGCCCGCGTACACCTCGATTTCGGCATGCAGATGCGCTTGATCGAAGGTCTCGCGCAAGACTGACTTGGCATCCGGGTCGCGAGCGTCGTCATTCGCGGCAATCGCGATCAGGTACTGCGCCTTCGTCTGCGGTATCAGCAGGTGCGGGCTGTCCGGATCCTTCGTCACCAGGCCGCCGCCGTGGAATGTAGCCACCGCGCCAACGCGATCCGCGCGGGCGGCTGCGGTGCGTAGCGCGATCGGACCGCTCATGCAGTAACCCAGCGTGCCGATCTTCCGCTGCGGGTCGACGGTGGGTTGGCCCAGCAGGAAATCGACGAATGCCTTCGCATCGGTTACGGCTGTGGCCGGCGCGAGCGTATGCGCCAGTGCCAGCAACGCGGTCCGCGTCTGCGGATCGTTGAAATCCGCGTGCTCCGGGGCGGTCGGCGCTTTCTGGCTTCGATAGAAAGGGTTCACGACCAGGACCGAGTAACCGGCGCCCGCGAGCCGCGCGGCCATGGCCTTGAACGCCGGCCGCAGGCCGAAGATATCCGGCCACATGAGCACTGCCGGGTGTGCTCCAGCCACCGGGTGGACGAAATAGCCGTCGGCCACGCCGTCCGGTGTTTTGATGTCCAGCGCCTTACCCACCGTTTCCAGCGCATGAGCCGACCTCGGCAGCATCACGGCGAGGCCTGCCCCGAGCGCCATCGCCCCGAACTCCCGGCGGGTCAACGCCGCGCGCCGGGCGAATTCATCGAGATCGTCCTCCTCACACATGGCTGTGCTCCTCAACCTGCCAAGACACCGTTCACGACCTGATGGCTAACGGCTCACCACGGTCTTGAATCCTCCCCAAAACATGCGTTTGCCGTCCAGTGGCATCTTCTTCGGATCCATCATGGGCGCGAGCCGCGGGTCTTTCATCACCTTCGCGAGGATGCGGTCCCGATCCTTCCGCGAGCGGTAGACGATCCAGGAGAACCACACGGTCTCGCCTTTCTTGAGCAGCACGCTCTGGGGAAACGAAGTGAGCTTTCCCTTCTTCACGTCGTCGGCAATGCACTCGTGATATTCCAGCGCGCCATGATCGATCCATACCCTGGCGGCGAGCTTCGCCATGCGGACGTATGCGGCGCGATTCTTTTTCGGCACCGGCAGCACGAATCCATCAATGTAGGGTTTCATAGCCTTCTCCTTGTACGAATTACTGCGGTTTTCGGCCTTTCACGGCGTTGGCCCGCGCGCCGTAGGTGATCCGCCCGGAAGCATCCGTCGGCAGGTGAGGCTGCAGTCGGCCCTTGAGCGCGGTGAGCTGCGTGGAGGACATCGCCGCGAGCTGCGGACCTACGCTGGGCCCGCCGAGGATAGCCGTCCAGTACTCGTTGAAGTCTGCGAACGTCCGCTGCACGCTGATCTCGCGCGTTTCGACGGCCTCCAGGCCGGCGCCAGCCCACAATGATTGCATGGCCTCCAGCCTTGAAGCATCGGGACTCGGCGGCACTGGGACGGCAACGCCCATGGCGCGCATTTCGGCCTGCAGCGCAGCGTAGGGAAAGCCGCCGCCCGCCATGTCCCACGCGTACGCCGCAACGATGCCGCCCGGGCGAACCACGCGCGCCATTTCGCCCACGCCCCTGGCGGGTTCGGGTACGAAGAAGATCACCAGCGCCATGACGGCCGCATCGAATGACTCCGCCGCGTACGGAAGTTCCATCGCATCGCCCTGCCGGAACTGCGCGACGCTCAATGCCGGCCGGGTGCGCGCGAATTCAATCTGCGCCTGTGATGGATCAATGCCGTCCACCGCAGCCGGTGCACACCACTCGATGATCGTCGCGGTGAACGCGCCGCTCCCGCAGCCCACATCGAGCCAGCGGAGTCCCGGTCGCGGAGCCAGCCACGCGAGGAAGCTCTCCGCCGCGAGCTGGCTCCACAGGCCCATGTAGTTCTCGTAGGCCCCGCCATCGTTGAACTGGATCTGGCCGCTCACGGCGCCGGACCGTGCGGCTATTTCTTGATGGCGGTACCCTGCGAGGCGACGCATTGCCATTTGCCGCCCGGCATCTTCACCCAGGTATCGGTGAAGCGCTCGACGTCATCCATGGGCTTGCCCTTGGAATCGGTGCCGGCGCCCATGAATACACCGGTCGCGATCGCCGCGTCGCCGTAGACCACCACTTCGACGTTCTCGTATTCGGCCCGGGTCCAGTGGGTGGCCTTCGCTTCGGCCAGCGACTGGGCGCGGTTGGTCAGCTTGCCGTCCATCCCCGTGCTGATGAACTTCTCGGCCAGCAGCGGCGCGAGCAGTTCGACGTTGTTGGTCTTCTGTGACTGCAGCCATTGGCGCTCCTGCGCCACGACCGCCTTCTCCGCCTCGCCCATCGGCATCTGCGCCTGCAGCGCACCGGCAACGCAGATTGACAGGACTCCGAGCCATCTGTACACGACCGTGCCTTTCATGACCTGCTCCTTGGAAATTGGGCCAGCAAGAACTCGTGGATGCCCGCGGAAAGTAGCGCGCCAGCGCCAGCCTGGCAACATTTCAACCGGCCAGGCATCGCCAGCGCATGTGCTAGATTGTTGTTCCGATGCCTGGTAGCGACTTGAGCGGTCCTGATCCGCATGAACTCGCGCTGGTCGACCGGCTCGCGGCACTGGCCGAGGCCGGGCCCGGCAGGAACGAGGCGTTGCTCACCGAAGCGCGGGCGCTGCTCGACGGGCTCGACACCGGCGTGGGCTACCGGAGCGAAAAGATCCGCTTCGCGAAGGACGCCTTCGCGATCTGGTTCAGCGATCGCAAGTGGCGCAAGTGGGGCGAGGATCCGGCCGTCTATCGCAGCATCGTCATGACGCACGTCGCGACCGTGCGTTTTGCGGTAGCACAGCTCGTCAAGACCTGAATCCGTGGCCTTGGTCCGGCGCGGCAAGGGCGCCGTGCAACCCCCGCCAGCGCGTACAAGCGCGGGTGCCGCATGAACTGCAGGTACGGTTCGCTGCGGATGTGTGCCGTCTCGGCGGGGCGTGGAGCGCGGCGGTTGAGCCGGGCGGGGTTGCGCAACCATCTCCTATCGATCATCGTCACTGAATCAAGCCCCAATCACATGCAGCGGAGGTCAAATGAAATTGCCGGCTACAGCACTCTTAATCCTGGGCTTGGGTCCGGTCCCAGCACAGGCGGATGCCCGCTCCGAAATTTCTGCTTTTAACGAAGCCCTCGCCACGGCGACACGACACATGGACAACAGCGCTACTGCTGCGCTTTGGGACGATGATGGCATAAGCCTGCTTCCAGAGACCAAACCGATTGTTGGCAAGACGGCAATCGCCAAGTTCATGCGGGACGTGACCGAACAGATGCCGGACGGCCACATGGAATTGTTCGATTTGACGTGCTTTGACATCGAAGTGTCCGGTGATTGGGCGTCGGAGTGGTGCCAGGAACATCAGCGGGTGACATTCTCGGCAGGCAAGCCGCCGTTCGACGGCTGGGGCAATATGCTCCTGGTGCTGCATCATGCCGCCGATGCCGGCTGGCGTCTGAAACGGGAAATGTGGAATCAGGCGCTGCCGTCAACTCGGCCCCCGGGCAAACCCTAAGGCCTTCGCCATCTGGCCTGTGGGCTGGCGCCGGATGGGGTTCGAACTCCTCCACCTCGACGGGGTCGATCCAACGGCCGTCTCGCTTGTAGACGCTATTCAGCTGGCGCATAGTCCTGGGCATGCGGCCGGAACAGCCGGCCGGGGCTGACGAAGAACAAGACCAAAGCAAACACGGGAGATCAGGCATGCGAAGAATACTGACAATGACTCTGCTCAGCACGCTGTTCCTCGGCGCAAACGCCTTCGCGGCGGATGCCGTCGCAGGCAGCTGGAAGCTCAACGCGGCAATGTCCAAATTCAGTGGCCCGGCCGCGAAGAGCATCACGCGGGTCTACAAGGAGACGGCCGAGGGCACGTCCCTCGAGCAGAAGACCGTCGGCGCTGACGGCAAGGAAATGTCCATGCACGTAACGATCAAGTACGACGGCAAGGACCATCAGGTTACCGGCAATCCCGACGCCGACGCCGTTGCCGGCAAGCTGCTCGACGCCCACACCGCCCATTTCACGATGAAGAGGGGCGGCAAGGAGGTCGGTACCGTACACCGCGTCGTCTCGGCGGACGGCAAGACGCTGACGGCCAACAACATAGGGACGCACGCCGACGGCAAGCCCTACGACGACACGTTGGTTTTCGACCGGCAATGAGCACGTGAAACGACAAAAGCCCCGGCACCTTGCGGTGCCGGGGCTTTGCCTTACATGAGAAGCCTGGCAGTGACCTACTCTGGCATGGCAACTGCCACACGACCATCGGCGCAGAGCATTTTCACTTCCGAGTTCGAAATGGGATCGGGTGGTTCCTGCTCGCTATAGCCGCCAGGCGAAACCGGAAGATTCTTTGATTGACGCGTGTCGCGCTCACAACAATGTGATGGATCGCTCCATCCGCATCAGGTCTACCTCGCACGCTTGGCTGGATAGCCAAACTGCTTGAGGTTATATGGTCAAGTCTCACGGGCAATTAGTACCGGTTAGCTGAAGCCATTACTGGCCTTACACACCCGGCCTATCAACCAAGTAGTCTACTTGGGCCCTTTAGGGGAATTGAATTCCCAGGGAGATCTAGTCTTGGGGGGGGCTTCCCGCTTAGATGCTTTCAGCGGTTATCCCGTCCGCACATAGCTACCCGGCAGTGCCACTGGCGTGACAACCGGAACACCAGAGGTGCGTCCATCCCGGTCCTCTCGTACTAAGGACAGC
>JAGWPD010000061.1 GCA_028870705.1 Gammaproteobacteria bacterium
CGAGCTGGACGCCGTCGAACCGGGCTGGCGCAGCGCGGCGCGCGCGCTCGTCCGGCGCGGCTGGATAGAGCACTCACTGCGCGGCACCGGGCCGGCGATCGTGCCGGGGTCCGCGCCGGCAGATGCGGTCACGGGCGCAGGTGCCGCGGACTCGGTGGCCGCGGACTCGGTGGCCGCGGCGCCGGTGCTCAGCGCCGCGCAGGCCGATGCCGTCGCCGCCATCGAGGCCGCCGCGGGAGGCTACCGCTCCTTCCTGCTGCAGGGCGCGACCGGGAGCGGCAAGACCGAAGTCTACCTGCGGCTCGTGCTGCGCACGCTCGAGCGCGGCGCGGGCGCGCTGGTGCTGGTGCCCGAGATCGGACTCACGCCCCAGTTGCTCGCGCGCTTTCGCGCGCGCCTCGCCGTACCGATCGCCGTGCTGCATTCGGGCCTGAGCGATGGCGAGCGGCTGCAGGCCTGGCGCGCGGCGCGCGCGGGCGTGGCGCGCGTGCTCATCGGCACGCGCTCGGCGGTGTTCGCACCCGTCCAGCGGCTTGGCCTCGTCGTGGTCGACGAATAGCACGACAGCTCCTACAAGCAGCAGGAGGGCGGCTGCCGTTATTCCGCCCGCGACCTCGCGGTGCGCCGCGCGCAGCAGGCCGGCGTGCCCGTGGTGCTCGGTTCCGCGACGCCGGCGCTCGAATCGCTCCACAACGTGCGGCTCGGGCGCTACCGGCAGCTGCTGCTGCCGCGCCGCGCCGACCAGGCCGCGGCGCCGCGCATCGCGCTGGTCGACCTGCGCGCGCACGCGGTGCACGCCGGGCTCGCCGGGCCGGTCACGCAGGCGATCGAGCGGCATCTCGCCAGCGACGGCCAGGTGCTCGTGTACCTGAACCGCCGCGGGTACGCGCCGACGCTCCTGTGCACGAGCTGCGGCTGGATTGCCCCGTGCAGCGAGTGCGACGCGCGCCTGACCGTGCATCGCGGCGCGGCGCAGCTGCGCTGCCATTATTGCGGCGCGGCGCAGCCGCTCCCGACGCGCTGCGGGCGCTGCGGCTTCGCGGTGCGGCCGGTGGGCCAGGGCACCGAACGCATCGCCGAGACGCTCGCGGCGATGTTCCCGAACGCGCCGCTGGCGCGGCTCGACCGCGACACCGTGCACAGCGCCGCGGATGTCGAGGCGGTGATGCACTCGCTGCTCGAGGGCAGCGCGCGCATCCTGGTCGGCACGCAGATGGTCACCAAGGGCCACCATTTCCCGGGTGTCTCGCTGGTCGCGGTGATCAATGCCGACCAGGGCCTGTTCAGCGCCGACTATCGCGCCGCCGAGCGCCTGGCGCAGACCATCGTGCAGGTGGCCGGCCGGGCGGGCCGCGGCGCGCGTGCCGGCGAGGTGCTGATCCAGACCGAGTATCCGGAGCACCCGCTCCTGCAGAGCCTGCTCCACGCCGGCTACGAGGGCTTCGCCGCGGGTGCGCTCGAGGAGCGGGCCGCGGCGCACTGGCCGCCGTTCGGACGGCTGGCGCTGCTGCGCGCC
>JAGWPD010000062.1 GCA_028870705.1 Gammaproteobacteria bacterium
CGGGCGCACCGGGCGCCGGCGGCGGCACGCCGGGGGAGTGTGGTTGCGGGAAAGACGCAGGCGGTTGCCACTGATCGATCGCCCCGCGCCGTAGCGCGCGCCGGCTACGCCCGCGCGCTCGCAGCTGAAGTGCAGATCCTGTTTATGGCTGCGGCGGCAAATTCATAGGTGGGTTCCCGGTATCGTTTGCTGCTGACGTACCGGGCTACCACGCGCGTCAGGCGCAGGGGGCGGACCGAGCCTCTCACTGCCAGCACAACGTCGGCGAAGTCGCCCAGGTGGACACCCGTGTTGGCGCCATCCGCCGCCACGTTCGCTGCGCGCACCCACTGGCATTCGCCAGCGGGCGTACCACGACGAATGACTTCTCCGAGGTAACAGGCCACCGCAACCACGGTGTTGAGATGGATATATCCCTCGAGCCCATCCTGTCGGATGCGCACCCGGTCCAGGTACCGGTCAAGGGCGCGCAGGCTCGCGAGCGTGAAGTCGAGGTGCGAGCGCTCCAGCTGCTCGGGAAAGGCTATGCTGCGATCGTCGGCGCCCTCGGCGAGCAGCATGTTGCTGTACTTTGCAGTGGTAGCGGCCAGCCGAGCCTGTTTCGAGCGTTTGCCGCCATCCGGCGCTTTTCCCATCATCACGACCTTTCGCCACCAGCACGCCCGGACTGAGACGTCACCGGACCCGTAAATCAATCGCTCGCGGGCGCCACTTTGGCAGGTGTGCTGTCGCTCATCGGCGACGCACGCACGCGATGACAAGGCGCCGGATCCGTGCTGTCATTCGGCGCGATCGGGGCATTGCATTTGCAATGCGGGAGGAGGGACGATGGAAGCGCAGCAGCCCACCGCCATCACGCAGGCAGCCACGCGGCGTGTACCCAGCGCCTCCCCGAGCGGAGCGTTGCGGCGCGATCAGTACCACCGCGCGCAAGTATGCGCCATCGTCACGGATCTATTGATGGCGGCGCGGTGCGGCAAGGTCGAGGAGTATCTCAGGCCATTGCCGATCACGCGTCTGCACATGGCGCAGCGTGCCTTTCGCGAGATCGGCGCAACCCGCCTCGCCAGCGCGTTGCACGCCGCGCAGTTCAGCCTCACTCGGGTCGGGGTCAGGGTGCCTTTCGCGCAAGCCGTGCTCACATTGACTGCGGCGCTTGAGTCACGAACCGAGGATGTAGATCGCCTGATAGCGCAGTACTTGTAATTCCACGCGTGTCCCGGCATCCGTCTGGGCTCGGTCATCTTAAGGAGCAGCCGTATATGAGAAATGCAATTTACCGATCATTGGCACTGTTCGCGGCCAGCGCGCTGCTGGTTGCCGGGCCGGCGCTCGCGGGCGATGAACCGCAGGGTGCGCAGTTGCCGAAAACGTATGCCGACCACGAGCTGACCGATGCCCAGAAGGCGGCGCTCGCGAAGCGGCGGCTGGAGAGCTGCCGCCTGCATCCTGGCAGCTGTGAACAGCACGCAAAGGGCGCAAAGGGCGCAAAGGATGCAAAAGGCGCCAAGCAGGGCAAGGTCGAGCCCGATGGGGCTGCGCCGTCCAAGCCGCCCGTGGAAGGCAACCCGAAGTAAGAACCCCCGCCGGACGCGGGGGTGGTGAACGCTCCGGCGCCCGGCGCGCAACACGCCGGGCGCCAGTTCATTTCGATCCCGCTCAGTCCTCGCGCAGGGCGAGGCGCCAGACGCCACGGCCGTGCGTGGCCGCGTACAACAGTCCCGATTTGGCGTCCAGCGCGATGCTGTACACCGCAACGGGCGGCAGGCCCGCTGCCGCCCGCGCCCACTGACCAGAAGACAACCGCACTGCGACGCCGAAGTCAGTGGCCGCATAGACGCGCCCGCTGGCCGGATCGTAGGCTACGCCCGTGACCGGCTGGTCGCCGATGTTGGCGCTCAGATCCCGCCATGTCGCCACCATCGTGCCCGCATCCACCGTGACCTCGAATACATGGCCGGGAGTGGCCGGCGTGTAGGCGTCGTAACCCGAGTAGGACACGTAAGCATGCAACGGGTTCTGGGGATCCACCGCAATGCCACTGATGAAACGCGTGGGCTGGAGCGGGGTGTCGATGCGGCTGAAGCTCACCGTAGTGGCATCCGCGGCGTCCGCATTCGAGCTCACAAACAGGCGGCCGCGGCGTGTGGCCGCCCACAGCGGCGCGCCCTTGCCCGGTGCGCGCGCGAGCGCGACCAGATAAGACCCGCCCTTGTCGGTACCGAACGCGGCGCCGGTGAGCGTCACAGCGCCCAAGGGCTCCCAGTCACCGCACTGTACGGTGAAGTCGCCGAAGAACTCGTTGCAATGCTGCTCCAGGTAAGCCTGGCTGCCGCCGTTGTCCTGGGTTCGCCAGACGCGCTGCTGGCCGACGAATATGGTGCCATCGAGCACCGGGTCGGACAACACGGGTACGTAGAACGAGGCGGCCTCGTAGCCGAGCGGGTCCGAGACCCAGTTCCAGCCGAGCGGATCGGTGCCGCGGTAATTCACATCGAGCTGCGCGCCGTAGTAGGAGTGGATGCGCACCTGCGGCGAGACGGCATTGATGCCGGAGTTGCCACCGTCGCCGCCAACCGACTCGAACCACTTGCCGGTACGGCCATCGTAGGCCCACGTGCCGTTGTCCTGCGTGCCACCGATGATGTCGTTGGCGGGATCCTGCGGATTGATCGACACGCTCTGGAACTGCAGACTGGAAACGCCGGCGTTCGTGGTGCTGATGATCTCGCGCGGGATCGCCGCCAGCCAGCCCTGACAATCCACGAGATCGTTGCCGGCGATGCCGCGACCGGCGCAGTCCGCCGCAGCATCGACGAATACGCCGTCGGTACGCACGATGCCGCCGTCCGAGCCCAGGATCGCGATGCCGGGGCTGCGCGGTACGAAGGCGATCGCGTGCTGGTCCGGATGCATGCCGAGGGCCGGCTGCTGCGTGTCGTTGGTCATGTCGGTGAAGCTCACGCCGCCGTCGATCGAGCGCTGCACGGCCCGCCCGTTCGAGGGCGGATGGGCGGTGAAGATCTCGCCGTACTGCATCTGGCCGCCGATCCACACCACGTCGGGCGAGCCTTCGGGCGAGGCCACCGGCATGTCATACGAACACTGGCCACCACAGTAGTTGAACGAAGCGTAGCCGGGCGTACCCTTGGCCGGATTCGACAGCAGCATCCAGCCCGGACTGGCGACATTCGCGTCGTCGGTGCGATACAGCAGGGCAGGTCCGCCGTCCGTGTCGCCCACATAGATGCGCAGTTTGCCGTTGGGTAACGGCGCCAGCGCGAACTCGGTGCGCGAACCGATGGAGTTGGCGACCAGGCCGCCGCCGGCACTCGCAAACACCTGCTCGTAGCCGCCGCCGGCCGCTGAGCGGTACAGGCCGTAGTCCATCACCGAGAAATAGATCCGCGTCGGATCGCTCGGCTTCAATCCGAGCCGCGTGGCCGCGATCTTGGTCACGCCGCCGCGGAAGAAATCGTTGCCGTTCGCCGTGGCTGGCATGACGGGGTCCGACGGTTGACTGAACACCAGAGTGAAATGCTGGCCGCCGTCGACGGATTCGTACAGGCCAATCGGCGGGGCGCCGGGCGGCGTGAAACGACCGCCATTCGATGCGGAGGCGCCGCGCCGTGCCACCGCCGTGCCAATGTAGATGTGGCGCGCATCGGCTGGATCGATCGCCACGGCGGCGATCGAGCGGTAGGCCGCGGCGCTGAAGCTGCCCGGCACGAGACTCCAGCTCGCGCCGCCGTCGGTGGATCTGAAAAGGCCGAGCCCGGCCTCGGCATCACTGGAACCGTTCGGCTCACCAGTGCCGGCGTACAAGGTCCTGCCGCTCCGGTCCGTCGGATCGAATATGACCGTGCCCATCGCCGTGGTCGGCAGGCCGCTGCTTGCCGAGCGCCACTCGGGGCGGCGCGCCAGAATGTCCTCGGTCTTCCAGATGCCGCCGCCGGCGGCGGCGACGTAGGCCAGGCAATCTTCGTCAGCGCGGCAGCTCGGTGCCACTGCGATTGCCGCGACGCGACCCGAGACGACGCTGTCGCGGCCGGTGTAAGTGACCGGGCCCGGCGCGTTGCCGACGACCGGTCCGATCAGGCGCCAGGGTCGCGAGTTGGCCGGTGCGGTCTGCATGAGCTGGAGCGCGGCGGAGGCGGCGGTGGACTGCTGGGCCGCACCGACACTATTGGCCGGATAGGCAAGGTTCTCCTCCTCGAAGCCGGAGCGGGCGGCGAAATCGTTCTCCGGTGGCGTGACCTTCGTGTACCAGGAGTCTTTCCAGGTGAGCGGCTTCTGCTGAGCCAGTGCGCCCGAGCAGGCCAGCAATCCCACTGCGGCAGCCGCGAACGCCGACCGCAGCGTCGTATTTCTTATTTGCATGATTCGAATCCCCTCAATTTTGGTGATGCACGGTTCAATGCTCGAGATCGACCTCCCACACGCCGCGGCCGTAGGTCGCGATGCGCAGGAACTCACCCTCGGGCGAGACATAGAGGCCTTCCACGGCCACATTGGGCAGGCCGGCGCCGTAGAGCGCCCAGTTGGCGCCGCCGTCCTGCGTCCAGTACAGACCAATGTCGGTGGCGGCGTACAGCGTATTGCCGGAGCGGTCGCGCCGGTCGGCCGCGAGCTCATGGACCGCGGCGTCGGGCAGGCCGTTGTCGGCCGCGCTCCAGGTGGCGCCGAAGTCCGTCGTCTTCACGACCCGCACGACACCGGAGGCCGTCGACTCGGACGAGTAGTACAGCGTCGACTTGCCGGCCCACGCGGCGGAGCTGTTGAAGGCGTTGTACCCGGGCACGGCCGCCGTCAACTGCGTCAGGCTCCAGCTCGAGCCGCCATCCTGGCTGATCAGGGCGCGGCCACCGGCTCCCGCGAGCGCGATCAGCTGCGGATTTTTCGGATGCAGGCCGGTCGCGTGCCAGGTCTGGCGGATGATGCAGGCAGGGGCCGCGGTGCTGCCAAATTGCACGACCTGCTGCCAGGATTGCGCGCCGTCGGTCGTGCGGTACAGACGCGAGCCGGTCGAGGTGTAGAACACCTGGCCGGTCGGGTCGAGTTGCGCGGTCGGTGTGGTCAGCGGTGTGAAGAAAGGAAAGCAATCGGGGTTGGTGAAATCTATGCCGGCGCTGCCATCCAGCCAGTTGTTCGGATCTCCCGTGTTCGAGGGCAGCCCCGGCTGGCGCGCGATGGTCATGAATTCGGCCGTCACCAGGGTCACCGCGTTGTTGGCCTGGCTCCAGGCCACGCCCTCGCCATCGCCGCCAAAGACCTGGTTCCAGGTATGCGATTCACCGACGCGGGCGCGCGTACCGGTGTCCTGCAGGCCGGTGATCGCGCTGCTGTCGCGCTGCGGCGTCGACATGATGGTCTGCGCGAGCAGCGCCACGATGCCGACGTTCTTCGAGCTGTCGAAACTCGCGCCGCCGTCGGCGCTCAGGAACACGCCGCCATCGGTGCCGAACAGGAGCTGCTCTTTGCCGCCGTAGCTGGCGATCGTCGCCGTGTGGTTGTCGGCGTGCACATAGGGGAGTGCCGGAGTCACGTAGTCACAGCCCGTCGGCAGCCAGCTCGAAGTCAGGGTCCAGCTGGCGCCGCCGTCGGCGCTCCTGGCGGTCGAGAGATTGCCGCCGATGTAAAGCGTGTTGCGCTTGGCGTCAGCCGGCGAGACCACGATCATCTGGTTGTACCAGGCCTGCCCGCCGAGGATGTTCATGTCCGGCTGGAAGCAGTTCGGGTTGGAGGGCGTCTGGCCGGTCACGTTCAGCGCGCTCCAGCTGCGGCCGCCGTCCTTCGAACGGTAGACATCGCCCTGCGATGCGCCGGTGGGATCGGAAGCGATGGAATAGACGACCGACTCACCCGGGCGCGCAACCGCGAGCGTGGCGCGTCCAACGGAAGTGTAGGGGTCGCCGGCCGCGTCAATCGCGTTCCAGCTGGCGCCGTGGTCCCGGGATCGGTACAGCTGGCCCGTGGCGGGTATGCCGAAGTCGAAGCCCGGATCAACCATGCTGACGAGCCACCCGGCGCTGGTCCGCGCGATGCTCCACGCCGAGACCAGGCCGTCGGCCTGGCCCACGTCGCTGAGCGCGTAGCTGGCGCCGCCGTCCGTGGAACGGAACACGCCGACATCGGTGGCAACCAGCACGATGTCCGCCTCGCCAGACGTGTCGACTTTCACGTCGCGCACCGAGGTCGCACCCGGCAGGTTCACCCACGGCCCCCAGGTTTGCCCGCCATCGGTCGACTTGAGCATGACCCCCGCGAGCGTCGGCATCACATCGAAGGGGTCGCCCACGCCCAGATAGATGGTGTTGGCATTGCGGCCCAGTGCCGCGGCGCCGCCGCTCGTGCTCAGCACGGCGTCGGTGGTGGCGCTCCAGTCCGGGCGCGCGGCGTAGAAATTGCCGGTCTTCCACAGGCCGCCGCCCGAGGTCAGCACGTACACGCGGTTCGGATTCGTCGGGTCGACGAGTATGTTGCGGATGCGACCGCTGTCCACACCGTCGATGAACACGCCGTTGTAGGAGTACTTGCTGGTGCGTGGCCCGATGGAATGCCACACGGGCATGCCCGCCGGGTAAGCGGCGCCGAGCGTCTGGTTCGGGTACAGCGCCTGCTTGCGCTGCAGGGCGGCGATCATCGCGGCCTTCTGCTGTTCGGACATGGACTGGCGGCCGAGCCGCGCCGCGGCCTCGAGCCTTTCGCCCGGGTCGGCCTCCATCGGCTGGTGGATCGCCACCCGTGCCGGCCGGTTCAGTACGCCGTCGGGATCGATCGGCAGCGGCTGCGCTGCCTGTACGGCGAAAGCAAAGCCCGCCGTGGCAACGAGCAAAGCCGCTCGTCTGAGAATGAGGTATCCCATGCTATTCCCCTCGAATCGTTATTGTGCGTGGCCACGAGTGAACGCGGCGTTAGGCGAACTCTAGTGCAGCAAACCGTGAATTGCCATCGCTGCGGCGCCAGCCTGAAAGGCGCGTCGGGACGCTGCGATTTGACATATGCCGCCCGCGGACTGCCGTAAACTCAGGCCCATGAATACCCAAACGCCCCGGCGCCATGGCGCCCTTGCATTGACGCTGACGATCCTCTGCCTGGCGCTGGCGGGCGGCGTGGCCAGCGCGCCCGCGGCCGAGGCCGCGCGCCCCTTCGACGTCACCGGCAGGAGCATTGCCGAGCTGGCCGCCGCGCAGGCGCAGGGCCGCGTCACTTCGCTCCAGCTCGTCGACGCTTACCTCGCGCGCATCGCCCGCATCGACCGGAGCGGCCCGACGCTGCGCAGCGTGCTGGCGCTCAACCCGCAGGCGCGCGCCCAGGCTCGCGCGCTCGATCGCGAGCGCGCCGCCGGGCACATCCGCGGCCCGCTGCATGGCATACCGCTTTTGATCAAAGACAACATCGAGACGGCCGATCCGATGGCCACGACCGCCGGCTCGCTCGCGCTGGCCGCCAATCGCGGTGGCCGCGATGCGCCGCTGGTCGCGCGCCTGCGGGCCGCCGGCGCCGTGATCCTCGGCAAGACCAACCTGTCGGAATGGGCCAACATCCGCTCGACCAGTTCGGTCAGCGGCTGGAGCGCCGTCGGCGGCCAGACGCGCAATCCCTACGCCCTGGACCGCAGTCCCTGCGGCTCGAGTTCGGGGAGCGGCGCGGCCGTGGCCGCCAGCCTGGCCGCGGCGGCGATCGGCACAGAAACCGATGGCTCGATCACCTGCCCCTCATCGATGAACGGGCTGGTGGGCATCAAGCCGACCGTCGGGCTGGTGCCGCGCACCTACGTCGTGCCCATTTCGCACAGCCAGGATACGCCGGGACCCATCGCGCATACGGTCGCCGACGCGGCATTGCTGTTACAGGTGATGTCCGGCCCCGACCCGCAGGATGCCGCGACAAGGGATGCGCAGGGCCACTTCCAAGTTGCAGCAGACTTAAATGCTGGTGTGAACCTGACAGGGCAGCGTATAGGACTGCTCCCAGCGTCCAATGCCCTGTCGGGCGTGCAGGCGCTGCTGGCCGCGGCGGCCAGGCGCCTTGCCGCGGCCGGCGCCACCGTGGTCGAGGTGCAGCCGCCGGCCGAAGCCGACAAGCTCGGCGATCTGGAGCTCACGGTGCTGCTCACCGAGCTCAAGGCCGACCTGAACAGCTACCTGGCCACGACGCCGGCCGCCGTCAAGACGCGGACGCTGGCCGACGTCATCGCTTTCGATCGCGCGCATGCCGATCTCGAGATGCCGATCTTCGGCCAGGAGCAGTTCGAGCGTGCCGAGGCGACCGCGGGACTGCAGGATGCGGGCTACCTGAAGGCCCGCGCCGAGAGCCTGCGCATCGCCGGGCGCGATGGTCTGGACAAGATCTTCGCCGCGCATCAGCTGCAGGCGCTGATCGCCTTCACCGAAGGGCCGGCGATGCCGATCGACCCGGTGAACGGCGACGCGCTCAACAGCTCAGGACCGGGCAACCTGCCGGCGATCGCCGGCTATCCGCACCTGACGCTGCCGATGGGGCTCGTCAAGGGCCTGCCCGTCGGCCTCTCGGTGATCGGCCTGGCCTGGTCCGATGCGCAGGTGTTGCAGATCGGCGCGGTATGCGAGCGGCTGCTCGGGCCGGTGGCGCCGCCGCGCTACGCGCGCAGCACTGCCAGACTGCTCGAACTGCGTTGAGCGCTCAGCTTACAACCGCAGGATTGCAGCGGCCGGGAACGAGGGGCGGGCGGGCCACTCGGGGCATAGCGCCTCGAGTACTTCCATGAGTTCGACCAGTCTGAGGTAAGGGTCGCGAGGGTCCAGGGCTGGAGTTTCCAGACCCGCGTCGCGCGCCAGCGGAGTGCCGTCGCGATCAGGACATGAGCTCATTGAGCAACGCCTCTCGGTCGAAGAGCCTGAAGTAGCCGCGAAGCTCGTCCATATCCAGCTGCGCGCGGTTCGCGTGCAAGAGTGCCCGCATGTCCTCCAGATCCTGCGTGCGCGAGGGATTGTTGACAAGCGCCTGCAACTTGAATGCGATCAAGCCCTCGCAGCTGATGACCGGGATGTCGCCCAATACCGTTGCGTGAACGGCCGTTTTTTCGAGCAGCAGCCGAGCTGCGGGTCGTACCGCATAGAGCAGGTCGACGCGTTCGCTGCCGCGCAGGTAGTTCGCGGCATCCGCTGAGCGGTGAATGGATCGATAGCCCAGGCGCCTCAGCAGCGCGTCGATCTGGTCTGACTGATCGCCGTCGACCAGCAAATCGATGTCCTGCGTTCCTCTTACGACCTTGTGCGCCGCGAGCGCCAGGCCGCCGATGAGGGCGAAGCGCGCACCTGCAGCGCGCAGCTCGCGGACGGCTTCTGTCAGCTGGTTGGCGAAGCGC
>JAGWPD010000063.1 GCA_028870705.1 Gammaproteobacteria bacterium
GATGGGTGAGCCACAAATGGGGCTGCAGGCGCGGCTGATGTCTCAGGCGCTGCGCAAGCTCACGTCCAATATCAAACGCACCAACACGCTGGTGATCTTCATCAACCAGATCCGCATGAAGATCGGCGTCATGTTCGGCAGCCCCGAGACCACCACCGGCGGCAACGCGCTCAAGTTCTACGCCTCGGTGCGGCTCGACATCCGGCGCATCGGCGCGATCAAGAACGGCGAAGAGGTCGTCGGCAACCAGACCCGCGTCAAGGTGGTCAAGAACAAGGTCGCGCCGCCGTTCCGCGAGACCGAATTCGAGATCATGTACGGCCAGGGCATCTCGCACGAGGGCGAGATCATCGAACTGGGCGCCAACAACGGCATCATCGAAAAGTCCGGCTCCTGGTACGCCTTCAAGGGCGAGCGCATCGGCCAGGGCAAAGACAATGCCCGCGAGTTCCTCAAGACCCATAAAGACATCGCCCGCGAGATCGAAGAGCAGATCCGCGCCAAGCTGTTGCCCTCGAAGCAGCGTGCCGAGCCTGAGGAAAAGAGCGCTTAAGCGCCAGAGCGCCCGCGATCCGGGTGATGCCGCGGCCGCCGGGATGGCGGCCGTGGCGTTTCTGGCGCGGCGCGACTACGCCGCGGGCGAGCTGGCGGCGAAGCTGCGCGTGAACGGCTACGAATCGACAGTCGTGGCAACGGTGATAGCCGATCTGAGCGCGCGCCGGCTGCTCGACGATGCCCGCTACGCCGGCCATTTCGTCGATTACCATCGCGCGCGCGGCCAGGGCCCACTGCGGATCCGGCGTGAGCTCGAGGGTTTCGGCGTGGCTGGGGCGCTGATCGAAGCGGCGCTGCGCGCGGTGCCTGACTGGGCGGCCGTGGCCCGCGAGGTGCGGCACCGGCGCTTCGGGCCCGAGGCCCCCGCCGGATGGGCCGAAAAGGGCCGGCAGGCCAGATTTTTGCAATACCGCGGCTTTTCCAACGATCATATCCGTTCTGCCCTGGGGCCCGATCTCGAACTGGATTCATGACCAAGCGCAAACCTCCGTTCATGGGCGCGGCCGAAGTCCGCCGCGCCTTTCTCGAATTCTTCCGTGAGCGCGGCCACCGTGTGGTGCCGTCCTCCTCGCTCGTGCCCGGGCACGACCCGACGCTGCTGTTCACCAATGCGGGCATGGTGCAGTTCAAGGACCTGTTCCTCGGCAGGGAGCAGCGCGACTACAGTCGGGCGGTGACCAGCCAGCGCTGCGTGCGCGCGGGCGGCAAGCACAACGACCTCGAGAACGTCGGCTACACCGCTCGCCACCACACCTTCTTCGAGATGCTCGGCAATTTTTCCTTCGGCGATTACTTCAAGCGCGATGCGATCGTGTTCGCCTGGGAATTCATCACGCAGAGGCTCGGGCTCGACCCCGCGCGCCTGCACATCACGGTATTCCGCGACGACGACGAGGCCGCGAAGCTGTGGGTGAGCGAGGCCGGCGTCCGCCCTGAACGCGTCACGCGCATGGGCGAGCAGTCCAATTTCTGGGCAATGGGCGACACCGGACCCTGCGGCCCCTGCACCGAGATCTTCTACGACCACGGTCCGGGAATCCCGGGCGGTCCGCCGGGTTCGCCCGACGAGGATGGCGACCGCTACGTCGAGATCTGGAACCTCGTGTTCATGCAGTACGAGCGCTCGGCCGACGGCAAGCTGACGCCGCTGCCAAAACCCTCGGTCGACACCGGCTCCGGCCTCGAGCGGCTCGCGGCCGTGATGCAGGGCGTGCACTCGAACTACGACATCGACCTGTTCCGCGACCTGCTGCTGGCCGCGGCCGAGGCCGCCTCCGGCGCGGCGGGCAGCGTCGACTTGGCCTCGCCCTCGTTGCGCGTGATTGCCGATCACATCCGCGCCTGCAGCTTCCTCGTCAGCGACGGCGTCGTCCCCTCGAACGAAGGCCGCGGCTACGTGCTCCGGCGCATCATCCGCCGCGCGGTGCGCCACGGCTACAGGCTCGGCCAGTCGGAGCCGTTCTTCTACAAGCTCGTGCCGGTGCTGGCGCGGGTGATGGGCGAGGCGTATCCGGAACTCCCGGAGCGCACCGGGCAGATCGCGCGCGTGCTGCGCGCCGAAGAGGAGCGTTTCGCCGAAACGCTGGCCGCGGGCATGGCGCAGTTCGAGACCCGCATGCAGGAGGCGGGCGGCAGCACGGTGCCGGGCCCGCTCCTGTTCCTACTGCATGACACCTACGGGTTCCCGCCCGACCTCACCGCCGACATCGCGCGCGAGCGCGGCCTGCAGGTCGACATGCCCGGCTACGAGCGCGAGATGGAACTGCAGCGCGAGCGCGCCCGCGCGGCGAGCAGGTTCAGCGTCGACCTGACGGCGGGCGAGGCGATCGATGCGCGGAGCGAATTCGCGGGTTACGAGACGCTCGAGTGCGACAGCCGGGTCGTGGCGCTGCGCCGCGCCGGCACGCTGGTGCAGTCGCTCCAGCCGGGTGAGCAGGGCGAGGTCGTGCTCGGGCGCACGCCGTTCTACGGAGAATCGGGCGGACAGGTCGGCGATACCGGCGAAATCACCGGCACGGGCGGCGCGCATTTCGCGGTTGCCGACACGCAGAAGCTGGGCAAGGCGATCGTGCACATCGGCGCGCTCACCGGCGCGGCGCTGAATCTCGGCGATGCGGTCAAGGCGCGTGTCGACGCGGCGCGCCGTGCGGCGATCCGGCTCAACCATTCGGCCACGCACCTGCTGCACGCGGCATTGCGCGAGGTGCTGGGCAGGCACGTGACGCAGAAGGGCTCGCTGGTCGCGCCCGACCGGTTGCGCTTCGATTTCTCGCATTTCCAGGCGGTGAGCCCGCACGAGCTCGCGCGCATCGAGCGGCTGGTCAATGCCGAGATCCGCGCCAACGACGCGGCGCGCGTTCGCCTGATGGATTACGACCAGGCGGTGGCCGCCGGCGCGATGGCGCTGTTCGGCGAGAAATACGACCGCGAGGTGCGGGTGCTGAATTTCGGCGATTTCTCGACCGAACTGTGCGGCGGCACGCACGTCGCGCGCACCGGCGACATCGGCCTGTTCCGCATCCTGGCCGAGTCCGGCGTCGCCGCCGGCGTGCGCCGCATCGAAGCGGTCACCGGCGAGGGCGCGCTCGACGCGGTCGCGCGCAGCGAAGCCGTGCTGCGCGATGTGGCGGGGCTGGTGCGCGGCACGCGCGATGAGCTGGCCGACAAGGTGCGCGAGGCGCTCGAACGGATCCGCACGCAGGAGCGCGAGATCCGCACGCTCAAGGACAAGCTCGCCTCTGGACAGGGCACCGACCTCGCCGCCGGCGCCGTCGACGTCGCCGGCACGAAGGTGATCGCCGCGCGCGTCGAAGGCGCCGATGGCGGGTCGCTCCGCAACGCGGTCGATCAGCTCAAGAGCCGGCTCGGCTCCGCGATCATCGTGCTCGCCGCAGTCGAGTCACCGACCAAGGTGACGCTCGTGGCCGGCGTCACCGCCGACCGCACGGCCAAGATCAAGGCCGGCGAACTCGTCGGCGCGGTCGCTGCGCAGGTTGGCGGCAAAGGCGGCGGCCGTCCCGACTTCGCGCAGGCCGGCGGCAGCAACCCCGCGGCGCTGGAGGCCGCGCTCGCGAGCGTCCTGCCGCAGGTGCGCGCGCGCCTGGGCGGCTGAATCGCTGCGGCCGGCGGCGGGCCGCATTGTCATCATCTTCGCCTCGATCCCGTACTAGTATTGGACGGCAGCGACGGCTAATCGTGCGCGGAGGGTCGGACCCATGTTGATACTCACCCGGCGTGAAGGCGAGAGCGTACGGATCGGCGATGATGTCACGGTGACCGTGCTGCGCGTCAAAGGCAGCCAGGTGCGCCTCGGCGTCAACGCGCCGAAGGACGTGGCCGTGCAGCGCGAGGAAATTTCCGATCGCATGCGCGCGGAAGTTGGCGAGGCGATGGGCGCAGGACCGGCGGCCGCGGCCGCCACGGTGGATGTCCCGCCCCGCTGAGCTCGCCTTTACCTCGGGCGACCCCGCCAGTATCATGGCGTCCCTGCCTGCGCCCGGGGTCGGGCCACCTTAACCCATTGAATTGCAGATGATTTTGGGCAGACCCGGAGAGATGGCCGAGTGGTCGAAGGCGCACCCCTGCTAAGGGTGTAAGGGTCAAAAGCCCTTCGAGGGTTCGAATCCCTCTCTCTCCGCCATAATTTTGTACCAGTTATCAGGCAGTTGCACACCGTGCGCTTTCGCCAGTGACAGCCCAGAGACAGCTCGTGGGGACTGGAGGGGACGCGAGTGGGCGAGAGGGACCGCTACCCGTGTCGGCGACTGCGCGGCAATGACGGCGGGCGGAGCCGACGGCGGTGCCTCCATCGCATGCTTGATGGCCTGCAGATCGGACTCGGTCGTGCCATCCAGCCAGGCCGCGTAGGTTTCCAGCATCGTCTGCACGCTATGACCGTGCTGCTTGGCGACCTTCAGCGGGTTTCCTCCGACCATCAGATTCCAGGTGACCGAGGAATGGCGAGCATTGTAAGGCTCTCGGTACCGCCCTTTGAGGGTGACCGTCAGGGTGCGACGCCAGCGGACCCATGGGTACTGAAGATTGCGGATCGGTGTGCCATCGTCCTTGAAGAATAGATCCTCGTGATGGATCTTCCCCTCTAGTTTGAACCGTGCTCGCAGCGCCAAGTGGCGCTTTAGCACGTGAAGTGCCCTGGGGCAGAGTTCGACAAGGCGATCCTCGCTTGTCTTCGTGCGATCCTTGTCGCGCGCCACTACCCGGGCCTTATCGATTTTGACTTTGCCGTGAGTGATGTCACAGTCCGTGACGCGCAGGGCAATCTGCTCCGACGGGCGAAGGCCGGTAAAGAACCGGAACTCATCGTAATTCCCCTGTGCCTCGCCCCAGTCGCGATGGATTGCCGCGATCAAGGCCTCGGCCTCCTGAATCGTGAACGGATCGATGACAGGGCGATCCTTCTTGGTAATTCGAAGGCACTTCAGCGCCGAAGCAGGATTGTGCTTCTCCGGAAAATCGCGATAGCCGTACTCAAAGGCGCAGCGAAGCGCACTGACCGCGTTGTTGTAGGTCTTCTTCTTCCACCGGTAGGCATCAACGACCCTGCTGAGTTGAGAATAGCGAACCTTCTGAAACAGCTCGCGACCGATCGTCGGGCGCCATACCTGATTAAAAATCTTTCGATACCCATCCACTGTCACGAAGGCAAGGTCGTTCTTAGCCATTCGTGACTCGCAATGCTTCAAGAATTCATCAATGACGATATTGCAGGTGCGGGCATGACCAGAGGTATCGACCTTTGGGAGATCCCGGAAGTCAGGAAACTCATCGGCAAAGGAGAATGTGTTGTTCGCGATTCGCTCGCGGATACCTTCGAGCTGCTGCAATGCGCGGCGGAGATTGCCTTCTGTTGGTGCTCGCCTAACCGTGGGTCTGTATCGCCGCCCCTCGAATTCAAAATCAAATTCAATTCGGCTCCTGCCTTTGGGGCGAACGCAACTCGTTACCGACTTTCGACCCACTTCTGATACCCCATCAAGTCGATCAGGATGTGGCCGTCGGGAGCCCGTCTCCAGAGCTTCCCCTCCGGCCAGTCGCCACGCTCTATTTTGCGCTCCATTGCCTTCACAGAATAGCCGGTGATGGCGTTCGCAACGGGCAACAAAACATAGCGCGCGGGCGCCACAAAGACGGGTTGTTCGATCTCCTGGGTCACGGTGCGCCCTGTCGATCGCGAGGTCCCCGGCACCGGCCGAGCCGCCGGACTTGGTTTCGCCGGTGTAGGCGAGCCTTCAGTTCCCGCTTGGCTTCAAGCCAGTGGGCGAGATCGTGGTGGTGCCAGCCGATCGCATGTCCGCGAAATCGTTGCGGCTTTGGAAATCGGCCGACCGCTGTCAGCGCGAAGAGCAGCCATCGGTGGCGACGGGTGAGGCGCGCCACATCATGCGCGCTCAGGAGTAGGTTCAGCGGCGGGAAGGGCTCGTTGACCCGTTTGGAGAGAAGAACCTTCGCCGGAAATCTAGCCGGCGGGACAATCGTCCGTGGAACGGAGTCGGTCGTGCTCATGGGTTTGGATGCTCATGTGCGGTTCCGGTCGTTCAGGGACGAGTTGTCACTCGAGGCAAATAATCTACCAAGAAGGCAAGAAAGTCAGCCCGGGTTTTTGGCCAAAACCGGCAAGAACTCCGGTGGTCCGTACCGTGGCGGGCGTGCAAATGACCCAGGCCGGGTAAGGTGTTGCCTGCTGAGTACATACAAAACGTCCGGAGTGGCGTATAAACCCATGCATTCTGTATGCATCCATTTCCGTGAACCTCGCAGGCAAACAACGGATACGGCGGCTTTTCGCCACACAGGGTGTGCTGCGGTCCCGCGAGCTGGAGTCCCTCGGTATCACGCGCGTGGACCTCGCGCGCTGCGTCGAGGAGGGCGTCCTGGTCCGTGTGGGATGGGGGCTCTACGCGACGGCAGACCATGCCCCTTCGGAACACCATTCGCTGGTCCAAGTGGCCAAGCGCGTACCGAACGGGGTCTTTTGTCTACTCACCGCGCTTCGATTTCACGAGCTGACCACGCAGTCGCCCCACGAAGTCTGGATTGCGCTGGCGGAAAACGCGCGCAAGCCCAGCCTCGACTACCCAAAGCTGCGCGTGGTCCGGTTTTCCAAAGCGGCTCTGGCCGCCGGCGTCGAGCAGCATCGCGTGGAGGGCGTGACGATCCGCGTGTATTCGGCCGCCAAGACGGTCGCGGATTGCTTCAAGTACCGCAACAAGGTAGGTATCGACGTGGCGGTCGAGGCGCTACGGGACTTCACGCGAAAACATCGGGGCGGCGCCAACGAGCTCGCGCGTCACGCCCGGATCTGCCGGGTCGCAAGGGTGATGCAACCCTACCTAGATGCCATCGAGTGAAGGTAAGGACGAACCTCGGTGCATCGGTGTTCAAGGGCGCGGGCTATTTCGGCGGCAGCTTGCCGACGTAGCGCTCCGCCATCCTGATCCAGACCCCAAGCTTCCGGGCCGTCAGGCCGGTCGCGTCGACCCAGACAAAGCCGGCCATCGGTTTGCCGGTGATATCCATCGGTTTCGCTCCCGGCCTGATCAGCGCCTTACGCTCTTGATCCTTGCCGACGCGAAACATGTAGCGGCCCACTTCCACGCCACACAGCATGTTGCCCTTAAGCATCCAGCAGTAACCCCCGAACA
>JAGWPD010000064.1 GCA_028870705.1 Gammaproteobacteria bacterium
CAGCTGTTGCTGCTGCGCGCGCAATGCCGCGCCGGTATGCGAGCCGGCATTCGCGCGCAGCGCTGCCGGCGTCCCGCTGGCCACTATCTGGCCGCCGGCCGCCCCGCCTTCCGGGCCGAGATCGATGATCCAGTCGGCGGCGCCGATCACCTCGAGGTTGTGCTCGATCACCAGCAGCGAGTGACCCGCCTCGAGCAACAGCGCAAAGGCGCGCAGCAGGCGCGCGACGTCCTCGAAATGCAGGCCGGTCGTCGGTTCGTCGAACAGCAGCAATTTGCCGCGGGTGATGCCAGCGGCGGCAGCGGCGGTGACGGCGGCCCTGGCGGGCGAGGCGTTCCGCGTGGGGCGGCGCGGCGCCTGCGCCGCTTCGGCGAGGTGGCCGGCGAGCTTCAGCCGCTGGGCCTCGCCGCCCGAAAGGGTTGGCACCGGTTGCCCGAGGCGCAGGTAGTCCAGCCCGACATCGGCGAGCGGCTGCAGCCGCGCGCGCAACCGCGACGCAGGCGCGAAGAATGCGAGCGCTTCGGTCACGGTGAACTCCAGCACCGCGGCGATGTCGGCCTGCGCGCCGGTGGCGCCGCTGATGCGCACCTCGCGGGTGGCGGCGCGGTAGCGGCTGCCATGGCACTCGCCGCAGCGCAGGTAGACATCGGCCAGGAACTGCATCTCGACGTGTTCGAAGCCGTTGCCGCTGCAGACGGGACAGCGGCCGGTGCCGCTGTTGAAGCTGAAAGTGCCGGCCGTGTAGCGGCGCAGCTTCGCGTCCGGACTCGCAGCAAACAGCGCGCGGATCTCGTCGAAGGCGCCGACGTAGCTCACCGGGTTCGAGCGCGTGGTGCGGCCGATCGGCCTCTGGTCGATCAGCACGGCCGATTCGATCAGCTCCGCGCCGCGCAGTGCCCGGTGCGCCAGCGGGGGCTCGCCCGGCTTGCCCTTGGCCTGCTGGAGCGCCGGATACAGCACCTGTTCGACCAGCGTGGACTTGCCCGAGCCCGACACGCCGGTCAGGCACACCAGCTGGCGCAGCGGGATGCGCAGGTCGATGTCCTTGAGGTTGTGCGCGCTGACGCCGTCGAGTTCGATCGCGCCGGCGGCAACCGCGGCGCCGGCGCCATAGCGGCCGGCCGCATCGCCGATCGCCACGCCAGCGGTGCGCGCGGCGCGCAGCGGCTGCAGTCGTTTGCGTCCTGAAAGCCAGGCGCCAGTGACCGACGCGGGGTCGGCGGCGACCTGCGCGGGCGTACCCTGGCTGACGATCCGGCCGCCGTGCTCGCCGGCGCCCGGGCCCAGATCGAGCAACCGGTCGGCTGCGCGCATGATCTGCGCATCGTGTTCGACCACCAGCAGCGTATTGCCCGCGTCGCGCAACCGCTCCATCACGCCGATGACGCGCCCCATGTCGCGCGGATGCAGGCCGATCGATGGCTCGTCCAGCACGAACAGCGTGTTGACGAGCGAGGTGCCGAGCGCGGTGGTGAGATTGATGCGCTGGACTTCGCCACCCGAGAGCGTGCGCGACTGCCGGTCGAGCGTCAGGTAGCCCAGACCAACCTCGCAGAGGTATCCGAGCCGGGAACGGATTTGCGCCAGCACCAGCTCCGCGGCTGCATCGAGCGGGGCGGCGAGCCGCAGGCCAGCGATGAAATCGCGGCAGTCGCTGACCGGCAGGCAGACGAGTTCGTGGATGTTGCAGCCGCGCGCTTGCCCGTTGCTCCCCAGCCGCCACAGCAGCGCGTCGGGCTTGAGCCGGGCGCCGGCGCAGAGCGAGCATTGCGTGTAGCTGCGGTATTTCGACAGCAGCACGCGGATGTGCATCTTGTAGGCCTTGGTCTCGAGCCAGGCGAAGAAGCGCCGCAGCCCGTACCAGTTCTTCCTGACCCAGGGGCCTTCGCCTTCGAGCACCCAGGCACGATCGGCTTCGGGCAGTTCGCGCCACGGCACGTCGAGCGCGACCCCACGGCGCTTCGCATGGCGCTCGAGATCATCCTGGCATTCCTTGAACGACGGCGTCTGCCACGGGCGGATTGCGCCCTGCGCCAGCGTCTTGCCCGCATCCGGGATCACCAGTGCGTAGTCGATGCCGATGACGCGGCCGAAACCGCGGCACTGTTCGCACGCGCCGATGGCGGAATTGAACGAGAACAGCGCGGGCAGCGCGTCCTGGTAGTGCAGGTCGCACTCCGCGCAATGCAGATCGCTCGAGTAGCGCCAGCTGCGCAGGACCGCGCCGGGCTCATCCAGCGCATGCACGACGATGCGGCCGTGCCCCGCGCGCAGCGCACCTTCCAGCGCCTCGTGCAGGCGCGCCGCGTTGCCCACATCGGCGCGCAGCCGATCCTGGATCACCTCCAGCTCGCGCGGAGTTTCGCGGTGCACGCGGGAGTAGCCCTGGCGCTCGAGTTCGGCGCGGATCTGCGCCACCGGCATGCGCGCCGGGATCGCGACCGGAAAGCAGACCAGCAGCCGCGGATTGCCGGCCGCGGCGGCCCGCTCGAGCACGCTGGGCGCGATGCTGGCCGGACTGTCGCGGCGCACCGGCTGGCCGCAGCGCCGGCAATGGAGCGTTGCCGCGCGCGCGTACAGGAGCTTCAGGTGATCGTTGATCTCGGTCATCGTGCCGACGGTCGAGCGCGAGGTGCGCACCGGATTGACCTGGTCGATGGCGATCGCGGGCGGGATCCCCTCGATGCTGGTGACGCGCGGCTTGTCGCAGCGATCGAGGAACTGGCGCGCGTAGGGCGAAAAGGTCTCGACGTAGCGCCGTTGCCCTTCGGCATAGAGGGTATCGAACACCAGCGAGGACTTGCCGGAACCGGACACGCCGGTGACCACGGTCAGCTCGCCGTGCGCAATGTCCAGATCGAGGTTGCGCAGATTGTTCTGGCAGGCGCCACGGACGGCGATGGCCTCGGTGGCGCGCGCTTTCATCGCCTCATCTTAGCCGTTGTTCCGTAGAATGGCGCTCCACCCCGGGGATGCAATTCGATGAGCCAGGCCGCCGCCTCCACACGCCCGATTGCGCTGGTGACCGCGCGCGCCGCGCGCAACCTGGATGAAGACCTGGCGCCGCTGCTGGCCGCGTTTGCCGCGCAGGGCGCTGCCGCCGAAGTGGTGGACTGGGACGACTCCGGCGTCGACTGGTCGCGCTTCCGGCTGGCGCTGCTCCGTTCCACCTGGGACTACTCCGCCCGCCTGGCCGAGTTCCTCGGCTGGCTCGATCGCACCGCGCGGCTCACGCGCGTGCTGAATCCCCCGCCGGTCGTGCGCTGGAGCCTTGACAAGCATTACCTCGCGGAGCTCAGGGCGGCCGGCGCGGCCATCGTGCCGACGCTGTTCATCGAGCCTGGGGATGAGCCCGCCGCGGCGCTGCAGGGGCTGCTGCGCAGCGAAACGGCCGCCGATATCGTCATCAAGCCCGTGGTGGGTTCGGGCTCGCGAGATGCGCAACGTCACCACCGCGGCGAGCTCGAGGCCATGAGCGCGCACGTCGCGCGCCTGCTGGCGGAGCGGCGCAGCGTGCTCGTGCAACCCTACCTGGCGCGCGTCGACGACCACGGCGAGACCGCGCTCATGTATTTCAACGGCGAATTCAGCCATGCGATCCGCAAGGGACCGCTCCTGCGGCGCGGCTCCGGCCCGACTCCGGCGCTGTTTGCGCCCGAGGAAATCACGCCGCGCACGCCCAGCGCGGACGAGCTCGCGCTGGGCGCGCGCGTCCTGCAGGCCCTGCCGTTCGCACCGCTCCTGTACGCCCGCATCGATCTGCTGCGCGGCGCGGGCGGCGCACCCTGCGTGCTCGAGCTGGAGCTGGCCGAGCCATCGCTGTTCTTCGCCCACGCCGTGGGCGCTGCCGCGCGCTTTGCGCGGCTGGCCGCAGCCCCTTAGCAACGGCGAACCATCAGCCTGAAGCGGGGGCGGCTGACGTTCGACCCGCGGCAGCTCAGCCGCGATGCGGGTCCAGCTCGGCGCCACGGCGGTCCAGATGGTCACGGCCGGGCGCGCGATCTCCGGGTCGTCGAGCGCGCCGGCGCGCCTATAATCCCTGCATGCTCGCCGCCCCGCAACTACAGTCCTGGGTTCTGCCGGCCGGCGCCGCGCGCCGCCCGCCGGCGCCGTTCCTGCCGATGTCGCGCGCCGAGATGGAGCAGCTTGGCTGGGAGCAGTGCGATGTGATCATCGTCACCGGCGATGCCTACGTCGACCATCCGAGCTTTGGCATGGCGGTGATCGGCCGCGTGCTGGAGGCGCAGGGCTTGCGCGTCGGCATCATCGCGCAGCCCGACTGGCACAGCGCCGGGCCGTTTCGCGCGCTCGGTCGTCCGCGGCTGTTCTTCGGCGTGACCGCCGGCAACATGGATTCGATGGTCAATCGCTACACCGCCGACCGCCGGGTGCGCAGTGACGATGCCTACACGCCCGAGGGCAAGGGTGGGCTGCGGCCCGATCGCTCGGTGATCGTCTACGCGCAACGCGTGCGCGAAGCCTACCGGGATGTGCCGGTGGTCATCGGCAGCATCGAAGCCTCGCTCCGGCGCATCGCGCACTTCGACTACTGGTCGGAGAAGGTGCGCCGCTCGATCCTGCTCGATGCCAAGGCGGACCTGCTCGTGTACGGCAACGGCGAACGCCAGGTAATGGAGATCGCGCGGCGGCTCGATGCCGGCGAGCACATCGGCTCGCTGACGGATATTCGTGGCACAGTCTATGCGCGTCGCGGCCTGCCTGCAGGGTGGATTGAAATCGACTCGACGCACCTGGATGCGCCCGGGCCGCTGAATCCTCCGCTCGACCCCTATGCTCTCGACGGCGTCAGATCCGCACCGCCGGGCGCCGGGAAGGTCGCGGCGGAGCCTGGCCTCAACGTCGTGCGATTCCTCAGGAGCGTGCGCAACGAGGATCGCGCGCACAGCGTGATCCGCCTGCCGGCCTACGAGCAGGTGGCCGACGACCCGGTGCTGTACGCGCACGCCTCGCGCATCCTGCACCTCGAGTCGAATCCCGGGAACGCGCGCGCGCTGGTGCAACGGCACGGCGACCAGGATGTCTGGCTGAACCCGCCGCCGATTCCGCTGGCGATGGCGGAAATGGACTGGATCTACGAGCTGCCATACCGGCGGCAACCGCATCCGGCCTACGGCCAAGCGCAGATTCCCGCCTACAAGATGATCCGCTTCTCGGTCGCGATCCAGCGCGGCTGCTTTGGCGGCTGCACCTTCTGTTCGATCACCGAGCACGAGGGCCGCATCATCCAGAACCGGTCGGAAGACTCGGTGATCCGCGAGATCGAGAACATTCGCGACCAGGTGCCGGGTTTCACCGGCGTGATCTCGGATCTGGGAGGTCCGACCGCGAACATGTACCGCATCGCCTGCAGGAGCCCGGCGATCGAGAGCGCCTGCCGCCGCCCCTCATGCGTGTTCCCGGGCATTTGCCCGAACCTGAATACCGACCACAGCGCGCTCATTGGCCTGTACCGGCGCGCGCGCGAGTTGCCCGGTGTCAAGAAAGTGCTGATCGCTTCGGGCGTGCGCTACGACCTGGCGATCGAATCACCCGAGTACGTGCGCGAGCTGGCGCAGCACCATGTCGGCGGCTACCTGAAGATTGCGCCAGAGCACGTGCGCGAAGGGCCGCTGTCGATGATGATGAAGCCCGGCGTGGGCAGCTACTATCGCTTCAAGGAGCTGTTCGACAAATACTCGCAGGAAGCCGGCAAGGAACAGTACCTGATCCCTTATTTCATCGCCGCGCACCCCGGCACGACCGACGCGGACATGCTCGAGCTCGCGCTCTGGCTCAAGCGCAATGGTTTCCGTGCCGACCAGGTGCAGGCCTTCCTGCCTGCGCCGATGGCTACGGCTACGGCGATGTACCACACCGGCCGGAACCCGTTGCACCGCCTGACCCGCACCAGCGCGGCCGTAGCGGTGCCGAAGGGTCTGCGCGTGCGACGCCTGCACAAGGCGTTCCTGCGCTACCACGACGCCAACAACTGGCCGCTGCTGCGCGAGGCGCTGCGCCGCATGGGGCGCGCCGACCTGATCGGGCCGGGACGCCACCAGCTCATTCCGTCATGGCAGCCGCAGGGCACCGGGCAGGCGCACGAGGGCCGGCGCGCCGCGAACCCCCGCGGCCAGCCGATGCGCACGCAGCACACCGGACTGCCGCGCGTGCCACGGCCGCCCGCGAAGGGCAGTGGCCGCAAGTGAGCCGCGCGTTGGCCGCGGGCGCCGCGCTGATGGCGATCGCGACCATCGTCGGGGCGCTGGCCGCGCACGTGC
>JAGWPD010000065.1 GCA_028870705.1 Gammaproteobacteria bacterium
CGACCATCAAGGCCTCGGGCGCAAAGCTGGTGCCGGTGGCGACGCCCGCCGAGCGCGACTTCCACACCGACCTCGACGCGGTCGAGGCCGCGATCACGCCGCGCACGCGCGCGCTTTTCGTGGCCACGCCCAATAACCCAAGCGGCGTCGTGCTCACGGAAGCGGAGGTCGATGGCCTCGCAGCCATCGCGCGGCGGCACGGCATCTGGCTGGTGTCGGACGAGGTCTATGCCGGCATCGCCGATGGCGGCCGCGTGCCCAGCCTCGGCGCCCGGTTGCCGGAGCAGACGCTGACCGTGGCCAGCCTGTCGAAGACTCATGCGATGACTGGCTGGCGCACCGGCTGGATCGTGGGGCCTGGCGATTTCATTGGCCGCGCGCACGATCTGGCGCAATGCATGCTCTACGGCCTGCCGGGCTTCGTGCAGGAAGCCGCCGTGACCGCGCTCGCGATGGCCGAGGAGTGCGAGGGCCGGGTGCGCGAGTACTGCCGGGAGCGGCGCGAGATCCTGTACGCCGGCCTGCAGGGCATCCGCGGCATCCGCGCCTGCCGGCCGCAGGCCGGCATGTTCATGCTGATCGACGTCCGTGCGACGGGCCTGGGCGGCGAGCAGTTCGTGCACCGCCTGTATCGCGCCGCAGGCGTGTCACTGCTCGATGGCGTGCCCTTCGGCGCGGCCGCGCAGGGCTTCGTGCGCGCCTGCTTCGCCACCGACGCGGCGGTGCTGGTCGAGGCGACGCGGCGCATCCGCAGGTTCTGCGAGTCGCTGCCGTGAACAGCGCCGCTGAGCCCACCGGTACGCTGGAAGTCGCTCTCGCGCGCAGCCAGCGGTTGTTGCGCCATGATCCGGCGCTGGCGCTGGACCAGGCCAGCGAGATCCTCAAGGTGGTGCCCGGCCACCCGATGGCGGAGTTGGTGACCGGGATCGCGCAGCGGAGCCTCGGCGATCTGCCGGCCGCGCTGCAGACGCTGCGCAAGCTGGCCGCATCGCAGCCACGTTCGGCCGCGACGCATTTCGAATACGGCCTGACCCTCTCCGAGGCCGGACAGTACCCCGAAGCCATCGCCGCATACCGGCACGCGCTCGCGCTCAAGCCGGATCTGCCGGATGCCTGGCGCTCGCTCGGCGATGCGCTGATCGGTGCTGGTGATGCGGTCGGCGCCGATGCCGCCTACGCGCAGCACATCCGTGCCTCGACGCGCAACCCGCAGCTGCTCGAGGCGGCGTCGGCGCTGGTGGAGGATCGCATCGCCGAAGCCGAGCAGATGCTGCGCACCTACCTCAAGGGCCACCCGACAGACGTCGCGGCGCTGCGCATGCTGGCCGAGGTTGGCGCTCGCCTCGGCCACTATGGCGACGCGGAACGCCTGCTGCTGCAGTGTCTGGAGCTCGCGCCCAGCTTCAACGAGGCGCGCCACAACTACGCCATCGTGCTGCACCGGCTGAACAAATCCGCCGAGGCGCTCGGGCAGGTCGGGCAGTTGCTGAAGGACGACCCGAACAACGGCGCCTATCGGAACCTGAAGGCCGTCGTGCTCACCAAGGTGGGCGAGTTCGCCGAATCGCTCGAGCTGTTCGCGTCTGTGCTCAAGGCCAGCCCGTCCCATGCCCTTATCTGGATGAGCTACGGCCACACACTCTCCACTGCCGGGCGCGAGGCTGACAGCATCGAGGCATACCACCGCTGCATAGGGCTGCTGCCGCAGTGCGGTGAGGCATGGTGGAGCCTCGCCAATCTAAAGACCTACAGGTTCAGCGATGCCGAGGTCGACGCGATGCGCACGCAGCTCGAGCGCGACGACCTCGGCGCTGAGGACCGCCTCCACCTGCACTTCGCGCTCGGCGCGGCACTCGAGGCGCGGCAACAGTATGCGGCTTCGTTCGAGCACTACGCCGAGGGCAACCGGTTGCGCCGCGTGCAGGTCAGCTACTCGGCCGCCGATACCTCGGCGCTGGTGCGGCGGGCCAAAGAGCTGTTCACGGCGCAGTTCCTGGCCGAGCGGACCGACTATGGCGCGCAGGCACCGGACCCGGTGTTCATCATCGGCCTGCCGCGCGCGGGCTCGACGCTGGTCGAACAGATCCTTGCGAGCCACTCGCAGGTCGAAGGCACGATGGAACTGCCCAACATCATCGCGATGATTTCAAAACTCATCGGACCGCCCGGGAAGGACCCGGGCACGCGCTACGCTGCAGCGCTGACGGCGCTGACGGCGGCCCGCTGCCGCGAACTCGGCCAGCAGTACCTCGAGGAGACGCGCATCCAGCGCAAGCTCGGACGGCCGCTGTTCATCGACAAGATGCCCAACAATTTCCTGCACACGGGTTTCATCCATCTGATGCTGCCGCGCGCGAAGATCATCGACGCGCGCCGCGAGCCGATGGCCTGCGGCTTTTCACTCTTCAAACAGCACTTCGCGCGCGGCCAGAATTTCAGCTACTCGCTCGAGGACATCGGACGCTTCTACTCTGACTACGTGGATCTGATGCAGCATTTCGACACGGTGTTGCCTGGCCGGGTGCACCGGGTGATCCACGAGGCGCTGCTGGAGGACACGGAGGGGGAGGTCCGCCGGCTGCTGGCCTACTGCGGTCTGGATTTCGAGGAATCATGCCTGCGCTTCTACGAGAATGAGCGCGCGGTCCGCACGGCCAGCGCGAACCAGGTGCGCCGCCCCATTTCCCGTTCCGGCGTGGATCAATGGCGCCACTTCGAGCCATGGCTGGGGCCGCTGCGCGAGGCGCTGGGAAACGTAGTTGAGGCGTACCCCAAATTACTACCATTTTGAATTTGCCCCGCCCGCGGCATACACTAGCCGGGCCAGGGCGTCGCTCGAAAACCAACGATCCAGGGGAGTAGCTATGACTCGCAGCCGCAAGCGCAAATTGCGCCGCCTTTCAATTCAATGGGCAAGCATGCCCCTGGCCGCCGGGGCGCTGGCCTTTGGCGGTGTGGCCGATGCACAACAGGCACAGCAGACGGCGCAGCAAACCGACGCAGGCGCCGGACTCGAGGAGATCATCGTCACCGCGCAGAAGCGCGTCGAGGACGTCCAGAAGGTGCCGATCAGCATCCAGGTGCTGGGTAGCGAGAAGCTCGAGCAGCTGCAGGTCTCGAATTTCGAAGATTACGCCAAGTTCCTGCCCAGCATGACATTCCAGACGCTCGGGCCTGGCCAGGCGCAGGTGTATTTCCGAGGCATTTCCGGCGGCTACTCCAACCTGCACGCGGGCTACCTGCCATCGACCGGCACCTACCTCGATGAAACGCCAGTCACGACCATCTCGGGCGTGCTCGATGTTCACATGTACGACATACAGCGCGTCGAAGGACTCGCGGGCCCGCAGGGCACGCTGTATGGTGCAAGCTCACTGGCCGGCACGCTGCGCATCATCACCAACAAGCCCGACCCGAAGAAGTTCGCGGCTGGTTATGACGTGAAGGGTACCAGCGTCGGTAATGGCGGCTCGGGCGGTTCCTTTGAGGGCTTCGTCAACCTTCCGGCCGGTGACCGCGCGGCGATCCGCCTCGTCGGATACTACGAAAAGGAAGGCGGCTACATCGATAACGTGCCGCAGTCGCTGACCTACCAGCGGCCGTCTGGGGCGAATTGGGTGCACGACCCGAGCCGCCCTGACTTGCCGCAGGTGTGGATCATCTGCCATGGTGCGGGTCCTGCCTCGCCGGCCGGGTGCCCGGAGCCATTGCCCGGTCACGAATATGACAACCTGTACGCAAATCCGCATCCGGGTACGTTCAACAACGCTGCACTGGTGCAGAAGAACCAGAACCAGACCGAAAATGTCGGCGGCCGCGTTGCGATCAAACTCGACCTGAATGACGACTGGTCGCTGCTGCCGATGGTCATGTACCAGAACCAGAAGGCGGCCGGCGACAACAGCTTCGACCCTATGAAGGGCGACCTTAAAGTTTCCGACATGCGTCCGATCTACAACAACGACAAGTGGACGCAGTACGCGATGACGATCAACGGCAAGATATCGAACCTCGACTTCGTGTACTCGGGCAGCTGGTTCACGCGCCACGTCGACAACGAATACGACTACGCGCTCTACACGGTCAGTTACGACTACTGCTGGCGGCACTGTTACAACTACCTGCCGGATCACTGGGGCCCGAGTCCCGGCGTAGTCGACCCGAACAATGTCGACCCGAACCAGACACTGCCGGACCCGACCCAGTACGTGCAGAACCACGACGACTACACCAAGTCGAGTCACGAGGTGCGGCTGAGCACACCGGCCGACCTGCCGACCCGGCTGATCGTGGGCGGGTTCATGCAGCGCCAGACCGATGCCATCCGCGCCGAGTTCAGAGTCGATGGCATTTCCGACTACTGGTCGGTGCCGCGCAATCCAGGCATCCTTTACCTGTCGGACCAGGACCGCACCGATCGTGACTCGGCGGTGTTCGCGGACGTGACGCATGACTTCGGCGACAAGCTCAAGATGAGCGCAGGCATCCGCGAGTTCAACGTCGACAACACGCTGTTCGGCTTCTTCGGCTACAACCAGAACATCGCGAGCCTGAGCGGCGAGCGCATCTGCGCGCACGATGCGAACGGCAACGTGATCCCGGACCGCGCCGGCACCACGCGGCCCTGCATCAACACCGACAAGCGCGTGACCGAGTCAGGCGAAACGCATCGCGTCAACCTGACCTACCAGTTCACGCCCTCGAAGATGATGTACGTCACGTATTCCACCGGGTACCGGCCAGGCGGCAACAACCGCCGCCCGCAGGCGCAGACCTGGCATTCCGATACGCTGACCAACTATGAAATCGGCTGGAAGACGGCGTGGAACAACAACCGCGTGCGCTTCAACGGCGCGATATTCCACGAGGACTGGAAGGGCACGCAGGTGGCCATCCAGGGCGAGAACGGCATCACCTCGATCGTGAACGCCGGCAATGCACGCACGCAGGGCTTTGAGACCGAGCTGGATGTGCTCGCGACCGACCACCTGAACCTGTCGTTGTCGGGCACCTACGTGAAGGCCAACACCACTTCCGACTTCTGCAAACCGACGGCATTTGGCGTGCCGGTGCAGTCCTGTGCCGCCAGCGCGCTGGATGCCCCCTCGGGCACGCAGCTGCCTGGTACGCCGAAGGTCAAGGCCAACGCGACGGCACGCTACGAGTTCAACACCAACGGCTTCCAGAGCTTCGTGCAGCTTGCGGGGGTGTACCAGGGTTCGACGACCTACAGCCTCGAGGCGCCGCATAACGCATTGGTCGGCGACACACCGTCCTATGCCAGCTTCGATTTCTCCATCGGCACGGCGAGGGACAACTGGACGCTGCAGGGTTATGTCGGCAATGTGACCAACGAGCGCGGCGAGTTGGCGCGCGCCGCCGAGTGCGCAACCAAAACCTGCTACAGCAATTACCGCATCATCCCGATCATGCCGCGGAACTATGGCATCAAGTACGGGCGGAGGTTCTAGGGAGCCAATCCCGCGCCGGCAGCCGGCCTGGAGCACGAACGCCCGCTTCGCAAGCAGCGGGCGTTTTGCTTTATGATGCCGGCCCTTCCGGGTCGGTAGCTCAGTCGGTAGAGCAGCGCCCTTTTAAGGCGTTGGTCGTGGGTTCGAGCCCCACCCGACCCACCACGTACCCTGCTCTAGGTGCGCTCGGCGGCGAGCCTGGAGTGCTTCTGGCCATAGCCGAAGTAGATCGCGAAGCCGAGCGCGAGCCAGATGGCGAGGCGAATCCAGGTCGACAGTGGCAGGCCCGCCATCAGCACCACGCAGCTGATCACGCCCAGCACCGGCACCACTGGCACCCAGGGTGTGCGGAATGGCCGCTGCAGGCCGGGCATGCGCTTGCGCAGGAGGATGATGCCCGCGCACACGATCGCGAAGGCCATCAGCGTGCCGATCGAGATCAGCTCGCCGAGCAGGTCGAGCGGGAACAGGCCGGCGACCAGCGCCGAGGCGCCGCCCGTGATGAGCGTGCCGACGTGCGGCGTGTGGAAGCGCTCGCTGCAGCGGGACAGCGAGGGCGGCAGCAGCCCATCCCGGCCCATCGCGTAGAAGATGCGCACCTGGCCGAGCAGGCTCAGCAGGATCACCGGGATGAGCCCGAAGCCCGCGACCACCGCGACCAGGGCCTTGAGCCAGTCCAGGTTCGCGTGGGCCAGGCTCAGCGCCCGGTAGAGCGGATCGGGCACGTTCAGCAGGTGGTAGTCGGCAATGCCGGTGACCGCGAGGCTCACCGCCACGTACAGCGCCGTGCAGATCAGCAGCGAGAGCCCCAGGCTCAGCGGCATCGTGCGTTGTGGGTTCTTCGCTTCCTCGGCCAGCGTCGAGACGCCATCGAAGCCGATGTAGGCGAAGAACACGATGCCAGCGCCCCGCAGCACGCCCGACCAGCCGAAATCGCCGAATTTGCCGGCGTTCGGCGGCACGAACGGATGCCACAGTTGTGTGTCGATGTGCGGCACGCAGAAGGCGACGAGGATCAGGATCGCCAGCACCTTGGCGATGACGATCACCGAGTTGACCAGCGCCGAGGCGCGCGTGCCGACGATCAGCAGTGCGGTGCAGGCCAGCGTGACCAGTACCGCCGGGAAGTTGATCCAGGCGCCAGTGAGGATCACGTGGTCGTGCTCGTCGGCCCTGAGCGGGGCGTTGGCCAGCACGGCAGGCAGGTGCAGCCCCAGGTCCCCGAGCGAAGAGGTCACATATCCCGACCAGCTGATCGCCACCAGCGAGGCCGAGAACAGGTACTCGAACATGATGCACCAGCCGATGATCCACGCGATCAGCTCGCCGAAGGTGGCGTACGCGTAGGAATAGGCGCTGCCTGCCACCGGCACCATCGAGGCGTATTCGGCATAGCACAGCCCGGCGAAGAAACAGGCGACGCTGGCCAGCAGGAAGCACAGCGTCACCGCGGGTCCGGCGCGCAGCGCGGCGACGGTGCCGGTCAGCACGAAGATACCTGCGCCGACCGTATTGCCGACGCCGAAGGCCGTGAGGTTGAGGACGCCCAGCGAGCGCAGCAGCGCGGGACGGTCACCCCCATGCGCCTCCCGCTTCAGCGTCTCGATGGACTTGCGCGACCATACCCCCATTCGCGCAGCCTAGCAGGTGTGGGCGCCCGCCGTCAGCCGCGGCCGGCCAGCGATGCGGCGTCGCGCGCCAGCGCCTCGATCTGCGCCCAGTCACCCGCCTTGAGCGCCGCGGCGGGCGTAACCCAGGAACCGCCGACACAGGCGACATTCTTCAGCTGCAGGTAGCGCGGCGCGCTCTCGCGCGTGATGCCGCCGGTGGGGCAGAAGACCATGTCGGTGAAAACGGGCGCGAATGCGGCCAGCATTGCCGTGCCGCCGGCGGGCTCGGCCGGGAAGAATTTCAGCGCCGTGTAGCCTGCAGCGCGCGCCTGCAGCAGTTCGGAGGCCGTGGCCACGCCGGGCAGGAGCGGGAACCCGGCATGGCGTCCGGCCACGGCAAGTTCCTCGGTGAGGCCGGGCGTGACCGCAAATTGCGCGCCGGCGGCGGCGACACGGCCGAAATCCTCGGGCGTGGTGAGCGTGCCTGCGCCGACGATGGCCGCAGGTACTTCGCGCCGCATCGCCGTGATGGCCTCGAGCGCCGCCTCCGTGCGCAGCGTGACTTCCAGCACCGTCAGACCACCCGCGCACAGCGCCCGGGCCAATGGGACGGCATCCGCCGTGCGCTCGATCGTCAGCACCGGGATGACCGGTGCACGCGCCATGATCGCTCTCATCTGCATGGATGACCCACCCTTGAAGGATTGCCTGGCCTCGGGTTTCAGCCGGCAGTCGTGATGCCGCCGCCCTGTTCGGCCGTGGCGGCGTGAGCGCGGAACAGCGCGAACAGCTCGCGGCCTGTTCCGCTCTGGCCGGAACCGGGTGCGAGCACGGCCTCTCTTTGTTCCCAGGTCTCGGCGTTCACCAGCGCCTCGAGCCGGCCTGCGTTGCTGTCGAGCCGCACCACGTCGCCGTCACGCAACTTGCCGAGAGGTCCGCCACAATGCGCTTCGGGCGATACGTGGATCGCCGCCGGCACCGAGCCCGAGGCGCCCGACATGCGTCCGTCCGTGACCAGCGCGACTTTGAATCCATGCGCCTGGAGCGACGCCAGCGCGGGCGTGAGCTTGTGCAGTTCCGGCATGCCGTTGGCGCGCGGCCCCTGGCCGCGCACCACCACCACGACGTCGCGATGCAATTCACCGGCCTTGAACGCGGCGGTCACCGCGTCCTGCGCGTCGAAGATGCGCGCCGGCGCTGCCACGCTGCGGCGCTCGGGCTTGACCGCGGAGACCTTGATCACCGCGCGGCCGAGATTGCCCTGCAGCAGCTTCAGCCCGCCATCGGCGCTGAAGGGATCATTCGCCGGCCGCAGTACGTCCAGGTCGCCGCTCCGCGCGGCGCCATCGCGCCAGGCCAGTTTGCCCGCATCGAGCCAGGGTTCCTGGGTGTACGCACGCAGGTCGTTCCCAACGACGCCGCGCACATCGCCGTGCAGCAGCCCGGCCCCGAGCAGCTCACGGATTACGAAGGCCATGCCGCCGGCGGCGTGGAAATGGTTCACGTCGGCGGCCCCATTCGGATAGACGCGCGCGAGCAGCGGCACTACCGCCGATAGCGCGCTGAAATCATCCCAGTCGATGCTGATGCCCGCCGCATGCGCCATCGCTACGAGATGAATCGTGTGGTTGGTCGAGCCGCCGGTCGCGAGCAGGCCGACGATCGCGTTGACGATCGCGCGCTCATCGACGATACGGGCAAGCGGCCGATAGTCGCTCCCGTGCGCCCACAGCTGCGCGACCCGCTGCGCGGCGGCGCGCGTCAGCGCCTCGCGCAGCGGCGTGCCGGGATTCACGAAGGCGCTGCCGGGCAGGTGCAGTCCCATGATCTCCATCAGCATCTGGTTGCTGTTGGCGGTGCCATAGAACGTGCAGGTGCCCGCGTCGTGGTAGCTCTGCGCCTCCGATTCGAGCAGCGCCGCGCGATCGAGCTTGCCCTCGGCGTGCGCCTGGCGGATGCGCGCCTTTTCCTGGTTCGGCAGGCCCGAACTCATCGGCCCCGCGGGCACGAAGATGGTCGGCAGCGAGCCGAAGCTCAGCGCGCCGAGCAGGAGTCCCGGCACGATCTTGTCGCAGACGCCGAGGCACAGCGTCGCATCGAACATCCCGTGCGAGAGCGCCACGGCGGTCGAGAGCGCAATGACGTCGCGACTGAACAGCGACAGTTCCATGCCCGCCTGGCCCTGCGTGACGCCGTCACACATGGCCGGCACGCCGCCGGCAACCTGCGCGGTGGCGCCGGCTTCCCGCGCCGCCGCGCGGATCAGCGCGGGATAGCGCTCGAACGGCTGGTGCGCCGAGAGCATGTCGTTGAACGCGGTTACAATGCCGATATTCGGCCATTGCATCTGCCGGAGCGAGAGCTTGTCGCTCGCGCTCGAGGCCGCGAAGGCATGCGCCAGGTTCGTGCAGCTCAGGCGCGAGCGCGCGCTGCCCGCGCGCGCGGCCGCGTCCATGCGTTCGAGGTAGTCGGCGCGGTGCCGCTGGCTCCGTTCGCGGATGCGATCGGTGACCGCGCGTACCGTGGCATGCAGGGGAAGGGTTGGGCTCACGCGGCGTAGTAAAACTCCATAAGTGCTCTTTGGCAAGCCCTGATTGTCATAATGCAGCTATGGGCATAACAACCTAAATTGACGGTCAAAAATCCTTTTGCGCCGACTGGCTACGAGATATATAGTAGTTTAACTACATGAATTTGCCTGCCGTGGACAGGAGGTGACTGGTGCAACCGCTCGACCCATTCGAAATCATTCTGTTTGGCGGTACCGGCGACCTGGCGATGCGCAAGCTCATCCCCGCGCTGTTCCAGCGCTACGTGGCCGGACAATTCGATTCGCGGGCACACATCCTCGCGGCCGCCAGCAGTGCGCTGTCGCGCGAGGCGTACATCGAACGCGCGCTCGAGCATTGCCGCGAGCACGTCGGCGCGCCCGATTTCACCGCGGCGCGCTGGGTGGAATTCGCGGCCTGCCTCGACTACCAGCAGGTCGACGCGACACGCGTCGACGATTTCCGTGCGCTCAAGGCCCGCATCGCGGCGCGCGATGCGCAGACGCGCGTGTGGTTCCTGTCGACTTCGCCGAGCCTCTACATCGCCACGGCCGCGAACATGGCGGCTGCGAATGTCGTGACCCCCAACGCGCGCGTGGTGCTCGAGAAGCCGCTGGGGACCGACCGCGCCTCGGCAGCGCGTATCAACGAGCAGGTGGCGCTGAGTTTCGCCGAGAACCAGATCTACCGCATCGACCACTACCTCGGCAAGGAGCCGGTGCAGAATCTGCTGGCGCTGCGCTTCGGCAACGCGTTCTTCGAACCGCTGTGGCGGCGTGGCCGCATCCGCCACGTGCAGATCACGGTGGCCGAGCAGCTCGGCGTCGAAGGCCGCGCGAAGTTCTACGATGAGACCGGCGCGCTGCGCGACATGGTGCAGAACCACATGCTGCAGTTGCTGTGCATCCTCGCGATGGAACCGCCGGCGAGTTCCGATGCGGACACGGTGCGCGACGAGAAGCTCAAGGTGCTGCGCGCGCTCCGGCCGATCGACGGCGAGACGGTCGAGATGAAGACCGTGCGCGGCCAGTACAGGGCCGGCAACATCGGCGGGGAGAGCGTGCCCGGCTACGCCGATGAACCGGAGGTGCCGGAAGGCAGCCACACCGAGACCTTCGTGGCGATCAAGGCCGAAATCGACAACTGGCGCTGGGCCGGCGTGCCTTTCTACCTGCGCACCGGCAAGCGGTTGCAGCAATCGCTGGCCGAGATTGCGATCACCTTCGATGACGTGCCGCTGTCGATCTTCCAGAACCGCGCGCAGGACGCTCCGAACCAGCTGGTCATCCGGTTGCAGCCCGACGAGAGCATCACGCTGACGATCCTGGCGAAGGCGCCCGGCGATGCGATGCGCCTGCGTCCGGTGAACCTGGCGCTCGACCTGGGCGAGAGTTTCAGGGAGCGGCCGCTGTCGGCCTACGAGCGCCTGCTGATGGACGTGGTGAAGGGCAACCTGACGCTGTTCATGCGCCGGGATGAACTCGACACCGCCTGGAGCTGGATCGATCCGATCCGCGCCGGCTGGGCGCAGACCGGCAACCTGCCCAAGACCTATGCCGCCGGCAGCTGGGGGCCGGCTGCGGCCACCGCACTGATCGGCCGCGATGGCTATGCCTGGCGCGACGAAACCTGAGGCGCCCGCGCCGCGCCTGGTGCGCGCGGCGGATGCGCAGGCGCAGGCGGCGGTGCTGGCCGGGGCGATCGCGAGCGAACTGCGCCACGCGCTGGCACGCCGCGCGGCGGCCAGCCTCGTGGTCTCGGGCGGACGGACACCTGCGGCGATGCTTGCGCAGCTCGCGCGGCAGGATCTCGACTGGACGCGCGTGCAGCTCACGCTTGCCGATGAACGCTGGGTGGATGCGGATGATGCGGCCAGCAACGAGGCGCTGGTGCGCGCCTCGCTCCTGCGCGAGCGCGCCGCCGCCGCGCGGCTCATCGGCATGAAGAACAGTGCGCCCACTCCGGTGGCGGGCGCGGACGCCGCGTGGCGGGCAATCGACGCGATGCCGCGGCCATTTGACGTGATCATACTTGGCATGGGCGATGATGGACACACCGCCTCGCTGTTCCCCGGCAGCGTGGGCCTCGCGGCGGCACTCGATCCGGATGCGCCGCCGTGCTGCGTGGCGATGCAGGCACCGGCGGCGCCGCGCGAGCGCCTGTCGTTGAACCTGGCAGCGCTCCTGCGCGCGCGCCGCATCTGCATCCAGATCAGCGGCGCGCGGAAGTGGCAGGTCTACCAGCGCGCGCTCGCGGCGGGCCCGGCGGAGGAAATGCCGGTGCGGGCGCTGCTGCGCCAGCAATCCGTGCCGGTGGACGTCTACTGGTGCCCGGACGGGGCGCCTGCGGCACTCCCATGAGCAGCGCTGAACGAAGCGTGGCCCCAGCGGCGAGCGAGGGCGGCTGGCTCAAGTTCCTGATGAACGCCCGTGAACGCCTGCCGGCAGCCGAGCGGCGCGTCGCCGACCTGGTGCTCGAGCGCCCGCACGCACTGCTGCAGCTGTCGCTGGCCGCGGTCGCAGGCCAGGCGGGCGTGAGCGAGCCGACCGTCATCCGTTGCTGCCGCTCGCTCGGTTGCCAGGGCTTCGCCGACTTCAAGCTGCGCCTGGCACAGAGCCTGGCGAGCGGGCAGCTGTTCATGCGCGCGGACGTGGGTCCCGGGGACTCGGTTGCCGAGATGGCGGCCAAGGTGTTCGGCAAGGCCGCGCGCACGCTGTTGCAGGTGCGCAGCCAGCTCGATCCGGCGCGGCTCGAGGCCGCGATCGGCCTGCTGTGCGCCGCGCGGCGGGTCGAGTGCTATGGCCTGGGCAGTTCAGGCATCGTCGCGGCGGATGCGCAGCACAAGCTGTTCCGCCTGGGTCTGCCGTCGGTGGCCTATGCGGACGCGCACGTGCACGGCATGGCGGCGACGATGTTGCGGCCGGGTGATGTGGTGCTGGCCTTCTCGGCCAGCGGCCGCACCGTGGACCTCATCTCCAGCGTCGACCTGGCGCGCGAATCGGGCGCCGACGTGATCGGCGTCACCGCGCTCGGTGCGCCGCTCGCGGCGCGCTGCAGCGTGGCGCTGGAGTTGCTGATCGACGAGGATACGGATATCTATACCCCGATGACCACGCGGCTGGCGCAGCTCGCGGTCATCGACACGCTGGTGGTCGGCGTGGCGCTGCGCCAGGGGCCGGAGCTGCTCATCCGGCTGCAGCGTGCCAAGGAGAGCCTGCGCAGCAAGCGCGTGCGGGGCTTCGAGTAGCGCGGCCGCGCAAGCCCTGAGGCGGGCCGCTTGCAGGCAGGCGCAACGAACGGGAGTATGACGATGTCCAAGGCGATCCGGCTCTACGAACACGGCGGCGCCGACCGCCTGCGCTGGGAGGATTTCCCGGTGCCTGCCCCGGGCAAGGGCGAAGTGCTGGTCCGCCACAGCGCGATCGGCGTTAATTTCTACGATATCTACGTGCGCTCCGGGCTCTACCCGCATGCACTCCCGACGGGGCTTGGCAACGAGGCCGCCGGCGTCGTCGCGGCGCTGGGCGCGGGCGTGCGCGGCTTCCGCCCCGGCGATCGCGTGGCCTACGAGGGCGGCGGTGGTGCCTATGCGGAGGAGCGCGTGATCGGCGCCGACCGGCTGGTCAGGCTGCCGCGCGACATATCGGCCGAGCAGGCCGCAGCCGTCATGCTCAAGGGGCTGACGGCCTGGTGCCTGCTGCGCCGCGTGTACAAGGTGAGGCGCGGCAGCGTAATACTGGTGACCGCGGCTGCCGGTGGCGTCGGGTTGATCCTGTGCCAGTGGGCACGCGCACTTGGGGCGACGGTGATTGGCGTGGTCGGGAGCGAAGCCAAGGCCGCGCTGGCCAGGCGCAACGGCTGCCGCCATGTGGTCGTCGGCTACGAGGGCATGGCCGCGAAGGTGCGGGCGTACACGAAAGGGCAGGGCGTCGACGTGGTCTACGATGGTGTCGGCAAGGATACCTTCATGGCCGGGCTCGACAGCCTGAAGCCGCTGCAGTTGATGGTGAGCTTCGGCAATGCCTCGGGCGCCGTGCCGCCCGTCTCACCGCTGGAACTCATGCGCCGCGGCTCGTTGTTCCTGACCCGGCCGACTTCCACGGATTACCTGCGCGATGCCGCCACGCGCCGCCGCGCCGCGCAGGAACTGTTCTCGCAACTCCGTCGCGGCCGGATCAAGGTGACGGTCGGACAGCGTTATGCGCTGCGCGATGCGGCGCTGGCGCACGCCGACCTCGAGTCGCGCCGCACGACCGGTTCGATCGTACTGCTGCCTTAGGGCCTGACAGGCCCCTGGACCGGCCGCCGGTCAGCGCCGCAGTCGCTCGCGGTTGGCGCAGTACCAGGCGTAAGTGGAGCGCAGCCCGTCCTCGAGTGAAGTGCTGGCGCGCCAGCCGAGCGCGGCAAGGCGCGTCACGTCGAGCAGCTTGCGCGGCGTGCCATCCGGCTTGCTGGCATCGAACACGAGTTCGCCCTCGAAGCCGACCACCCTGCCCACCAGCGCCGCCAGTTCGCGGATCGTCACGTCGATGCCGGTGCCGACATTGATCGGTCCCGCGGCGGAATAATTGCCGGTCAGGAACACGACCGCGTCGGCCAGGTCATCGACGTACAGGAATTCACGCCGTGGCGTGCCCGTGCCCCACACCACGACGCTGCGCTCCCCACCGCGCCGGGCGGCGTCGAACTTGGCGATCAGCGCCGGCAGCACGTGCGAATTCTCCAGGCTGAAGTTGTCGCCGGGACCATAAAGGTTGGTCGGCATCAGCGCGATGGCGTCGAAACCATGCTGGCGCCGGTAGGCCTGGCACATCTTGATGCCGGCGATCTTCGCGATCGCGTACCATTCGTTGGTGGGTTCCAGCGGCCCCGAGAGCAGGCAATCCTCGTTCATCGGCTGTGGCGCCAGCTTCGGATAGATGCAGCTCGAACCGAGAAAGGTCAGCTTGCGGGCGCCGTGGCGCCAGGCGGCGTGGATGACGTTGTTCTGCACCTCGAGGTTGTCGCGGATGAAGTCTGCGGGGTAAGTGTCGTTGGCGTGGATGCCGCCCACGCGCGCCGCGGCCAGGATCACGATTTCCGGACGGTGCGCGGCGAACCATGCCTCGACATCGGCCTGGCGCGTCAGCTCCAGCTCCGCGCGTGGCGCCAGCAGCAGGTTCCCGAAGCCCGACGCCTCGAGCCGCCGCACCACCGCGGAGCCGACCAGTCCCTGGTGGCCAGCCACGTAGATGCGCGCGTCGCTATTCATGGCGCCGGTAGGTCTTGAAGCCCTCGCGCGCGATCAGCGCATCCCGGCGCGCATGCTCCAGGTCGCCGTGCACCATGTCGCGCACCAGCTGTTCGAAGCTGATGGTCGCGCGCCAGCCGAGCTGCCGGCGCGCCTTGCTCGGGTCGCCCAGCAGCGTTTCGACCTCGGCCGGGCGGAAATAACGCGGATCCACGCGTACTATGGTCCTGCCAGTGCCGGCTTCGACGCCGTGTTCCGCCACGCCTTGTCCCCGCCACTCGATCTGCATGCCGAGCTGCGCGCCGGCCAGCACGACGAAGTCGCGCACCGAATGCTGCTCGCCGGTGGCGATCACGTAGTCCTCGGGCTTTTCCTGCTGCAGCATCAGCCACTGCGCGACAACGAAATCCTGCGCGTGGCCCCAGTCGCGGAGCGAATCCATGTTGCCGAGATACAGGCAGTCCTGCAGCCCCTGCGAAATGCGCGCGAGTGCGCGCGTGATCTTGCGCGTGACGAAGGTCTCGCCGCGGTTGGGGGATTCATGGTTGAAGAGGATGCCGTTGCAGGCGTAGATGCCATAGGCTTCGCGGTAATTGACGGTGATCCAGTAGGCGTAGACCTTGGCCGCGCCATACGGCGAGCGCGGGTAGAACGGCGTGGTCTCGCGCTGTGGCGTCTCCTGCACCTGGCCGAACATCTCGGAAGTCGAGGCCTGGTAGAAGCGCGTCTTGCGCTCGAGTCCGAGGATGCGGATCGCCTCGAGCAGGCGGAGCGAGCCGAGCGCATCGGCATTGGCCGTGTACTCCGGGGTCTCGAAGGAAACGGCCACGTGGCTCTGGGCCGCGAGGTTGTAGATCTCGTCCGGCTGCACCTGCTGCACGATGCGGATCAGGTTGGTCGCGTCGGTCAGGTCGCCGTAGTGCAGCCGCAGCCGCACGTTCGCCTCGTGCGGATCCTGATAGAGGTGGTCGATGCGATCGGTGTTGAAGCTCGAGGCGCGGCGCTTGATGCCGTGCACGTCGTAGCCCTTGTCGAGCAGGAACTCGGCCAGGTAGGCGCCGTCCTGGCCGGTGATGCCGGTAATCAATGCGGTCTTGCTCAAGGCCGGTCCTCGGGTTGGGTCGAAAGGCGGGATTTTACGTCGGGATGCAACCCGCCGGTCCGATTTGGTTGCACAATAACGCAATTGTGCGCGAGTGTCGGACGGGCGTCATGAGGCAGGGAGTGTGGAGCGCGATGCGGTGCGGGTGCGCGCTGCTGGCGGCATGGGCCGCGGCGGCGGAACCGGCGGATCCGGCCCTGCTGGCACGCCTGGCCGTGCAGGAAGCCGGCTTGCGCACAGCGCTGGCGCCGACTGCCGCCGTGGTCGAGCACGGCGACGGTGCCGTGGTGCTGCATTTCCCGGTGCGCCTGGCCTTCGTGGCGGATCGCGCCGAGCTGCTGCCTGCCGGCACCGCCTTTCTCGATGCGGTGGCGCGCTCGCTCCGCGACCACAGGCGCAGCCGCATCGTCGTGGCCGTGTACACGGATGCGATCGGCAGCGCCGAATTCAACCAGCAGCAGGCGCAGGCGCGCGCCGGCGTGGTGGTGGCGTACCTGCAGATCCGCGGCGTGGCGCCGGAGCGGTTGATCGCGCGTGGCGTGGGCAAGGTGGCGCAGCTGCCCGCCCCCAATACGCCCGAGGGGCGTGACCTGAACCGCCGCCTGGAACTGACGATCACGCCTTTGTCTTCATGAACGGCTTCCCTTAGGCTTGCGGACCTTGAAAATCGACCCGGGGATCCAACGGCCATGAAAGTGACGATTTTCGGCTCCGGCTATGTCGGGCTCGTCACGGGCGCCTGCCTGGCCGAGGCCGGCAACCACGTGGTGTGCGTGGATGTCGATGCCGCCAAGGTGGCCCGGCTGAACCAGGGCGAGGTGCCGATCCATGAGCCCGGGCTCGACGCGCTGATCCGGCGCAACCGCGCCAGCGCCCGCATCGAATTCACCACCGACGCCGCGCGCGGCGTCGACCATGGGCTGTTTCAGCTGATAGCCGTCGGCACGCCGCCGGGCGAGGATGGCTCGGCCGACCTCTCGCACGTGCTCGCGGTGGCCCGCACGATCGGCGAACGGCTGCAACGCCATGCGGTCGTGATCACGAAGTCGACCGTGCCGGTCGGCACGGCCGACCAGGTGCGCGCGACCGTGGCCGCCGCGCTGGCCGCGCGCCACGCGAACGTCGACTACGATGTGGTCGCGAACCCCGAATTCCTCAAGGAGGGCGCCGCGATCCAGGACTTCATGAAGCCGGATCGCGTCGTGATCGGGACCGACGGCGCGCGCGCCACGGAACTGATGCGCGCCCTGTACGAGCCGTTCACCCGCAACCACGACCGGCTGATCACGATGGATATCCGCTCGGCCGAGCTGACCCAGTATGCGGCCAATGCGATGCTCGCGACCAAGATCAGCTTCATGAACGAACTGGCGAACATCGCCGAGCGCGTCGGCGCGGACATCGAACGCGTGCGCATCGGCATCGGTTCCGATCCGCGCATCGGCTACGGCTTCATCTATCCGGGCACCGGCTATGGCGGCTCCTGTTTCCCGAAGGACGTCAAGGCGCTGATCCGATCAGCGCAGCAGGTCGGCATCGAGGCCGGCATCCTGCATGCGGTCGAGGCGGTCAATGCGGCGCAGAAGTCGATCCTGGTGCGCAAGCTCCGCAAGGTGCTGGGCGGATCACTGCGCGGAGCGAAGGTCGCGTTGTGGGGGCTGGCGTTCAAGCCCAGCACCGACGACATGCGCGAGGCGCCGAGCCGCGTGATCATCGACACGTTGCTGGCCGCCGGCGCCAGCGTGAGCGCCTACGATCCCATCGCGATGGACGAGGCGCGCCGGCTGTACGCCGGCCAGCCGCACTTCACGCTCGGCGCGGACGCCTACGGTACGCTCGCCGGCGCGGCGGCGCTGCTGATCGCCACCGAGTGGCAGGAGTTCCGCAGCCCCGACTTCGAGCGCCTGCGGGAGCTGCTGGCCGCGCCGCGCATATTCGACGGGCGCAATCTCTACGACCCCGCGCTGCTGGCGCGGCTGGGATTCGACTACTACGCGATCGGCCGCGGCCTGCGCGCGGTCGAGGATTGAGCCGGTGAGCAGCGCCGCACCGCGCCTGACGCCCGTCGTGTTGTCCGGCGGCGCCGGCACGCGGCTCTGGCCGCTCTCGCGCGAACTCCATCCAAAGCAGCTGCTGCCGCTGACCAGCTCCGGCACGATGCTGCAGGAGACCGTGCGCCGCCTGGCGGGGCTCGCGCTGGCCGCGCCGATCGTCGTCTGCAACGACGCGCACCGTTTTATCGTGGCCGAGCAGTTGCGCGCGATCGGCATGGCGGCGCAAGCCATCGTACTCGAGCCGGTGGGGCGGAATACCGCGCCCGCCATTGCGCTGGCCGCGCTGGCGGCGCTCGCTGGCACCGGCGGCGCGGGACCGGGCGCGGCCGCGGACGATGTGCTGTTGCTGGTGCTGCCGGCGGACCACGTGATCCGCGACCTGGGGGCATTCCACACGGCCGTGCGCAGCGCCGCCGCGGCCGCGCGCCGCGGCCAGCTCGTGACCTTTGGCGTGGTGCCGCACTCGCCCGAGACCGGCTACGGTTATATCCAGCGCGGCGCGGCGCTGGCCGAGGGCTGGCGCATCGCGCGCTTCGTCGAGAAACCCGAGCGCGGCAGGGCCGAGGAGTTCCTGGCCAGCGGCGGCTACTACTGGAACAGCGGCATGTTCGTGTTCGGCGCCCGCAAGTACCTCGATGAATTGCGCCGCCTCGCACCGGACATCGCCGCCGCCTGCGAGCAGGCGTACGCCAGCGCGCAGCGCGACCTGGATTTCTCGCGCATCGACGCCGCGGCCTTCGCGGCCTGCCGCTCCGAATCGATCGACTATGCGGTGCTGGAGCGCACCGGCGATGCGGTGGTCGTGCCGCTCGATGCCGGCTGGAGCGATGTCGGCTCCTGGGCCTCGCTGCACGCGGCCTGCGAGGCCGATGCGAACGGCAACGTGATCCGCGGCGACGTGCTCGCCGAAGAGACGCATGACAGCTACCTGCATGCCGAGAGCCGGCTGGTGGCGGTGGTCGGCCTGAACGATCACGTGGTGGTCGAGACCAAGGATGCCGTGCTGGTGGCGCCGCGCGGGCGCGTCCAGGACGTCAAGTCGCTGGTCGCGCGCATCCGGCAGGCCGGACGGAGCGAACACATGCTCCATCGCGAGGTGTTCCGGCCCTGGGGCAGCTACGACAGCCTCGACAGCGGCGAGCGTTTCCAGGTCAAGCGGTTGACGGTGCGGCCGGGGGGCGTGCTCTCGCTGCAGCTCCATCATCATCGCGCCGAGCACTGGGTGGTGGTGTCGGGCACCGCCCGCATCACGC
>JAGWPD010000066.1 GCA_028870705.1 Gammaproteobacteria bacterium
AAGGCGAGCACCGGGTCGGCCCGCCGCAGCAGCGCGTTGACGGCCGCCTTCAGCACCGGGCCGCGCACACCCGATCGCAGGCCCTTGCCGTGGACGATGCGCAGGCACCGGAGCCGCCGGGCGAGTGCGCCGCGCAGGAATTCGCGCAGCCGCGCGCGCGCCTCGGGCTCGGTCAGGCCATGGAGATCGATCTCGGATTCGATCCGGTAGTCGCCGCGCCGCAGGCGTCGCAGCACGGTCTCGGGCACGCCCTGGCGGCGAAAATGGAGCGAGTCGCCCGGCTGGATGTCCAGCAGCGGATCCGGCGGTCCGAGGCTCTCGCGCAGCACCGCGGCATGTTCGGCGCGCGCGAAACGGGCGCGGGGCTGGGGACGGCGGCGCGGTGGCGCGGCCCTGGTCCCCGCCGCCAGCGGCCGCACGTCACGCATGGCCCTGCGGAACGCCTCTTTGTCGTCTTCGTCCCCGCTGCCCAATGCGCATTCCTCCCGGCGCGCGCTTTCAGTATATTGGCGCGCCCTCGAATTCCTCCGGACCGCGGCCCAATATAATGAAAATCCTGGTCAGCAACGACGATGGCTACCGCGCCGAGGGCATCGTCAAATTGCGCGCCGCGCTCGCGGACCTGGCCGAAGTCACGGTGGTGGCGCCCGACCGCAACCGGAGCGGCGCCAGCAATTCCCTCACGCTCGATGTGCCGCTGCGGGTTGCGCAAGCGGAACCGGGCGTGCACTACGTGACCGGCACGCCGACCGACTGCGTGCACCTGGCGGTTTCCGGCCTGTTCGATTTCGATTTCGACATGGTGGTGAGCGGCGTCAACGACGGGCCGAATCTGGGCGATGACGTGCTCTATTCGGGCACCGTGGCCGCGGCCATCGAGGGGCGGTTCCTGGGCCTGCCGACGCTGGCCGTCTCGCTGTGCACCCGGGCGGGCGGTCCGCGGCAGTTCGCCACCGGCGCGGCGGTGGCGCGCGCGATCGTCGCCGGGTTGGCGGGCCGTCCGCTCGATCCGCGGCTGATCCTCAACATCAATGTGCCGGACGTGCCGCTCGCCGGGCTGCGCGGCCTGCGTGCCACGCGGCTCGGTTTCCGGCACCGCTCGGAGCCGGCGATACCGGTGCGCGACCCGAAGGGCGAGACGATGTATTGGGTCGGCCCGGCCGGCGCGGGCGCCGACTCGGGCGAGGGCACGGATTTCCACGCAGTCGCTTCCGGCTGGGTGTCGGTGACGCCGCTGTCGATCGACCTGACGCGGCATGCGGCCTTGCCTGAACTCGGGCACTGGCTGGGCGGCGTGCGCCTGGCATGAGCCGGACCACGAGCCGGACGATGAGCCGGACCGCGGGCGGCGACGGGTGCCGGCGATGACCGACCCGCGCTTCTCGGGCATCGGGATGACTTCGCTCCGCACCCGCGACCGGCTGGTCCAGCGCCTGCGCGAGCAGGGCATCACGAACCTCGCGGTGCTCGACCGCATCCGCAACCTGCCACGCCACATCTTCGTCGACGAGGCGCTCGCGAGCCGCGCCTACGAGGACACGGCGCTGCCGATCGGGTTCGGCCAGACGATCTCGCAGCCCTATATCGTCGCGCGCATGAGCGAAGCGCTGCTCGACGGACCACCGCTCCAGCGCGTGCTCGAGGTCGGCACCGGCTGCGGCTACCAGACCGCGGTGCTCGCGCCACTGGTCGAGCGTATCTACACGATCGAGCGCATTGACGGATTGCAGAAGCGTGCCCGTGCGCGGCTCAAGGAACTCGGCGTGCGCAACGTCCGCTTCAAGGTGGGCGATGGCTCGCTCGGCTGGCGCTCACAGGCGCCGTTCGATGGCATCCTGGTCGCCGCCGCGCCGCTGATCGTACCCGAGGAACTCATCGGGCAACTCGCCGTCGGCGGTCGGCTGGTGGTACCGGCCGGCCCGGAGGGGCGGCAACAGCTGCTGCGCATCGTGCGGGGCGAGGAAGGGGTCGAGCAGAAGGTTCTGGGTGCCGTGTCCTTCGTCCCGCTGGTCGGAGGCGTCGGCTGAGTGCCGTCTATTTAACTTGATGTAGTTCATATAAGTAATTGAAATAAAAGACTTAATATTATCGGGCTTGTCAATGATCGAAGCGCACGGCTAGTATCGGTCGCCTGTCGGCCTTCACCGACAGGCTGTCAGCCGCCAGGCGTACCGGGAGAAGACACAGGGCAACAGGGGAAGAGCTGATTAGTCCAGAGAAGAAGAAAAACAGTCCGAAAAACAAAAACAAGGCAGTGACAATTATTCGATTCTGTCAGCTTCGGATAGTTGGTTGGTTGAGCGATCTTTCCGCCCTGTGTCTTCTTCCGGTGCGCCTGCGGCGCGCACTTAGGGAAACAAACCCGCGACCACTTCGCGCCGTTCCTGCGCCAGCACGTTGTAGGTGCGACACGCGGCACCGAGGCTCATGAGTTCGAGCGACGCCCCGCGCGCCTCGATGCTCCTGCGCAATGCGCCGCTGAGCGCGCCGCCTTCCATGGCCGCATCGCTCCCGATCAGCAGCACGGTCGGACGCAGCGCGAGCAGCGGGGCGAGCGCCGCCTCATCCAGCTCGGCCGCGCTCGACGCCGTCCAGTCGGCAATCAGTCGGGCCGGGCTCAGGATGCACGGCGCCCTGAGCACCTGGCCGGCGACTTCGATCTCGCCCGGTCCGTAGCGCCGTACGGTGAGAATTTGCGGGTCGCTGTCCAGTACCAGGCGCATGCCCGTTACGATACCACCGTGCCCCGCCTCATCCTCGTGCTCCGTGATCTCTATCCCGCGCGCCTCGACGCGGCGACGGAGTCCGCGCTGCCGCGCCTGCCGGCACTCGAGCGCTGGCTGCAGCTTGGCGAGGTGAGCCCGGCGCCGAACGGCTGGCGCGAGTGGCTGTGGGGCCAATTCGGCGATGGCACGCAGGCGGCGTCGCCACCGGCGTCGATCGCCGCTGCGGCCGTGTCCGGCGTGCCGGCCGATGAGCCGCTGTGGTTGGCGACACCGGTGCACTTCATCGCCGGACTGGATACCGTGCGGCTGCATCCGGCCGGCCTGCTGCAGCTCGATCCGGACGAGCAGGCGGCTCTGGCCGCGGATTTCCCGCGCGTGTTCGCGGATTCCGGCCATTCGCTCCATGCCACCGGGCGGCGCGAGCTGCTGCTCGCGGGCGGCGCTCCGCTCGCATCCGATCGCGTGAGCAGCCACGATCCGGCACGCTGGCTGGGGATGGATCCGCGCGGCGGCTTTCCGGGCGGCGAGGCGGCGCGAGCGCTGCGCCGGCTGGGCGCGGAGATCGAGATGTGGCTGCACGAGCATCCGGTCAATCGCGCACGTGCGGCGCGTGGCCTGCTCGAGGCCAACGCACTGTGGTTGTGGGGCGGCGGTGGCGCGGC
>JAGWPD010000067.1 GCA_028870705.1 Gammaproteobacteria bacterium
GCCGAGCCCGAGCTCGTCCGCCACGCGCTGCGCAGCCGGCCCCAGCTTGGGCGCCGCCACTGCAGCCGTGGTCACCGCCGGCGCCGGACCAGCGGCCGCTCCGATCGCGGGCGCGACGCCGGCCGCGCTGATCACCGCCAGCAGCTCGCCGCTTTTGACCGTGCTGCCCGCCGGCGCGCGTATTTCCTGCACGACGCCGGCGACCGGCGATGGCACCTCGAGCACGACCTTGTCGGTCTCGAGATCCGCGAGGTTCTCATCGCGGCTGACGCTCTCTCCCGGCTGCTTGCGCCACGCGACCAGCGTCGCGTCGGCAACCGATTCCGGCAACTGCGGCACTCTGATCTCGACGCTCATGACGATATCCTCTTGGGCGCTGCCGCACCCGGGTTCAGCGCGGCCGACACCGTCAGACGCGGCAGGCGCAAAGCAGTCTGTTGCGCGGTCACGGCAGTCAGTGCGGTCTGTACGAGCTCGCGCTGCTCGGTCGCATGGATGCGCGCGAGCCCCGTCGCGGGCGCCGCAGCCGGCGCGCGCCCGGCATAATGCACGAGCCGCGCTTCCCCGGCCTGTTCCTGCAGCCGATGGCGGATCTGGAACCACGCGCCCTGGTTCTGCGGTTCCTCCTGGCACCAGATCAGGTCGGCCGCATTGGGGTAGCGCGCCAATACCGCCGCGTACTCCGCGGCAGGGAATGGATAGAGCTGTTCGATGCGCACGATCGCCACGCCCGCGAGCGCTTCGGTGCGGCGCGCCTGCAGCAGGTCGAAGTAGACCTTGCCGCTGCAGAACACGATGCGCCGCACGCCGGCAGGTGCAGGCGCATCGACATCGTCGATCACGGTCGCGAAGCCACCGCCACTCAGTTCGGCCAGAGCCGACACCGACTGCTCGTGGCGCAGCAGGCTCTTCGGCGTCATCACGATGAGCGGCTTGCGCAGGGGCCGCAGCATCTGGCGCCGCAGCATGTGAAACATCTGCGCCGGGGTCGAAGGCACGCATACCTGCATGTTGTTCTCGGCGCACAGTTGCAGGAAGCGCTCGAGCCGGGCCGAGGAGTGCTCCGGTCCCTGGCCTTCGTAGCCGTGCGGCAGGAACAGCGTCAGACCGCACAGTCTCCCCCACTTGGCTTCGCCCGAGCTGATGAACTGGTCGATCAGCACCTGCGCGCCATTGACGAAATCGCCGAACTGGCCTTCCCAGATCACCAGGCAATCGGGGCTGGTGCTCGAGTAGCCGTACTCGAAACCGAGTACCGCTTCCTCGGAAAGGAGTGAATCGACGATCGTGAAGCGCGGCTGCTGCTCGCCGAGGTGTTGCAGCGGAGTGAAAGTGCGATCGCTGTTCTGGTCGTGCAGCACCGCATGGCGGTGGAAGAAGGTGCCGCGCCCGCAATCCTGCCCGGAGATGCGCACCGCGAACCCCTCGTCAAGGAGCGAGGCATACGCGAGCGTCTCGGCACAGCCCCAGTCGAGCGGCAACGCACCCGCGAGCATTTTCGAACGATTGATGACGATCTGCGCCACGCGCGGGTGGAGCGTGAAGCCATCCGGGTACTGCAGGATGCGCCGGCCAAGGGCGGCGAGCTTCGGCGGCGCGACCGCCGTGCCGACCGGCTCGCGCGCATCCACGCTCTGGTAGCGCGACCAGTCGACGGTGTACTTGTTGCCGATCATGCCGAGCGAGGGGTGCAGCTGGTGGCGGCCCTCGTCGAGCGCCTGGCGGTATTGTTCGACCAGCTGCTCGGCCTCGCCCGTGCCGAGCACGCCCGCCGCGGCCAGCCGCTCGGCGTAGAGCTTGCGCACCGGGGCATGCAGCCGGATCGCGCGGTACATCAGCGGTTGCGTGGCCGCCGGCTCGTCCGCCTCGTTGTGCCCGAGCCGGCGGTAGCAGACCAGGTCGATGACGATGTCCTTGCGGAAGACCTGGCGATAGCGCAGCGCGAAGCGGGTCGCGAAGATCACCGCCTCGGGGTCGTCCGCGTTGACGTGCAGGATCGGCGCCTCGATCATCTTCGCGACGTCGCTGCAGTAGCTGGTCGAGCGCGCGTCGCGCGGCTCGCTGGTGGTGAAGCCCACCTGGTTGTTGATCACCACGTGGATCGTGCCGCCCGTGCCATAGCCGCGCGTCTGCGACATCTGCAGCGTTTCCATCACCACGCCCTGTCCGGCGAACGCCGCATCGCCGTGCACGAGGATCGGCAGGACCTTCTCGCCGCGCTCGTCGCCGCGCCGCTCCTGGCGCGCGCGCACCGAACCCTCGGCCACCGGGTTCACGATCTCGAGGTGCGAGGGATTGAAGGCCAGCATCACGTGCACGTTGCCGCCCGGCGTGCGCAGGTCCGCGGAATAGCCCTTGTGGTATTTGACGTCGCCCGAGCCCTGGTCGTGCTGCGCCTTGCCTTCGAATTCCGAGAACAGGTCACCCGGCGACTTGCCGAGCACGTTGACCAGCACGTTGAGCCGGCCGCGATGCGCCATCGCGATGATGGTCTCCTCGACCCCGCCGCGGCCGCTGACCTGCACGAGCTCATCGAGCAGCACGATCAGCGCCTCGCCACCCTCGAGCGAAAAGCGCTTCTGCCCGACGAAGCGGGTGTGCAGGTAGCGCTCGAGCCCCTCCGCGGCGGTGAGCTGCCAGAGGATGTTGCGCTGTTCCTCCGCGCTGAAATGCTGCTGGACTCGGCCGAGCTGGAATTCATCCTGCAGCCACATTCGCTCGTCGGTGTCGGAGACATGCGCGAACTCGGCGCCTATCGTGCCGCAGTACACCTGCTCGAGGCGCGCGAGGATCTCGCGCAGCGTGGCGCGTTTCGGGATCCAGCCATTGCGGCTGCCGGTGTAGAACTCGGCGTCGAGATCCGCCTCGCCCAACCCCACGTAGCCCGGGTCGAGCACCCGCGGGCGCTCGCGCTTCATCAACCCGAGCGGATCGATGTTCGCGACCAGGTGACCGCGGTTGCTCAGTGTCTGCACCAGACGCGAGACGGCGCCCTGTTTCTCACTCTCCGCCGCCACGGCACCACTCGACGTGGCGGCCACCGACAGCGATGCGAAATATCCACGCCATTGCCCGGGCACCGAAGCCGGATCGCGCTGCCAGTGCCCGTACAGGTCCTCCATGAACGGGGCATTGCCGCCCGACAGGAGCTGTGCAGCCTGTTGCTCGGAGAGAGTTGGATCCATCAGCACGGGGTTCCTAAAAAAGGCAGTCTGGTCAAAGACGTAGGCAACATGTCGCAGTTTATGTCTAGTCTAGCTGAACCCCGGGCCCTTGCCCACCGATGTGTCGGCCGGCCTCGCCTGGCCGGCGCCTGCCACTCCCGGCCGGCTCAGCGTGCGGGTCGTGGGAGTCGCGTTATGATCGCGCCCCATGCTCGCCACCGCACTCCTGCTGACTGCCGGATTCACCTCGATCCAGGGTAACGGAATCCGGCTCGACATGGACGCGCAAATGCGCACGCGCGTCGTCGCGACGGCCGCCGTGGCGACTCCGCTGGGCCCGTTCGCGGATTCGGAAACGCTGCTGACCGTTGACGGCGAACTGCAAGGCTTCAGATTCGAGGCCCGCACCGAGGCCGACATCACCGACGCGCTGGGCAGCGGGCACAGCGTGTCGCTGACTGGGCGTTCTGGCGCCATCGTCAAGCGCGTCGAGGTCACGGCCTATCCCGCGCATCCGCACTGGTTGTTGCTGCGCGTGCGCTACACCAACGAGGGCAGCTCGCCACTGCGCGTGCGCGGCTACATCAGCGATCGCTACGAACTGGAGCCGCAAGCCGGCGGGCGCGAACCGGCTTTCTGGTCCTACCAGAGCGCCAGCTACGAGAATCGTCCGGACTGGCTGCTGCCGGTGCCGCCGGGCTACGCGCGCGGCAATTTCCTCGGCATGAACGCCGATGACTATGGCGGCGGCACGCCGGTGCTGGATGTCTGGCGGCGGGACGTCGGCGTCGCCATAGGCCACGTGGAACTGATGCCGAAGCTGGCTGCGCTCCCGCTGCAGCGCGCTGGCGCGGGCAATGCGCGCTTCGGCCTGAGCGTGCAGCGCGATTTCGAGCTCGCGCCCGGCGCGGGTTTCGATACCTTGCGCAGCTTCGTCAGCGTGCATCACGGCGATCACTTCGCCACGCTCCGTGCCTACAGCGGCATCATGCAGGCGCAGGGGTTGAAACTGAATGTCGCGCCGGCGGATGCCTTCGAGCCGTCCTGGTGCGCCTGGGGCTATGGCCGGGAATTCACGCCCGAACAGGTCATCGACTCCTTGCCCATCGTCAGGCAGCTCGGCTTCCGCTGGGCAGTGCTCGACGACGGCTGGCAGGTGGCCGAAGGCGACTGGACCCCCAACCGGGCCAAGTTTCCGGCCGGCGACGCCGACATGAAGGCTATGGTGGCGCGCATCCACGCCGCGGGCATGAAGGCGCAGCTGTGGTGGGCGCCGCTGGCCGCCGATCCGGGGTCGCGCACCGACCGTGAACACCACGACTGGCTGCTGCAGAATGCCGACGGTACGCCGCGGCACATCAGCTGGTGGGATGCCAATTATCTCTGTCCCGCCTACGGGCCGGTGCAGGATGATGCGGCGGCGTTCGTGCGCAAGGCGCTCGGCGAGTGGGGATTCGATGGCCTGAAGATCGACGGTCAGCACCTCAACGCGGCGCCGCCCTGCTTCAATAAATCGCACCACCATGCGGAGCCGGAGGAGGCCGCCGAACACCTGCCTGATTTCTTCAAGGCGATCTGGAATGCTACGCAGCAGACCAGGCCCGGCGCCGTGGTCGAGATCTGCCCCTGTGGTACCGGCTACTCGTTCTTCACGATGCCCTACCTGAACATGACGGTCGCCTCGGATCCCGAGAGCTCCTGGCAGGTACGCCTCAAGGGCAAGACCATCAAGGCGCTGCTCGGCGATCGCAACGCCTACCTCGGGGATTTCGTGGAACTGAGCGAGGGCGGTACCGATTTCGCATCGACCTTCGGCGTCGGCGGGATCATCGGTACCCAGTTCGCCTGGCCCGGGGCACCCGGCAAGAAAGATCCGAAGCTGCTGCTGACGCCGGAACGCGCGGCGCTATGGGCCAAGTGGACGCGGCTGTTCCAGCGGCTGCGGCTGGTGGACGGCGAGTACCTGGGCACGCTCTACGACATCGGCTTCGACGTTCCCGAGACGCACGTGATCGCCAAGGGCGGAGCGATGTACTACGCGTTCTACGCCAAGCGGTATCACGGTACGATCGAACTGCGCGGCCTCGCTCCGGGCCGGTACCGCGTGCGCGATTACGTCCATGACCGGGACCTGGGAGCGGTGCGCGCGCCCGCAGCGACGCTAGATGCCGATTTCAAGCACTCGCTGCTGATCGAAGTGAGGCCCGCGGACCGCTGAGCTTCAGCGCGCCGTGGCGGCGCCGGGAGCGCCGGGCAAGGCATTCCAGACGGCGCCAAACCAGCGTTCGGCGTTGCCGGCATAGATCTTGCGCAGCACTGCGCGCGGCAGCGCCAGGCCACGCACCGGTGCGTCCAGTTCCGGCACGTGCTGGACGGAGGCGGTCGACAGGTACAGCCAGTCGCGCATCCACACC